>NZ_JHVK01000001.1:0-300000 GCF_000620105.1 Microvirgula aerodenitrificans DSM 15089 | reverse complement strand
CGGTCTGATCATAGACAGCGGGCGGGAGCTGTTTACATCCAGCTGAATCACTAGCTTCTCCACACCAATTTTATTTAGTCAATACACTATCGGAAAAGATATAAGAAGCCCGGTTTTTCAAATCAAAGGTCAAGCCGTACGCAGTTTGTCCCTGAAAGTGAAAATTATAGTATCGATAGACATTAAGGGTTTCACTGCTGGGTGGAATTCTCCGTGAATATTTATCTATGGTTCCCACGGCCAGTAACGTCCCATCGGGCTGGCTCAGACAAGGCTGGACCCACTTGCCACCGTTCTTGTCCACATGCGTCATGTATAGCATATTGCCTTCAGCACGATGAAAAATCGTCAATGTGCCATCTTGTGGACTGGCGTTCGGTCTCTGCCACTCGAACAGAAGCACTCCGTCCAGGTAATAGCGCGCCGTATCCTGTTCCACGCCATTCGCGGCAGCACGCAGATAAATCAGGCGCCCACCGGCATCGTACCAGTTAGCCAGCGTCGAGCTGGTCTTCAACCATTTTGCAGTAACGGTCTTGACACCATCCTCCATGCCATAATCAAATGTTTTTATATTATAGCTGCCGTGGAGAACAAACTGCTGCTTGCTGACATGTCCTTCGTTATCATTAGTAAAAGCAACGGCATCCGGAAAATAGCTTGTAACAGTCTGACTATTATTGCCAATCTGGAACAACTGGTTGTTGGCATTGTAGCGATAAACAGCATGATTGTAACCATCACTTGTTTCGCTATTGATCTGCGATATATTCCCGGCATGGTCATACAGGAATGACTGGGAAGCAATGGAATTACCGAATTGATCCTGGCAAACCAGGTTTCCCGTCCGGTGCCAGCTGGCAAGTTGTGCGCGATCATTATATGCAAACGAATCCACCCAGCGGGTTCCCCCTCCTCCCAGGCTGGAAGTATACTTCGCCTGCAGCAACAAACCATGGTGGTCATAATTCATGGAAACCGCCATAATCCGCCAGAGCTTGCCGGCTACCGTACCTGCACTGCCCTGCCTCGGGGGAGGCCCCAGCTTCCATTCGGTATGGTTTGTCCTGTTATAATTCCCGTACCCATAATTAATGTCCATGGGTATCCGTTCCAAACCCGGCGAAACGATTCGTGCAGAAGAACCGCGGATATTTCTGATATTTCCATTTATTTCATCACGCATGATAGTTGCTTCGCACAGCAATGCGCCATGCATCGACCAGCTCATCTTCCGTGTCAGCCCCTGCGAGTCATACAGACAGTCGATAACAATCGTGTGTGCCGGCGGCGTCACAGGAAAAGAGAACAATGCCCGCAGCAGCAGGCCTTGCACGGAGCGAGGGGTCTGGACGGAATAGGATCCGAATGCCAGACCGGCCCATCCACCACTGCTGCCGTTCTCGTTGTTGAACTCATCATAGGAAAACGTATGCGTATACTGGTCAGCGCGATGACTTTTCAGCAAGCGGGTACGAATATCATACTCATAAATCCTTGATGCCGATTCCGTACCATCGGCATTGCTGACATCCCGTCTTGTAACATTATCAAGGACGGCATCGTATTGATAGGCCCAGGTTCTTCCGTTGGAAA
Source organism: Microvirgula aerodenitrificans DSM 15089 (assembly GCF_000620105.1). Taxonomy (NCBI): domain Bacteria; kingdom Pseudomonadati; phylum Pseudomonadota; class Betaproteobacteria; order Neisseriales; family Aquaspirillaceae; genus Microvirgula; species Microvirgula aerodenitrificans. The sequence continues at coordinate 298,404 of NZ_JHVK01000001.1, read as the reverse complement.
TCTTCACCGTTGACGGGCGAGAAAACATGGCTGAACCAGCATAGTCATATGAGGTACTGACCCCATCCACAATTGAGGATTTCTGCCGTCCCAACCCGTCAAATTCTCGAGTTCCGATCACTTTTTCGTCGATGGCAATCATGCATACTGACTCATCCAGTAAATGAGGGGCGTAAGTCATCGTCTGCCGCCCGCTCGATGACCCTGTTCTGGCCACGGGGCGATCAAATGCGTCATATTCAAAAGATTCGGTTTCCCGGGCTGTTTTGGCATGACGGATCAAGCGTAAAAAAGCATCATAGAACAGGGTTTCGGTCACATCCGCCATCTCCTTGCTGGCTGGACTGCAGATTTCCCGCTTGCTTAGCTCGCCATGGGCATCAAAACAGGTCAGGGTTTTGACGTCACCAGGCTGATGAACCTGCTCAATGGAAAATGTCCCGTCTTCCATTTGAAAAAACTGATAGTCGTCAGAAGAACACCCCGGTTTTTTCATACTAACCAATTCATCATAGACATTATAGTCCGACAGGGTTGTTTTCGAAAAAACCTGCTCTCCTGCATAGTCATATTGCGTTTCTTGTATCAGCTGACCAATTTCGTTATAGATAAAACCGGCCATCAAATAATCCAGCGCCTTTCCATCCCGAATGATATTCACTTCTTTTTTAACCACATGACCGGATCCATCCCGGACAAGGGTTTCACTGAAAGCATCTGTTGTACTCCTGGTGACCTGCTTGCCGGATTGCCACTGATACGTGACATGCACGGTATAACCGTACGGTCGCCCCGGCGCATAAACGGTCCTGATGGTACGCCCGATCTCATCATAGCCATACTCGGTGATCACACCATTTTCATTAACAGCTGACTGAACAAGCCCCGTGGTGTACGCACGCGTCACCACTTCACTTTTGGTCACTTGATCCCAGCCGACAATTTTTTTGGTGACAGACAGCTGTCTGGTATTTTCGTTTCGCTGGTAAATAAAATAAAGTATCGTTGAAAAATAATCATCAGTCGTCAATGATTTGATACTGGATATTTTTTTAATGGTGCACCATAGCTACCATAAGTATGGCTGACCATCGACTGTGCCACGAAAGTGGCCGTACTTTCATTTTGCAGCGCAAACTGTTCGGTTTTCACCATGACCAATGAAGTCGCAGCAATGGATTGATAAGTGTAGCCAAAAATTTTTCTGGGATAATCGCCAGATCCATTGCCTGAAGATATAATCTTTGTTTTAATATAATTGACAAATCCATTTGGATCAGCAGGGCACAACACTTCCCCGTCGCCATTCTTCTCACCCATCACGTCATAATATTCATACCACTCTTTCATTCCATTTTCATCAGTGAATTGAACGAGATTGGCAAATTGATCATATTGACAGGATGTCAGCCGTGAAACGTTACAAGGTGTTCCGGCACGATCACTGCCGGTGCTCACATGGACATTCAAAACAGACAGCATGAAAGTCGATGATTGCGCATCAATACCCTTTCCAGGAACCAATGCATATCCGTATGTGCTGTATTTTCTGCGCGCGGCGCCATCTTCCCTGCCTGGGCGAGGAAAACATTTAACAAGCAGATAGAATTTATTATAATGAAACTCGGTAATCTTGGCCGGCAGAGCCGCATTCCCGATTTTCTCGGTTACTATATACGTATAGTCATCCGGTCGGGATTCCAGATTGTCGGCATCAGAAATCCATGCCGGGCCGTCAGCCCCCCCCAGGTAATTATTTTTTCCATATTCATACGCAAAGTGTACCGCATGCTCTGCTGACTGACGGGAATCAATAAAATCAACAGCCCGGACATCCTGTTTCAGCCCCGATGGCTTTGGCAGGCTTTTATAAGAAATGATATCCTGTTGAACATAATTAACCCAGGCATCCCATTTTATTATTTCCAGATAACTGTCGTTATGAATCGCATACTTCATGCGGCACAGTGATGGCCCTGAGCGAATGGCGACGCCAGTCAGCTGTTCAACACCACTGCTATCGCAGGTAAAGTCCAGCAGCGAGTCCACAACCGATACAGTATGAGTTTTCCCTGTCGCTGTCGTCGCAATTGTTGTCGTAACAAGATTTACGCCTCCATCATCACTGATCACAAACGAAGAATCACTGTTCCAGGCCAGATTGAGACCGAGACCATTGGGCAGTTCAACCCGGGTCGTTCTCCCGTTTTCTATTGTTTCAATGATGCCTTCTTTGCCTACCAGCTGGTATTTATCAGGATTTGCAGAGATTTGTTTGAAATCAAATGTCAATGTCCGCTTGTATTTCAATGTCGCGATGCCATCCTGATCTTCAATCAACTGATAGCGCGCCCCGTTGGAGAGGACCAGTGTCTGAATGGCGTTATTATTTTCATCAACCTCGGCATCGATATGAGAAAGATTAAATTCCCAGCCAACACCAAATCCATAATTCAATGCATTGAACTGGTTGAAGCGAAGGGCTAGCGAGATTTCAGGCCCCTGCAATTTATTACCTGATACGCTGGCCACCGGGATATGGCGAAGATACATTCCACTACATGGATCAATGCCATTTTTCGTCCAGTCCATCAGGCTGAAAATATTGGAATAGAACAGCATACCCCCCCTACCTGATATAGTATTCTGACCGGCGTTGGCTGGTTAAATAATGATATTAAAATTTTGCATCGACATGACAGAATTTGCATGCGAGGAATTCTGAAAACTGGACGGGGCCGTAAAAAACACATGTTCTAGCGTAGATGACGAACGCAATGAGCTGCCCAATGACCCCCCTTCGCGCAACTGCTGCAGAGATGACATGCCGCTATGGTTTCGTGCTTCCATCAAAAACCAGTTTGATGCCGACTTTGAACCGGCCAGCCCAACCAGGGATTCTGGATTTGAAGCCGTGCGTGTCATCCCTGAAAATCCGCTCATGCCGGAAGAGACAGACCGCCTGGACGAGGTCAACGTACTGCGGCCGCTTTGTGCGGCGAGTGCTTTGGCAACGGTCCTCGCAGTTATTGCCCCCCGTAGTGCAGCCAATTGGCCCAGGACGAGAAATACTACGGACACAATATAAAAGCCGTTGGCAACCCTTATCAGGGTTGCGGACAATGCAGGATTATCATCCTGGGCAAGCGCACCCACAATTTGCAGTACTCCCCCTGACAGCATCAACGCGCCAGAGAGGATTGCAGACCAGAGGACAATTCCGGCCCCCCCGGCAAAGAGCAATATGGTAAACCCCAGAAAAACCATCAGCAAATTACCCAGGCCCAATATCAAATTTTGCCTCACATCAATGTTACTGATATCTGCGTAGCCTGACGGATCGCTTCGGTTGACAGGATCTCCCGAGCAGAATCCATATGGATTGACACCGCCTATTGAAAAAGGGCTGAAAATGTCCTGACTCAGGAAACGCCCATATGCCGGATCGTAGCACCGTACACCATGACCAAGAAGATATAGCTGACAGTGGGGCCCTACCCAGACAATCCGTTCTCCATGCATGCCGATGCAAGGCGGAACGCTGTCGGCCTTGACCACGCTGGATGCTTTCTCTTCCTGAGTGGCGATCCGGTCAGGCTTTTTCCTCTGCGGCGGGCGGGAAAAACGAAAAGGAGGCATCATGTTTCTCCTGGAAAAATATTGGCTGCACCCCTGACTGTGCAAAAAAGCATTGCGTCAAAAATGCATCAGCCCACCCAGCTTTGCATCAAAGAACAGAAGATCAAATCCCCTTGCCGGATCAAATCGGCGGATGCCATACAGAGAACTGGTTCCGAGCGCAATGACTTCTCTGTTCAGTCTTCTCGCCAGGAGTGCAGCATTTGCGTGGGCCCCGTTCTTTGCTGCATGGCAGGACATCAGATAAAGTGGCGTACGGCTTGAGCTCAAACGATAAACCTCCATTCTGGCCAATTCATTAGCCCAGACATTGACCGGCATATACTCCCCACTATATCCCTGCAGAATGCCTGGTCTGCCATGCGTCGCCACCAGAGAACCTTGTTTAAAATCTGTGGCAAACAGAAAATCTATTGCTGGCTTATCACTGGATTTTGGACTGAAATTATTTTTGATATAGCCGCTTGCCACTCCCTTGAGATAATGTCCCCTCAGCTTGGCATAGCTTGCTGCCAGCGGCATGGGCAGCCCCAGCAGAATGGAGGCAATGCTCAGCCCCAGCGTAGTCCACCCCAGTGCACGCGACAGCACTGGATCAGCCTCCTTCACAAGGATGGATACAATTCCGTATACCCCGGCTGTCACGCCCAGCGCCAATGAGCTGACCGCAAGAAACAGTCCGACAGGCAATAACGAAATTGAAAATACGCCAAAGGTGGCCAGACTCAGAACAATACCCAGAACAGCGAGTGCAATACCAAACCAGTCCGCAGCTGAGACATAGCCGGATGGATCACTTCGATTGACGGGATCGCCCAGGCAATAGGCATAGGAATTGGTGCCAGCAATGGAAAATGGGCTGAATGGATCCTGGCTCAGAAAGCGCCCGCACTCTGGATCATAGCTGCGGGCACCATTACCAAGAAAATACAGCTGGCAGCGCTGTCCCACCCAGGTTATTCGCTCGCCGTGCAAGCCCACAGATGTCGTCAGGGCACCTCGAACCGGCGCAGTGCCCTGCCTTGCCTGCGGCAGCAACCGGCCGCCTGAAGTCGGATTGGTAGAGGCAGAAGGCATGATATTTCCATGCTGGAACCGTCAGCACATGATCAGACCAGGCTCGCAAAGAGTGACAGGAAAGTGTGCATGCGATTTTTAATAAGGAAAATCAGAAAACACGCAGCCCGGAAAGAAAGCTGGTGGCACTGTGCAGTGATTACTCTTCTGCTTTATAGGTGAGTTCAACCTGTGGCAGGGGCCAGCCGACGAATGGGGAGCCCGTTACTGAAACGGGCCCCCCCCCCTTTATACCGTCAGCCCCGACTCGACTGCAGTAGCCAGCTTCGCCACATCTTCTTCAGTGATCTGCCAGTGGGTCACGAAACGCATCATCCCGTGTTCCGGCGGATTGGCCCTGATCCCGTGCGCCGTCAGTGCCGCCATCAGCGCCACGGTGTCGACTTCGGGGGCGAGGCGGCACCAGACCATATTGATATCGAGCTGACCGCGCATGACCGAAATACCTGGCAGGGCATCGAGCCTGGCCGCCAGGCGGCGGGCGTTCGCGTGGTCCTGGTCGAGTCGCTGCGTCATGCTGTCCAGCGCAATCAGCCCGGCGGCGGCCAGGATGCCGACCTGACGCAGCCCGCCGCCCATCAGCTTGCGCTTGCGTCGCGCGGCAGTGATGAAATCGCGCGAGCCGGCCAGCATCGAGCCGACCGGCGCCGCCAGCCCCTTGGACAGACAGATCATGACCGAATCGGCATGGGCGGCGACCCGGGCCGCATCGACCCCGAGCGCCGTGGCCGCATTGAACAGCCGCGCGCCGTCCAGATGCACCGGCACGCCGAGGGCATGGGCGTGGGCCGCGATGGCGGCCATATTGTCCAGCGGGATGACGCGTCCGTTCGAGTGGGCGTTTTCCAGACAGACCAGCCCGGTTTTCGGCTCGTGGATATCGTCGGTGCAGCGGAGGCGCGCGGCGACCGCCGCCGGATCGAGTACCCCCTGATCGCTGGCTAGCGTGCGCAGGTTGACACCGGCAATGACCGCGGCAGCGCCGCCCTCGTGCCAGACGATATGGCAGTCATCGCCGAGCACGACTTCGTCGCCGCGCCGGCAGTGGGTGAACAGCGCCAGCTGGTTGCCGAAGGTGCCGGACGGCACGAACAGCGCCGCCTCCTTGCCCAGCCGGGCCGCGACGCGCAACTCCAGCTCGATCACGGTCGGGTCGTCGCCATAGACGTCGTCGCCGACCTCGGCGCGCGCCATCGCGTCGCGCATGGCAGGGGTGGGATGGGTCACGGTGTCACTGCGTACGTCGATCCAGCGCATGGCAATCGGCCTCTTCGGTCAGGAAAGGCATCAGACTAGCATGCGGCCCGGCACCGATCAGCCCGCAGGCCGGACGACATCCCCCTCCCGCGCGCCGGGTCCCCCGGCCATCGTCGTCTCAGGCCGGGCTGTCGGTCCGCCGGTCAGCGAACGGCGGCAGGCGCCGACTGATGGCAAAGCTGATGCCGGCGATCAGTACGCAGCCGGCAAAGGCAAGATGGATGCCACTGACCAGCCCGAGCCGCGCCTGTTCGACCAGTGTGGCGGCATCGAACCCGCCCGCATGCGACAGCGCAGACAGCGTCTGCAGGTCCTGGGCCCGCACCAGCAGTTGCGGGCTGTCGAACAGCTGCGTCACGCGCGCATCGGTGACCCCGCTGCCGGCCAGTGCCGCCCCGATCTCATGCCCGTAGCGCACATTGACCAGCATCCCGGCCAGGCTGGCGCCAAACATGCTGCCCAGCGTGCGGTTGGTCTGGATCAGCGCCGAGGCAATGCCGGTATCCTGCCGCGTCACGGCCGACTGGACCTGCAGCGTCAGGTTCGGCAGCTGAAAGCCCAGACTCAGCCCGCACAGGCTGAATACCAGCGCCAGCCATGCGACCGGCGAGTCATGCTCGAGCGTCACCAGCAGCGCGCAACCGGCCATCAGACCGAGCAGCCCCCACGAAATCAGTTTTTCCGGATGCGCCAGCCGCGGCATCAGCCGGCCGTTGATGATGCTGCCGATGGTCACGCACACCAGCAGCGGCGTGACCAGCAGACCGGCCATTTTCGGCGAGAAGCCAAAGCCGCCCTGCAGCAGCAGTGGGGCATAGAACACCAGCACGAACATCGCCAGCCCGGTCAGCGCGCTGATCACGCACAACTGGCGCACGGCCGGGGTGGAGAACAGGTGAGCGGGAATCACCGGCGCACGGCTGCGACGCTGGTGGCGGACGAAGACCGTGCACAGCACGATGGCCGCAACCACGATGGCCCAGTACAGCGGGTTGCCGAAGCCCAGCGTCGCCCCCTGCTCCGAGGCCAGCAGCAGCCCGCACATCGACAGTGTCAGCAGCAGCGCACCGCCCCAGTCGATACCGGCATCGTCAGCACGCCGATGGACGATATGCGGCAGAAAGATCCACACCACGGGCAGCGCCAGCAGCGCGACCGGCAGGTTCACGTAGAACACACTGCGCCAGCCAAGGTGCTCGGTCAGCCAGCCGCCCAGTACCGGCCCCATTGCCGTGGCAATGCCGAAGCTCGCCGACAGCATGGCCTGCCAGCGCACCCGCTCCAGCGGCTCGGGAAACAGGTCGCTGACGCAGGCGAAGGCGGTACCGGCCAGCATGCCGCCGCCAATCCCCTGCAAGCCACGCGCCAGCACCAGCTGCAGCATGCTGTCGGCCATGCCGCACAGTGCGGAAGCCAGGGTGAACAGCACGATCGCTGCCAGCACCAGCCCCTTGCGGCCGTGCAGGTCGCCCAGCCGGCCGGCAATCGGAATCATCACTGCCGTGGTCAGCAGATAGGCAGACGCCACCCACTGGTACAGCGCGAAGCCCTGCAGCTCGGCCACCACGCGCGGCAGGGCGGTGCCGACCACGGTCTGGTCGAGTGCAATCAGCAACATGACCAGGCAGATACCCAGCATGGCCGCTACCGACTGCGAGCGGCTGCGCACCGGACTGGCACTCATGATTCACCTCGTGCCGCCTGGCCGGTTTCGAATACCTGCTGCAGGATATCGAGCGCATCGTGAACGGTGTCGCGCGCCGTCGGCGGCACGCGATCGAGCAGGGCGCCGGCATGACGGTCGAGCTCGGCATTGATCCGCGCCGCCTGCTCCTGGCCGGCCGGGGTCAGCGTCAGCAGCACGCCACGGCGGTCGGTCTCGCTCGGCTGGCGTTCGACCCAGCCCTGGGCCACCAGCCGGTCCACCGCCCGGCTGATCCAGCTTTTTTCCCACGCGCCAATCCGGCACAGCGCCGCCTGCGAAATCGGCCCATGGCGATACAGCCACGACAGCATGCGGCTCTGCGCCGGCTGGCCGAACGTCGACAACGCCTGTTTCTGTTCATTGATGAAAAAACGCATGACATTGCGCAACTGGGCAATCTGCCTGTCGTCAGCCATCCGGCTTCTCCCGACGGAACCAAGAATGACTGCAATGTAGCCGTAAAAGTTGTCTTTAGCAACAATAACGCCAGTAATCGATGCCACGACGCCGACGGGCGGCGCGTATAATTGCCGGATTCTCACCGCCGATGCCGCCATGACCCCCGCCCTTCCCCACGACGAATTTTTCATGCGCCAGGCGCTTGAACTGGCGATGGAAGCGGCTGCACGGGGCGAAGTGCCGATCGGCGCCGTCGTAGTGCTCGACGGCAAGGTGATCGGTCGCGGCTCCAACGCGCCGATCGGCAACAGCGACCCGACCGCACACGCCGAAATCGTCGCCCTGCGCGCGGCCGGCGAGCGGCTGGGCAACTACCGCCTGCCCGGCGCCGAGCTGTACGTGACGCTGGAACCGTGCGTGATGTGCACCGGCGCGATCCAGCATGCGCGGATCGCGCGGGTGATTTTCGGTGCCCGCGACCCGAAAACCGGCGCGGCCGGCAGCGTGGTCGACCTGTTTGCCGAACCCCTGCTGAACCACCATGCGGACGTCACCAGCGGCGTACTGGCCCAGACCTGCGCCGACATGCTGTCCGATTTTTTCCGTTCCCGGCGCGCGGCCCAGAAGGCGGCGCGGAGTGCCCATGCAGATTCGCATTGTTCTTGCCGACCAGACCCTGACCTTGCTTGACGACGCGGGCGCACTGGTGCGCCGCTATCCGGTCTCCACCGCTGCGCGCGGCGCCGGCGAGCAGTCCGGCAGCTTCCAGACCCCGCGCGGCCGCCACCTGATCCGCGCCCGGATCGGCGCCGGCCAGCCGGCAGGCGCCGTGTTCAGGGCGCGCCGACCGACCGGGGAGATCTGCGATGCCGCCAGTTATGCCGCCAATCCGGACCGCGACTGGATCCTGACCCGCATCCTGTGGCTGTCCGGCTGCGAACCGGGTCGCAACCGGCTCGGCAAGGTCGACACCATGCGCCGCTATGTCTATATCCACGGAACCCCCGACGAGGTCGATATCGGCAAGCCGGGCTCGCACGGCTGCGTGCGCATGCGCAACCATGACCTGATCGACCTGTTCGACCGCGTACCGGTCGGCACACCGGTGGAAATCATCGAATGAATGCCGGTCTGCCGCTGGCTGCCGCCCTGCTCCTGGCCGCCGCCCTCGCCCAGGCGGCACCGGCCGATTTTGTCGATGCACAGCAACGCGTACCGTTGCTGGCTCACGCGACCAATCCGCGCAGCCCGGACAAACCGTGGCTGCGGGTTGACGTCGCCGGCCAGTGGCTGACCCTGTACGACGCCGACGGTACGCCGCGTCGCCACTACCGTGTCTCCACGGCCAGCAATGGCGTGGGCGAAACCGAAGGCAGTTACCAGACGCCGCGCGGCTGGCACGTGGTCTGCGACAAGATCGGCGACGACGCACCGGCGGACACCATCATCTATCGCCAGCAGGTCACCGACTGGCGCTACACACCGGCGCTGCATGCACAGTATCCGGACAAGGACTGGATCCTGACCCGCATCCTGTGGCTGTGCGGCGTCGAACCGGGCCGCAATCAGGGGGAGCGCGACGACGGCACCGTGGTCGACAGCTACCGCCGCTTCATCTACATCCATGGTGCCGGCGATCATGTACCGTGGGGAACGCCAAGCTCGAAAGGCTGCGTGCGCATGTCCAGCCCGGACGTGATCGACCTGTACCGCATCGCCCGCCCCGGCCTGGAAGTCCTGATCGATGCCCCGCACGACCCGGCGCCCCTGTCCGCTGGCGCGCCTTCTTCCGACCCGCTGCACCAGGACCCCTGACAATGGAATTGTCCCTGACCACCCCGGCACTGCTGTTCCCGGCCCTGTCCCTGCTGCTGCTCGCCTACACCAACCGCTTTCTGAGCCTGTCGGCGGTGATCCGCAACCTGTACGACCGTCACCGGGAAAAGCCCGATCCGCGCCACCTGCGCCAGCTCGACAACCTGCGCCGCCGCGTCGAACTGATCCGGCAGATGCAGACCGCCGGCACGCTGAGCATTCTGCTGACCTCGGTCAGCATGACCTTCCTGTTCTTCGGCCTGCACCTGGCCGGCCTGATCGCCTTCGGCATCTCGCTGGTGCTGATGTGCGTCTCGCTGGCGCTGTCGGTCATGGAACTGGCGATTTCCGGCGATGCGCTGACCATCCTGCTCGCCGACCTCGAACAGATCAGCGGCGAGGACAAACCGAAACCGCGCCGCTGGCTGCGCCGGCCGTAGGAACGGCCCCCCGGTCTTATTCCTTGCGTGCAGCCCCCAGCCGGGTTTGCGAAAAACGGTTTACCTGCGTCCTGAAATGCCGATAGGAGTCCAGCCCTTTCACAGGGCCATTCGGGTCAAGATCAAAGGTCAGCCGTGCCCGCATGTCAGCAAAACGCCCCTTGAATTTTTTCAGCCGGCTGCCTTGTGTCTGGCTGGCCTCGCAAAGCGCCTCACACAGCAACTGCTTGCTGTCCCGGACTTTCTCCAGTCTTGAAATACCGGGGATACACTCAAGGCTTCCCTTGTAGCCACTATTGCCAGCAACTCTCTTGATGGCTTCCGCATCTGCCAGCAACCAGGTTTCCAGCATCGTAACCGGGATAACAGGGATAATCCGTTCAGCCGCCAAGATACCGAGCGCGGCACGCCATACTTCCTGCTCACGAGTCTCAACACCGACATTATCAGCATCACGGTGAACAAATATCACATCACTATTCGGATAGTGCCTTGCCAATGCCATAAGTTTTTCTCTGACAGAACGACCAACAGCGGGGCTGAACAGGCTGAGATCGGGTGCTTCACCACGCACCTCAGTGAAACCTTCTTCAATTAATACGCTTCCAATATGTTCAACCAGACGCAGATCGGAGCTGCCCTCTCCGGTAAGAATGAAGCTTAATTTCATATTTTCGCCCCTGTATTCAGTGTTCGAAATCCATCGATATCTGGCTGTCAGGCGGAAGCGCCAGGTACGCAATAATGGATCCCTTGTCTATGCATTCCTCCCCTGATTTGCAGCGCCAGCTTTCTCGCAAGCTTTTACAACGGATAGTGGATGCAGGCTTGCCATCCGGCCCCCTTACCTTGACCGCATCGGCATAAATCAGGTCATCCGGCGTTTCCAGTTTGACCAGGACCGGAGAGTGTGTGGCGATAAGAATCTGCCGCATGGGGTTGTCTTCGCCCGCAGCCAGATCGGGGTCAACCGCCAACTCTTTCAACAGTGCCAGCATTGCGCTCATTTTGGCCGGATGAATACCGTTTTCAGGCTCCTCAAAGCAAAGCAGCCCACTGAAATCCGGGTCTTCTGCCATGATGCACAGGGCCAGAAAACGCAGCGTGCCATCGGAAAGAGCACGAGCGGGCAGGAATGCGCCGGCTCGTTCCTTGACCTCCAGCGTCAGCAATTGCCTTACCGGATCCATATCCACCCGGACATCGGAGGTTGGCACAATCTCCGACAGCCTGCTGGCAATACGGGAATATACGTTTTCGTCTCGCCGATGCAGCTTGTACAGCGCCGCCGCCAGTTTGCCGCCATCGGCACCGACACTACCGTTCTCGTGGATTTTGTTCGAGCGGCGCATTGCACTGGGTTCCAGCGACAGAAACCGCCACGACTGCATCTCTCGGCGAGCCGCGAGGATCGTTGGCCAGACAGCACTATTGGTATTGGCAATCACTGTTTTCGGAATATGGCGTGCAGGGATTTTTTGTGGCTGACCACTACTGCCACCATCCTGGTGCAAATGAATCTCGATGATTCCATCATCCATCACCTGCGTTGAAATATAGCCTGCACCTTTTCGCTTGTTGACCACGGCCTGATCGCGAAACCGGGTAGCGCTCAATGGGAAGTGCAGGTGATTTACCGCTTCACCCTTGTTGATATAGCTCAGCGTCTCGCGGGCAAGATAAAGGCCAAAGGAGCCATTTGCCTCCTCCTGCAAGTCTCTGGCGAGCTCTACTTCATAGCGGAGAAAGGTAGAAGTCGCAATGGCCTTTCTTCCGAAGTCATCGATGATATCCAGCGGCACAAGCATCTCTGCTGCTAATACCAGGCGCTCTGCCCGGTAATCTCCATTGGTCCAGAAAATATCCAGAGGATCGGTCGACTCGGAGTCCCGTACCGCCAATGCGGCCTCAACAATAGATTTATCACTTAATAGGGAAAGGAACTTTATGGCATCGAAAATATTCGATTTTCCCACCCCGTTCAGCCCGGCGATACAATTGAATGGCCCCAGGGATACGGAAAAATCCAGAAGATTTTTGAAGCCATGGGCTTCGAGCTTGGTGAGCATGAGCGTTCTCTGTCATCGAACTGATGGTCAGAACTGTAACAGAGTCTGCCAGTCATGACGGCTGCAGCAGGAAGGTGCAAATGGGGACATGTGGCATCAAGCACACAAAAAAAGGCACCGTCCGAAGACGGTGCGAACCCATGGAGGAATGCCGATGAGGACATTACCGGTGTGGGCTACCTGCCCACCGAGGTTTGACTAGGGCTGACGCGAGGGTAACGCGGGCTTTTCGTCGAAAATCGTTTGCTGCGCCGGTGTCAGCTGGGTGTACAGCGCGGTGACAACCGGTTTCATGGCTTCGAGGTGCCTGACCTGCGTGCGGGCCATTTCAATATGGCGTTCGACACGTTCAGGCGCGGTGGCCGGCGGGTGACGGCGGTTCGCTTCAGCGAGTTCGCGCATCTGGCGCTGCTGCTGCTCACGGAGCGCGCGGTAACGTTGCCAGGCCGGCTCCTGCTTCCCGGTGAGCTCGAGTCTGGACTGGAGCGTTTCAAGTTGCCGTTCCCCCTCTTCCATCGACAATGGGCCGGCCCGCATGACTTGTGCTGCCGGCGGGACGCCGTCGGTCACTGGCGCGGCGACGACAGCGCCCGAAAAAAGAGACACTCCCAGCAGCATGGCGGACGCCGTAGCGCGTACAGGTGTTCGCATGGCGTGTTCTCCGTTTCTTGGTGAATTATCAGGAGACCCCGGTGGGGAAGTGAAATTCATCATAGGCGGTCCTGGTAACGATCATGTGTCCGCCCGGCGCCAATTGTTAACAAACATTGCGTTCTCCCCAGTCTCGCTGGGCAAGCGGGTGGACATCCTGTGGATATCTGGCCACGACACTGATCAAGTCTTTATTTTTAAACGATATCCGTGAAATTGCTCATTTTTTCAGCTAAACGGCCATCAACAGGCCACAATAAAAAACGGGCCCTTTCCAGGACCCGTTTTTTACTGGCGGATGTTCAGTGCCCTATCGGCCTCACCGTCACGTCAACGTGTGCAGGCGCCCCCTGCGTCAGCACCGGATACGCATCGGCAGTCAGCATCAGCAGCCGGCCGTCACGGTCGGTAATGCGGGCCGACACCTGATAACGGGCGTGCCTGCTCACCTTGTCCGCATCCGTGCACAGCTCGAAGGCGTGCGGCAGTGTGCGTTCGCCGCCCAGTCCGGTGTACTGCTCGGCCAGCACGGTCGCCGGCGCATCGGCCAGCGACGTGTCCAGCAGCTGGACGCGCAGCAGCGCACCCGGCGGCAGGGCAGCAGCGCCGGCGGGCAGCAGCACCCTGCCGCTCACCGTGACCTGGGCCGGAGCGACAGCAGCAGGCCGCGCCAGCGGCGGCGCGGCGCAGGCGGCAAGCCCGGCCGCCATCACCAGCGCCAGCACAACCGGGCGGATTCTGCTCAACGTGCCGGTTCCAGCATCACGCCATTGCCCTTGTCCGGCGTCCATTGCCCTTCGACCCGCCAGCTGTCGGCCGGGTCCTGCAGGCGCACGTACCAGTGCTTGGATGCCACCGTCAGCTTGACCTCACCGATATAGCTGCCCGCTCCCTCGCGCTTCAGCGTTGCGGTCACGTCATGACCGGCGATGGTCGGATGCTGGAATGACAGCGTCAGCGTGTCCGGCAGCGGCTGGCTGCCCTGCTGGCGCAGCAGCACGCGCACCGCACCGCCCTGATCGGCAAACAGCATCTGCGCGCTCAGTCCGCGCTGTGCGGCGGCGGCATCGCGCCCGAGGTCCTCGTTGATCTCGTTGCCGCGCTTGTAGTAGTCGTCGTTGACCAGCGGATCATTGGTCTGGACGGCAATCACCAGCGTCGCAATCCCGGCAACGACCACGATGGCCGGTCCGAGCATCAGCAGCCACGGCCAGCGCTGCTTGTACCACGGGGGGGTCAGGGTGGTGCTCATGCGGATTCTCCGTTTGCAGTCGGCCGGGCTCACGCCCGGCCATGGATCATTGTCATTCGCCGATGAAGCTCGACTTTTCCGACAGCGAGATGCTGCCGCCGTCGACCGAGGTCGCGGTGAAGTGGATCGGATGGCTGCCGCTGGTCGCCGCTTCCGGGTCCACCTGTGCATGCACGGTAATCACTTCGTTGCCGGTCGGACCGATCGTGACCACCGGGGTGTCGGTCACCAGCTTGATGCCTTCCAGCCCGTCGACGCCCAGCCGGACCTGCTGCGGCTTCTCGGACAGGTTGATCAGACGCAGGTTGTAGGTATTCTCCAGCATCCCTTCATCGGTTTCACGCACCAGTGACGCACGGTCGCGAACGATATCGAGCCGCATCGGCTGGCGCATGACCAGCGAAGTCATCGCCACCCCGAGCACGGTCAGCAGCACCACGGCGTACATGACCACGCGCGGCCGCTTGAGCCGGGTCAGGATCGCGCTTTCCGGGTACTTCTTCTCCAGCGCGCTCTCGGTGGTGTAGCGGATCAGCCCGCGCGGATAGCCCATCTTGTCCATCACGTCGTCGCAGGCATCGATACAGGCGGCGCAACCGATGCACTCGTATTGCAGCCCGTCGCGGATATCGATGCCGGTCGGACAGACCTGGACGCAGATGCCGCAGTTCACGCAGTCGCCCTTGCCGGCCGCGTGGGCATCGACGCCCTTCTTGCGTGCGCCGCGCGGTTCGCCACGTTCGGCGTCATAGGAAATGATCAGCGTATCGGCATCGAACATCACACTCTGGAAGCGGGCGTACGGGCACATGTACTTGCAGACCTGTTCGCGCAGCATGCCGGCAAACAGATAGGTGGCGCCGGCATAGAAGAACACCCAGAACGCTTCCCAGCCCGCCACGTTCAGCGACACCAGATCGCCGAACACGCTGCGGATCGGCAGGAAATAGCCGACCAGGGTAATGCCCGACAGCAGCGACACGGCAATCCACAGCGCATGCTTGACCGTTTTCTTGCCGATCTTGGTCGCAGTCAGCGGGCCCTTGTCGAGCTTGATCCGCTTGTTGCGATCGCCTTCGACCAGGTTCTCGATCCACATCATGATTTCGGTGTAGACCGTCTGCGGACAGGCATAGCCGCACCACAGCCGCCCGGCGATGGTGGTCCAGACAAACAGGCCGAATGCACAGCTGATCAGCAGCGCGGCCAGATAGATGAAGTCCTGCGGGAACAGCGTCAGACCGAACAGATAGAACTTGCGGTTCATCAGGTCGAACAGCACGGCCGGCCGATCGTTCCAGGTCAGCCACGGCAGACCGAAATACACCAGCTGGGTCAGCACGACCAGCGCGATGCGCCAGTTGGCGAACACGCCCCAGGCCTGGCGCGCATAGATCTTCTTGTGGCTTTCGTACAGCGAGATCGGCTGGATCTCGACCACTTTTCTGGGTTTGTTGTCGGGGTCTTGCTGCTGCGGGTCACTCATTTCGGCAGTTCCCTTTACGGAGGATTCGACGGAAACCGCGCAAGCGGTCTCGATCCAGTCCTCCCGATGATGCGCATTACACATTACAGGAGACGGAAACGATCACGGCACCGGCCGGACCGCTTCCACAAGCGTCACTGCCCGCACGGGGCGGGCAGCGATTCACACTTACAGCGTACCGTCAGACGACCAGTTTACTGCTGGGCGGCTGCTTTGGCAGGCTTGTTCGACAGGCCCCAGACATAGGAGGCCAGCAGGTGCACCTTGCCGTCGCCGAGGAAGTCCTTCCACGCCGGCATCTGGTTGCTGCGACCATTGGTAATGGTCTCGACGATGGTCTTTTCGGTACCACCGTACAGCCAGATATTGTCGGTCAGGTTCGGCGCGCCGATATCCTTGTTGCCCTTGCCGTCCGGACCGTGGCAGGTCGCGCAGATGGCCTTGAACGTGTCGGCACCGCGGGTGGCGCGTTCGGCATTGTGCTTCTTGCCGGACAGCGACATCACGTAGTTGGCCACGTCCTTGACCTTTTCCTCGCCGAATGCAGCGCCGAACGGCGGCATCTGGCCATGGCGACCGTTGAGGATGGTTTCCTGGATTTTCTCAGGCGAGCCACCGTACAGCCAGTCGTTGTCGGTCAGGTTCGGGAAACCCTTCGCACCGCGGGCATCGGAGCCGTGGCACTGGACACAGTAGGTCTGGAACAGGCGATAGCCCATTTCCTGTGCCTTCTGGTCGCCGGCGACGGTCGGGATGTCCTGCTTCAGGAAGGCGTCATACAGCGGCTGGTACTTGGCTTCCGCCGCGGCGCGTTCCGCCGTGTACTCGCCAACCGACGTCCAGTTGCGGATGCCCTTGAACGAGCCCATGCCCGGATACAGCACCAGGTAGGCAACGCCGAACACCAGCGTGAGCGTGAACATCCACATCCACCATTTCGGCAGCGGGTTGTTGTACTCGGCCAGATCACCGTCCCAGACGTGGCCCGTGGTCTTAACCTCGGTCCCCGACTCGACTTTCAGTCTGTTCTGCGAGAACAGCAGATAGGTCAGACCGACAATCCCGACGACGACGACGCCGGAGATCCAGTAGCTCCAGAAATCGCTTACGAAATCACTCATTATTTTGCTCCGTTGTGGCCCGGGGTCGACAGGCGACCCAGGCCGGACCGCGCAGCATTATCGTTGTCATCGTCGGCAAACGGCAGGTTCGCCGCCTCCTCGAAGCTTTTCTTCGCCGCCCTGCCACCAAAGGCCCAGATCAGGATCAGGATGAAGCTGGCAAATGCGGCAACGGTGACGATGATGTGAATCAGCGTGGCGGTATCTAGCATATCGATTGCTCTCAGCGGGTGTTTTTCAGCGCGAGACCGAGGCCTTGCAGGTAAGTGACCAGGGCGTCCATTTCCGACTTCCCTTCCACTTCGCTCTTGGCCTTGGCGATCTCTTCATCCGAATACGGCACACCGACCAGGCGCAGGGCGCGCATCTTGGCCTGGACGCTGTCCGCGTCAGCCAGGTTGCGGGCCAGCCACGGGAACGCCGGCATGTTCGATTCGCTGACCACGTCACGCGGATTGATCAGGTGGACGCGGTGCCATTCATCCGAATAGCGGCCGCCGACACGGGCCAGATCCGGACCGGTACGCTTCGAACCCCACAGGAACGGGTGATCGTAGACCGACTCCCCCGCCACCGAGTAGTGACCGTAACGCTCGGTTTCCGCACGGAACGGACGGATCATCTGCGAGTGGCAGTTGTAGCAGCCTTCGCGGATGTAGATGTCGCGACCGGTCAGTTGCAGTGCCGTGAACGGCTTGACACCGGCAACCGGCTGCGTGGTCGAGCGCTGGAACATCAGCGGCAGGATTTCAGCCAGCATCGCCACGCTGACCACGAGCAGGGTAAACACGATCAGATAGCCGACATGCTCTTCGACCAGTTTTTGGATTCTTTCCATTTGCGTCTCTCTCGTCAGCTATATCAGGCGTGTGCGGCAACGGCCGGGATACGGGCGTCGACAGCACGGCCCATCGTGACGGTGCGGAACACGTTGTAAGCCATGACCAGCATGCCGACCAGATACAGCAGGCCACCGATCAGACGAACGAAGTGGTACGGATAGGTTGCCTTGACCACTTCGGCGAACGCGTAGGTCAGCGTGCCGTCCGGGTTCAGGGCGCGCCACATCAGACCCTGGGTCACACCGGCGATCCACAGCGCGGCGATGTACAGCACGACGCCCAGCGTGGCCAGCCAGAAGTGAACTTCGATCAGCTTGGTCGAGAACATCTGTTCACGGTTGAACAGGCGCGGGATCAGGTAGTACAGCGAACCCATGGTGATGAAGCCAACCCAGCCCAGCGCACCGGAGTGAACGTGACCAATGGTCCAGTCGGTGTAGTGCGACAGCGCGTTGACGGTCTTGATGGCCATCATCGGGCCTTCGAAGGTCGACATGCCGTAGAACGACAGCGACACCACGAGGAACTTCAGGATCGGGTCGGTACGCAGTTTGTGCCATGCGCCGGACAGGGTCATGATGCCGTTGATCATGCCGCCCCAGCTCGGTGCCAGCAGAATCAGCGAGAACACCATGCCGAGCGACTGGGTCCAGTCAGGCAGCGCGGTGTAGTGCAGATGGTGAGGACCCGCCCACATGTAGGTGAAGATCAGCGCCCAGAAGTGGACCACCGACAGGCGGTACGAGTAGACCGGACGACCGGCCTGCTTCGGGACGAAGTAGTACATCATGCCGAGGAAGCCGGCGGTCAGGAAGAAGCCGACCGCGTTGTGGCCGTACCACCACTGCACCATCGCATCGACGGCACCGGCGTAAGCCGAGTAGGACTTCCACATCGACACCGGGATGAAGGCACTATTGACCACGTGCAGCAGGGCCACGGCGAGAATGAACGCACCGTAGAACCAGTTGGCGACGTAGATGTGCTTGACCTTGCGCTTGGCGATGGTGCCGAAGAACACGACCGCGTAGGCGACCCAGACAATGGTCAGCAGTACCTTGATCGGCCATTCCATCTCGGCATATTCCTTGTTGAAGGAAAGGCCAAGCGGGTAGGTGATCACGCACAGGACGATGACTGCCTGGTAACCCCAGAAGGTAAAGGCGGCCAGTGCATCAGAGAAGATGCGGGTCTGACAGGTGCGCTGCACCACGTAGTAGCTGGTCGCGAAAAGGCCACAGCCGCCAAATGCGAAAATCACACCGCTGGTATGAAGTGCGCGCAGGCGACCAAAGTGGAAGTACGGTCCGAAGTTCAGATCAGGCCAGACCAGTTGGGCTGCGATCGTCACGCCGACCAGCATACCGATGACACCCCACACGACTGTCATCACGGCAAACTGGCGCACCACCTTATAGTTATAAGTGGATTGCGTCTCCATCGAGGATTCTCCAAGGTTACGAACGAGTCATCCGCAAAAGACCGCCAGACCTTCGTCTGACAGCCAGTCAGGCCGGCCCCCAGCCAGACCATGACATGTTTCCGGATTGATTTTTTGACGGCGCGCCACCATCTTCTGGCGAGCACCCCGTTTGCATGGTGGCATTCTAATGCAAACCCGCATGGCGAACTAGCTGAACAAAAGCTTAAAGCACCATGCGCGCAGCACGTAAACAGCCACATCTTGCATACGGCGGATTATATTGTCATGACCGTTTGACCCCTTGACGCAGGTCAATTGCGGACGGCCCTTCACTCGCCCGTCATGGGCCTGGATCTGACGGAACGCTTCTCATGTCCCACCCCGTGCACTACCGGATCACCGCGGCCGACCCCGCCGCCCATCTGTTTTCCATTGAAATGACCGTTCGTCGGCCGGCTGCCGACGGCCAGGTATTTCGCCTGCCGCGCTGGATTCCGGGCAGCTACCTGCTGCGTGATTTCTCCCGCCATCTCGGCCCGCTGTCGGCCCGGTCGGCGCACGGGCCGGTCACGCTGACCGCACTCGACAACCACAGCTGGCAGGCCGCGCCCTGCCATGGCCCGCTGACCCTCAGCTACACCGCCTATGCCTTCGACCTGTCGGTCAGGGGTGCCTATCTCGACCGCGAGCGGGGCTTCTTCAACCCGACCAGCCTGTGTCTGGAGGCAGTCGGACAGTCCGGCCAGTCACACGGGCTCCGTGTCGACGCGCCGGCGCCGGGCACGGTCAGCGGCGACTGGCGTCTGGCCGGCACGCTGCCGGCCGACGGCGCTGCGCCGTTCGGCTTTGGCGACTTTGTCGCCGACAGTTACGACACGCTGATCGATCACCCGTTCGAGCTCGGCCATTTCGACGTTGTCCCCTTCCGCGTCTGCAACACCGATTATGAAATTGTCGTATCCGGCCGCCATCGCGGCGATCTCGACCGGCTGGCGCGCGATGTCGCACGGATCTGCGAATGGCAGATCCGGCTGTTCGGCGAACCGGCACCGTTTCACCGCTACCAGTTCCAGCTGTTTGTCGGCAAGGACGTCTATGGCGGGCTGGAGCATCGCGACTCGACCGCGCTGATGGCGAGCCGCGACGACCTGCCGGTCCACGGCGACGACACGCTGAGCGACGGCTATCTCGACCTGCTCGGCCTGTTCAGCCACGAACATTTCCATGCCTGGAACGTCAAGCGGATCAAGCCGGCCGCCTTCACCCCCTACGACCTGTCACAGGCGGCGCTGACCTCGCTGCTGTGGGCCTTCGAGGGCGTCACGTCGTACTACGACGATCTGACCCTGGTGCGCAGCGGCGTGGTGCCGGTCGAACGCTACCTGGCCCAGCTGGCGCGAACCCTCACCGCCGTGCAGCGCGGCAGTGGTCGCCACAAGCAGACGCTGGCCGAATCCAGCCTCGATGCCTGGACCAAGTACTACCAGCAGAATGAAAACAGCCCCAACGCCATTGTCAGCTATTACCAGAAGGGTGCGCTGGCCGCGCTGGCGCTGGATCTGAAGATCCGCCAGGACAGCCACGGCACCCGCTCACTCGACGATGTGATGCGGGCGCTGTGGCGGCGCTGGCGCGATACCGGCGCCGGCATCGGCGAGACGGAGTGGGAACGGATCGCTCAGCAGGCGACCGGGCTGGATCTGGGCGCCTTCTTTGACCAGGCCATCCGCTCGACGGCCGACCTGCCGCTGCAGGCGCTGCTGCAGGACGCCGGCGTGACCGTTGCCTGGCGTGTCGCCCAGAGTGGCGCCGACAAGGGGGGCGCGCCGTTGCCCGCCGCAAGCGACACACCACCACGTGCCGTCATCGGCGTGCGCAGCGCGGCCGATCCGGCAGGCATCCGCCTGACCCATGTTCTGGACGGGGGGGCCGCACAGGCGGCGGGCCTGTCGGCAGGGGATGTTCTGGTGGCGATCGACGGGCTGCGCGCCAGCGATCTCGAACGCCAGCTTGCCCGCCACCGGCCCGGCGGCAGCGTTCGCCTGCACGCCTTCCGCCGCGACGAGCTGCTGGCCTTCGACGTCATCGTCCAGGCCGCGCCCGCCGATACCTGCTGGCTGGCGCCGCAGGACACACCGCTGTGGCTGTCGCCGGCGGCCTGAGTCGCGCTCAGGTCACCAGTTGCAGGCAGCGCTGGCGATACTCGCTCGGCGAACAGCAGAACCAGCGGTGGCAGGCCCGGCAGAAATTGCTGGGGTCGGAGAACCCCAGCCGGTAGCCGATCTCGACCACCGCCAGATTGCCGTGGCTGAGCCAGTCGCTGGCCAGCGTGCGCCGCACCTGGTCGAGCAGCGCCTGAAAACTCTGGTTTTCCTGGCGCAGCTTGCGCTGCAGCGTACGCACCGACAGCCCGAGATGGGTGGCAACATCGACCAGCTTCGGTTCGCCGCTGGGCAGCATGTCCTGGATCTGGGTCAGCACCCGGTCCGAGAACAGGCTGCGTTCCAGCCGCGACAGATAGTCGCGGATCGCCTTTTCGTTCAGCCCCACCAGCATGGTATTGGCACTGGCATACGGCTCGATGGTATCGGCATAGGTAAAGCCGATCGCATCGGCCTCGGCCCCCAGCGTCACCGGCACATGGAAATACTGGTCCAGCCGCTCGGTCCCCGGCGCCGGCGGCATGCCGAGCGTGACGAAGGACGGAATCACCTGACGCTGGCTCAGCTTGCATGCCTGGCGATAGACAAAGGCCAGCATGGCGATGCGCGCCGCGTGGTTCATCTCGCTGCCGCCGAGCGTGTTGACCACCAGCGCGCTGCCGCCGGCATCATGGCGCAGACTGATATACATGGTGGTCGACAGCACGGTCGCATAGCGCGCGACCAGGCTCATCAGCTCGGACAGCGAACCGCAGGCGAGGATGGCCAGCCCGAGCCCGTGCAGCGTGGCCGGCTGGACTTCCTCGCCGAGCCGCAACCCGAGCAGCGGGTCGCCGGTCGCCTCGATTGCCAGTCGCCAGAAGCGGCGCACGCCGATCATCGGGAAGCGCGCCTCCGGCACATTGAGCCGGTTGGCGTCCAGCCCGGCCCCTGCCATCAGCGGCAGCGGATCGCAGCCGTAGCCGCGCACGGTCTGGCAAAGCGCCCGGATCCAGCTGGCCAGCACACTGGGAGACACCGGGTCGAGCGATGCTGCGTAACTGTCCTGAGCCACTTGCGTCTCCCTGCGAAAATCGGATCGGTGGCGGCCCCGGGCCGGTGCAACACCGGTGTTCCGCGCCGCCCTGGTCTGGCAGATAGCCGGCTTTTCTCATGCCGGCATGTTGGTGATCATAGCAACCGGAACCGCGCGGAATCTTGACTGGCGTCCAATGACAAGGATTTGGCGCAGGAAATCAATTCGTCCCGCCCGCCAGCACCTAGACTTAGTCAATCATGACCCAGCTTCCCTTCTCCTACCCGGCCATCGACGGCGAGCGCCTGCTCGCCGACCTGCACACCCTGCGCGGTTTCGGCGCCGTCGGACACGGCGTGGTCCGCCCCAGCCTGTCGCCGGAAGACATCGCCTCCCGGCACTGGCTGCGTCAGCGCATGGCCGATGCCGGCCTCGACGCGACCCTCGACGGTGTCGGCAATGTCATCGGCCGTTCGCCGCAGCCGGGGCCGGCACTGCTGCTCGGCTCGCATACCGACACCCAGCCACTCGGCGGCTGGCTCGACGGCGTCTATGGGGTAATCGCCGCACTGGAAGTCGCCCGCACCCTGCGACACGACCCGGTACTGGGTGCCATCGCCCTGGATGTCGCCAGTTTCATTGACGAAGAAGGCACGCATTACAGCTTTCTCGGCAGCCTGTCGGCCAGCGGGCAGCTCGACCAGCCGACACTGGACGCCGCACGCTGTCGCGACGGCACCTCGCTGCCGGAACGCCTGCATGCCGCCGGGCTCGACGGCCGGATCGCACCACTCGACCTGCGCCGCTACGCCGGCTTCATCGAACTGCATATCGAACAGGGACCGGTACTCGACGATGGCGGCAAGCGCCTCGGCGTGGTCAGCGGGATTGTCGGCGCACGCAATATCGATATCGTCGTCAGCGGCGAGGCCAATCATGCCGGCACCACGCCGATGGCGCGCCGGCATGATGCCGGCCGGGCGCTGATCGCGCTGGCCAGTGCCATCGAGGACACCTTCAGCCGCACGGCCGGCCCGGAAACAGTATGGAATATCGGCCGCATGAGCTTCCAGCCGGGCGCAGCCGCCATCGTGCCGGAACGCGCCGAATTGCGGCTGCAGTTCCGCGACCTCGACAGCCGCCGGCTCGACCGGCTGGAAGCCGCCCTGCAACCGCTGGCGGCAGATATCCGTACCCGCTGGCAGGTCGGCGTCGACATTGCCCGCGCCGGCCAGCCAACCCTGCCGGCCCATCTGTCGCCGGTGCTGCAGGCGCACCTGGTCCGGGCAACCGAACGTCGCGCATCCGGCGCCTGGATCACCCTGCCCAGCGGCGCCATGCACGACGCCGGCATCTTTGCCCAGGTCATGCCGGCCGCCATGCTGTTCGTCCCCAGCCTTGGCGGACGCAGCCACTGCCCGGAAGAAGACACCCGCCCCGACGATCTGGTACTGGGCGCCCAGGCACTTGCCGACGCCGTTGTCGACTGGGCCCGCTTCACCCTCCCCGACCGGCTGCCCGCACGCAAGTAGCCCCGCGGCCGGTTGCTCCCTCCCCGCAAGAACAGGAGATCGACATGATCACGCTTTATGGCCGGCGCAATTCCGGCAATGTGCAGAAAGTCCTCTGGACCCTGGATGAAATCGGTATCGGGTACCAGCGCCTGAATGCCGGCGGCAGCTTCGGCGGCACCCAGGTTGCCGACTATCTGGCACTGAATCCGAACGGGAAAGTGCCGACCCTGGTCGATGGCGACCTGGCCCTGTTCGAGTCCAACACCATCGTGCGCTACCTGGCCGCCCGCTACGGCAAAGACTCGCTGTGGCCGGCCGATCCGGCGCAACGCGCCGCCCGCGAAAAATGGATGGACTGGGAACTGTCCACCCTGGCGCCGGTGGTCGGCCCGGCCTTCCTCGCCACCATCCGCACTGCCCCGGCCGAACGCGACCACAAGCTGATTGCCGCCCGCGCGGCAGCGCTGGCCGACACCTTCGGCCTGCTGGACCGAGAGCTGGCCCGGACCCCGTATCTGTCCGGGGCCGAATTCGGGCTGGCCGACATCCCGGCCGGCACGCTGACCGCACGCTACAGGGCGCTGCCGCTGGATCGCCCGACCCTGGTCCATGTCGACGCCTGGTTCGAGCGGCTGTCGGCGCGCCCGGCTTTCCGCCGTCATGTACTGATCGAGATCGGCAGCACCCCGGACGAATGGACCCGGCTGGAGCGCGCCGAGGCCGGCCAAACCGGCAAACAATGACTGCGAACAGGAAAAAACGACCGCCGCAAGGCGGTTTTTTCATTGCCTTTCAACAGCTTGAAACACATGGCGCGCAGAGACAACGACTTGTCATCCCCGGCCATGCGACTTGCACGGGGCCACGCGTAGACTTCATTCAACACCTGAAGACAAACCGCCACAAACACCATGAGTACGGCGATTTTTCTGAAAGATGAATGCACGTTAACCGAACTTGGAGATAATCATGCCCTATCCCGACGGCCCGCTGAAGAACCGCTCCGTAGTCAAGCACGGCAACTATGCCGTCCTGTCGAACGACGGTCGCGTCATCAACTGCGTTCCCGGCTTCGCCGACTGCAAGCTGACCATCCTCGCCACGCCGAAGATGGGTGCCAGTTTCATCCAGTTCATCGGCACGGTCGGCGCGGAAGGTCGCACCACGCTGACTTACGCCGCCCAGCCGCACGAAGAAAGCTTTATCTACATCCTCGATGGTGAAGGCCAGCTCAAGCTGACCGTCGGTGGCGAAAGCAAGGTGATGGGTCAGGGTGGCTATGCGTATGCCACCGCCGGCCAGGGCATTGCCTTCGAGAACGCCAACGGCAAGGAATGCCGGATCCTGCTGTACAAGCAGCGCTATGTGCCGCACCCGGATGGCCGCAAGCCGTTCACCGTGTTCGGCAATACCAATGAAATCGAATGGCAGGACTACGACGGCATGAGCAACGTCCACCTGAAGGACCTGCTGCCGATCAACGAAGCGTTCGACATGAACATGCACATCCTGAGTTTCGATCCGGCTGGCTGCCATCCGATCATCGAAACCCATGTGCAGGAACACGGCGCCTACCTGTACGAAGGCGAAGGCCTGTACCTGCTCGATACCGACTGGATCCACGTGCAGGCGGAAGACTTCATCTGGTTCGGCCCGTTCACCAAACAGGCCTGCTATGGGACCGGACGTGGCCCGCTGACCTACATCTACTCGAAGGACTGCAACCGCGACGTCGAGATCTGAAGCTTTCTGTCCGCGCCGGGCTTCCTTTCCTCTCCGCTAACCGCCTGATTCCCCGTCCGGCCCGTCACCGGGCGGGAGGCGCGGACAGCCCTTATGAACGCTCCATTCCGTATCCCTTTCTGAAGGAATCGCATCATGGCTCTCACCAAGAACTTCAAGACCCTGGACATCCGCGAGCAACTGGCCGCTACCAGCATGAAGGGCAAGAACATCACCTTCCTCGACGATTTCAAGCGCGAACAGATCCATGCGCTGTATGAATCCGCGAAGATGCTCGAACCGTTTCTGCGCACCGGCGTCGACCTGCTGAAGGGCAAGACCCTGTACACGCTGTTCTTCCAGCCGTCGACCCGTACCCGCTGCAGCCATGAAAACGCCATGCTGCGCCTGGGCGGCAACGTGATCACCGAAGCCGACCCGCTGCACAACTCGTCGGTAGCCAAGAACGAAAGCCTGTACGACAGCCTGCGCGTCACCTCGCAGTACGCCGACGTGATCGTCATGCGTCACCCGGACGACAAGGAAGCGCTCGGCGCCATCGAACAGCTCGGCACCGACAGCTCGCCGATCATCTCCGGCGGCTACGGCCACGTGACCCACCCGACCCAGGGCCTGCTGGACAGCTACACCTGCTGGCGCGCCTTCGGCGACCTGCAGAACGCCACCGTGGTGATCAGCTCGCCCGACCTGTCCCGCGCCCGCTCCGGTCAGTCGTTCGCTCTGGCGCTGGCCGCCATGGGTGCCCGCATTGTCTACACCGGCACCAGCGAGCTGCGCACGCCGGAAATCATCCGCAAGAAGCTGACCGCCATGGGCGCACGCTGGGAAGAGCATTTCGACCTCGACCAGAAGAAGCATGCGGAAATGTTTGCCGACGTCGGCGCCGACCTGATCTACCTGCCGGGCTGCTCGGTGAAAAAGGACGATCCGGACCGCGAAGCGTTCATGCGCAAGCTGGAAAACCACTACGTGTCGCTCGACATGCTCGACAACCTGAAGAAGAAGACCGGCAAGGTCGTCGGTGTCCATCACTCGCTGCCGCGCAACCCGGGCGAGTTCGACATGGCCATCGACCGTACCGAACACGAGCTGTACTTCAAGGCCATCGGTTTCTCGGTCGCCGTGCGCATGGCCCTGCTGGCATCGGTCATCGGCGTCAACTGATCAGGTTCCCTCGTTCCAGTACCGGCCGCTGCCTGCGGTGGCCGGTTTGCGTTGCGAATGCCGCCGTCCCGGCGTACCCGGTGCGGCGGCCGGTCGCGAGTACTGTTTGGCTTCAGATGCCAGGAGGCGACACGGCGCCCTGCCATGCCGCCCTGTGCCAGGAGGTGGATCGGTCATTGGCCGGGACGCCCTGCTGACGGACGGGGATGTCCCCGACCCGGTCAAGCACCTGCTGCCGCATGTTGTCTGCCGGTTTTCCGGCATACGCATACCGGACCCTGACGCCCGAACCCGGCAAGTCCCTGGCCGTCGTCCGGTGTGCTGACACCCGTCAACACTCTGGAGAGAAGCATGAGCACCCATCCCGCCACCAATGCGCCGATGCCCCCCGACAGCCGGCCGGCCCGCAAATCATTCCGGATGCCGGACATCTACATCGTCCTGTCGGTCTTTATCCTGGTCATGGCCGTCCTGACCTTCATCATCCCCGCCGGCGAATACACCCGCGAAACCCTGCAGACCGCCCACGGTCCGCAAACGCTGGTCGTGGCCGGCACCTACCACCAGGTCGCCCAGCAACCGGTCGGCTTCATGCAACTGGTCACCGCCATCCCTGACGGCCTGAAGCGCGCCGCATCCATCGTGTTCCTGACCTTCATGGTCGGGGGCGGCATGGGGCTGATCAAGCGTGCCGGACTGATCGACATCGGCGTGCACAAGCTGATCGACGGCGTCGGCGACAAGGGCTTTCTGGTCATTCCGATCCTGATCGGCATTTTCACCGGCCTGGCCGCCTTTATCGGTGTGCCGGAACTGTCGCTGGCCTACCTGCCGGTGCTGCTGCCGCTGTTCTACCGGCTCGGCTATGACGGCATGTCGGCCATGGCGGTCGCCCTGCTCGGACCGTGCATGGGCTTCACCTTCGGCCTGACCATTCCGGGCTCGGTCGGTGTCGGCCAGCAGATCGCCCAGTTGCCGATCTTCTCCGGTTCGGCCTTCCGCGCCGTGGTGCTGGTGATCGTCACCATCGTCACCGTCGCCTACGTGATGCGCTATGCCGCCCGGGTCAAGGCTGACCCGAGCCGCAGCCTGACGCTGGACTCCGACCAGCTGATGCGTGCCGAGCTGCAGGAAGCGCAGCGCGAACAGGGCGAGCTGGTCGTCACCCGCCGCCACATCCTGGCCGGCCTCGCCTGCCTGGTGATGTTCCCGTGCGCCATTGCCGCCATCCTGATCAACAACCTCGGTTTCGAGGCCATCGGCGGGCTGTTCCTGTTCATCGGCATCACGGCATCCGCCATTGCCGGCAAGCGGCCGCAACAGATCTGCGACGACGTCAATGCCGGCATGCGTGACATGATGGTCGCCGCACTGCTGTGCGGGGTGGCCAGCGCCATCGCCGTGGTCATGGACCGTGGCGTGATCACCGATACCCTGGTGTACTGGCTGGAACAGATCATGCGCAGCGTGCCGGCCGAAGTGTCCGCCATCGTGGTGTTCTGGGAACAGGCGCTGTTCAATGCACTGGTGCCGGGCGCCACTGCCCTGACCGTGCTGACCATGCCGGTGCTGTCGCCGCTCGGCACCCTGCTCGGCATCTCGCAGCAGGCCGTCGTCACCGCCAATGCCTGGGGTGGCCAGCTGACCGACATCTTCTTCCCGACTTCGGGCTTCTTCGTCGCCACGCTGGTGATGGGCAAGGTCGACTTCGGCAAGTGGATCCGCTTCTACACCCCGCTGATGCTGATACTGGGCGCCATCGCCTGTGTCGCCCTGTACCTGATGCAGACCATGAACCTCGGCATGTAGCCGCAGACGGCCCATGAAGATGGGCACGGACCGCCAGAGGCGGGCCTGGCGACAGGCCCGCCACAATGAACCGAAAGGACTCCTTACCATGATGTTCGACACGATCATCCGCAATGGCGCCGTCGTGTTGCGCGACGGCACCGTTCCGCTCGACCTCGGCATCCGCGACGGCAAGATCACCTGTCTCGCCGGCCGCCTCGACCCGGCGCAGGCCGCCGAAGTCATCGACGCCGACGGCCAGTACGTGCTGCCCGGCATGGTCGACGCGCACATGCACATTTCCGAGCCCGGCCGCACCGAGTGGGAAGGCTATCTGAGCGGCACCCGGGCCATGGCCGCCGGCGGCACCACCACCTTTGTCGAGATGCCGCTGAACACCATCCCGGCCACCACCGACCTGGCCTCGCTGCAGATCAAGCTGGATGCCGCACGGGGCCAGTGCCACGTCGACTATGCGCCGATGGGCGGGCTGGTGCCGTGGAACCTCGCCGACCTCGAACCGCTGTCCGCCGCCGGCGTGGCCGCCTTCAAGTGCTTTGTCGCCACCTGCGGCTCCGGCAAGCCGGGCGATTTCATGAATGTCGACGACTACGAGCTGTATCGCGGCATGCAGGTGCTGGCCAGAACCGGTGACCTGCTGGTCATCCACTGCGAAAACGCAGCCCTGACCGACAAGCTCGGCCGTGACGCCCGCGCCGCCGGCAAGACCCGCGTGTCCGACTACGTGGCCAGCCGCCCGGTGTTCACCGAGGTCGAAGCGGTCCAGCGCGTGCTGCTGATCGCCAGGGAAACCGGCTGCCGGGTGCATATCGCCCACAACAGCTGCCCGGAAGCGGTCGACGCCATCCACCGCGCCATAGCCGACGGGGTCGATGCCAGCGTCGAGTCCTGCCCGCACTACTTCCTGCTCTGCACCGAGGAGCTGGATGCGATCGGCCCGCGCGCCAAGTGCTCGCCGCCGATCCGCGACCGCGCCAACCAGGAACGGATGTGGGACGCGCTGCGTGCCGAACGCATCCACATCATCGGTTCCGATCACTCGCCATGCACGCCGGACCTGAAAGCATCGCCGAATGCCTTCGATGCCTGGGGCGGGCTGTCCGCCTGCCAGAACAGCGTCGACGCGATGTTCGATGCTGCCGTACTCCAGCGCGGCATCGACCCGTCGCTGCTGATGCGGCTGCTGGCCACCCGACCGGCCGAACGCTTCCGCCTCGGCCAGAAGGGCGAGATCGCAATCGGCAAGGATGCCGACGTGGTGCTGCTCGACCCGACGCGGCCATACACGCTGCGCGCCGAGGACCTGTACTACAAGAACCGTTTCAGCGCCTACGAAGGACGGCGCATCGGCTGCCGCATCACCCGCACGCTGCTGCGCGGGCGCACGGTCTTCCGCCTCGACAGCGGCATCGTCGGCGAGCCGGCCGGCCAGTTGCTGCGGCCGGGTGAGTGAACGGCGCGAAAAGACCACATGCTGTCGGGTCATGACAACTCCCGTCCGGTAACCGGTCCGTAAACTGGTTCTGTTCCGGCCGTCACGACAGGCGGCCGGCACTACCGGATATATCCGGTGTGGCGGCCGGCCAGCGGTGGCCGCCACACCCGACAGCGCCGCACCGTGCGACGACCTTCCCGCAACGGGTGCGGCACAGGAATTCATCCTTCAGGGAGCTTTTCATGAACGCACCGGACCCCTCCACCCTTCCGCCCTCGTACAGCCCGCGTCTGACCAATGACGATCTGCTCCCGATCTCGCGGCGCAGTTGGGGTACCTACAACTACTTCGCCATGTGGATGAGCGATATCCACAGCGTCGGCGGCTATGTATTCGCCGCCGGGCTGTTCTTTCTCGGCCTGTCCGGCTGGCAGATCCTGCTGGCGATGATGGCCGGCATCCTGGTGGTCAACAAGCTGCTCGACGGCGTCGGCGTGATGGGCCAGCAGCTCGGCGTCCCGTATCCGGTCATCGCCCGGCTCAGTTTCGGCGTGTTCGGTGCCAATCTGCCGGCCATCCTGCGTGCCATTGTCGGCATCGTCTGGTACGGCGTGCAGACCTGGCTGGCCTCGACCGCGCTGGTGATCATGGTGGCCGCGCTGTGGCCGGCGGCAGTCGGCCGGCTCGACGGCATGTGGCTCGGACTGACCGAGCTGGGCTGGATCTGCCTGATGATCATGTGGTGTCTGCAACTGGCGCTGTTCTGGCGCGGCATGGAATGGGTGCGCCGCTTTATCGACTTCTGCGGCCCGGCGGTCTACCTGGTCATGTTCGCACTGGCGGCCTGGATGCTGTCGCAGGCCGGCTGGGGCGCCCTGACCCTGTCGCTGTCTGACAAGACGCTGAGTCCCGGCGAGACCCTGTACCAGATGCTGTCGGTGGTGGCGCTGGTCATCGCCTACTTTGCCGCGCTGCTGCTGAATTTCGCCGATTTCTCGCGCTTCGGCGTCAGCACGAAAGCGGTCCGGCGCGGCAATTTTCTCGGCCTGCCGATCAACTTCCTCGCTTTCGCGCTGGTGACGGTTGCGGTCACTGCCAGTACCGTTTCCGTCTTCGGCGAGGCCATTCTCGACCCGATCCATGTCGTGCAGCGCATCGATCACCCGACCGTGCTGGTGCTGGGCTGCCTGACCTTCGTCATCGCCACCATCGGCATCAATATCGTCGCCAATTTCGTCTCTGCCGCGTACGACATTGCCAATATCGCGCCGAAGCACATCTCGTTCTGGCGCGGCGGCGTCATCACTGCCGTGCTGTCCATCCTGGTCATGCCGTGGTCGCTGTACCACAACCCGATCGTGATCAATCTGTTCGTCGGCTGCCTCGGCGCCTGTCTCGGCCCGCTGTTCGGCGTGATCATCACCGACTACTACGCGATCGCCCGCCGCCAGGTCGACATCAGCGCGCTGTACAGCGAATCGCCGGACGGTGCCTACTGGTATCACCGCGGCGTCAACCGCCGTGCGGTACTGGCGTTCTTCGTCGCCGCCATTCCGTCCTGTGTCATTGCCCTGTGGTCGCCGCTGGAACGGCTGGCGCCGTTCGCCTGGATCATCGGCACGCTGCTCGCCTCGGCGCTGTACTGGCTGCTGATGAAGCATCGCCGCCAGCCGGTCATCTGACGACCAACGGCATGGCGTGCAAGGACAATGCATTGTCAGTCCCGGACAGCAAAGCCCTTCCGCACCCTGCTTAGACTAGCCATGAGTCATATCACGTTCCCCTGGCGGCCGGCCCAAGCCGGTTCGCCCAGTCCCAAACCTGGAGGTCATCATGGCTACCCTGCACACCCCGTCCGAGCAGAAGACGGACAGCAAGTCACCCGCGGCGAAGAAGTTCGTGATTCCGGACATCTACGTCATCCTTGGAGCCATGGTGCTGATCGTCGCCGTGCTCAGCTACATCATGCCGGCCGGCGAATATGCACGCACCATGGTCAACGGTCGTTCGACCGTGGTGCCGGGTTCGTTCCAGTTCATCGAACAGACCCCGCTGAGCTTCATGCAGATCATGTCCGCCATTCCTGACGGCATGGTCAAGGCGGCCGACGTGGTCATCCTGACCCTGCTGGTCGGCGGCGCGGTTGGCGTCATCCGCATGGCCGGCGTCATCAACTATGCGATCGACAAGCTGCTGGCCGCCCTCGGCGCGCGGGTCAGCCTGATCATGTTCGTGCTGGTCTTCATTTTCAGCCTGATCGCTGCCTTTGTCGGCACGCCGGAACTCGGCATCGCCTACCTGCCGATCGTGCTGCCGCTGATGCTCCGGCTCGGCTATGACACCACCAGTGCCGTCGCCATCGCGCTGCTCGGCCCGTCGGTCGGCTTCGCCTTCGCCCTGACCGCCCCGGCCACCATCGGCACCTCGCATATCGTCGGCCAGCTGCCGATGTTCTCCGGCGCCGGCTATCGCGCGATCTTCCTGGTGGTCAGCACCCTGATCTCGATCGCCTATCTGATGCGCTACGCGGCACGGGTCAAGGCAGATCCGGCCCGCAGCCTGACGCCGGAACTCGACGCCACCCTGCGCAGCAAATACCAGGCCGAAACCAACGCCGGCCCGGTGGAATACACCGTCCGCCAGCGGATCGCTGCCGTCGCCACCCTGGTGATGTTCATCACCATCATCTGGTCGATCCTGCAGTTCAAGCTCGGCTTCGTCCCGATCTCCGGCCTGTTCATGGGCATGGCCGTGGTATGCAGCCTGATTGTCGGCCAGCGCCTGAACGACATCTGCTCGAACTACAACGAAGCGATGCGCGGCGTGATGGTCGGCGCACTGATCTGCGGCGTGGCACGCGGCGTCTCGGTCGCCCTGGAAAACGGCCATATCCTCGACACCATGGTGTACTACCTCGCGCAGATGCTGTCCGGCCTGCCGACCTCGCTGACCGCCATCGGCATCTGGATCGTGGAATGGGCATTCAACCTGGTGGTGCCGTCCGGCGCCGGCAAGGCCGTGATCACGCTGCCGGTGTTCTTCCCGCTGGCCGACCTGGTCGGTCTGCACCGCCAGGTGGTCGTGCTCGGCCTGCAATGGGGTGACGGGCTGGCCAACCTGATGCAGCCGACCGAAGGCTACTTCATGGCCATCATCGCCATGGCCGGCCTGCCGTTCGGCAAGTGGCTGAAGTTCTACCTGCCGCTGTTCGCCATTCTCAGCGCCGTCTGCATCATCGGTCTGCTGGCAGCGGTCTCCATCGGCCTGAACTGATCCTGGCCTGCGCGCTCTGCAAACGCCGTCCTTCGGGACGGCGTCTGACTGTCCATGAACCCCGGCCACAAAGAACGGACGAGCGTGGCGAGGTTTCCCCGCGGCGGCGGGGACAGAAGAGGCAGGGTTCAATCAGGCAGACTGCCGTGCTCGGGACAGATTCTGTCAGTCGGGTGTGTACCGACGCCACGGTGAACATCGGCGCCCACCTTGATGAGCCGTCTGGACGGTGTTCGGTCGCCCGGCCGGGCACGGCGTATAATCCCGGGGTCTGAAGCCACTTTCCCGGACCTGGATCATGAGCCAACCGCAAGCCAAGTACCGCGCCGATTATCTCCCGTCTGCCTTTCTGATCGATTCGGTCGATCTGACCTTCGACCTGCGCGACGACGACGTCCGCATCGACAGCCGCATGACGGTCCGGCGCAATCCGGCGGCGGCGGCCAGCAGCGAGCTGGTGCTCGACGGCACGGCCGAACTGGTGTCGGTGACCCTCGACGGAGAACCGGTCGCCGTCAACCACTATTCGAACGACGCGGAAACGCTGACCCTGCGTGACGTGCCGGAAAGTTTCATTCTCGAAATCGCCACCCGCGTCGACCCGTATGCGAACTCGTCGCTGATGGGGCTGTACGCCAGCAACGGCAACCTGTTCACCCAGTGCGAGCCGGAAGGCTTCCGCAAGATCACCTATTACCTTGACCGTCCGGACGTGATGGCCAAGTTTTCCACCACCATCATCGCCGAACGCAACCGCTTCCCGGTGCTGCTGTCCAACGGCAACAAGGTCGGCGAAGGCCAGACCGACAAGCGGCGTCACTGGGTCAAATGGGTCGACCCGTACCGCAAGCCGAGCTATCTGTTTGCGCTGGTCGCCGCGCGCCTGTCGGTGCTGCGCGACGAGTTTGTCACCCGGGGCGGCAAGAAGGTCACCCTGGAAATCTGGGTCGAGCCGCAGGACCTGGACAAGTCGCAGCACGCGATGGAAAGCCTGAAGCGCGCAATGGACTGGGACGAACGCCGCTTCGGTCTCGAATACGACCTCGACACCTACATGATCGTCGCCGTCGGCGACTTCAACATGGGGGCGATGGAAAACAAGGGCCTGAACGTCTTCAACACCAAGTACGTACTGGCCAGCCGCGCCACCGCCACCGACACCGATTTCGACGGCGTCGAGGGCGTGATCGGCCACGAATACTTCCACAACTGGACCGGCAACCGCGTGACCTGCCGCGACTGGTTCCAGCTGTCGCTGAAGGAAGGGCTGACCGTCTTCCGCGACCAGGAATTCTCGGCCGACATGGGCAGCCGCGCGGTCAAGCGCATCGGCGACGTGCGCAATCTGCGCGCGATGCAGTTCCCGGAAGACGCCGGCCCGATGTCGCACCCGATCCGTCCCGAGAGCTATCTCGAGATGAACAACTTCTACACCATGACCGTGTACGAAAAAGGCGCGGAAGTGGTGCGGATGTACCACACCCTGTTCGGCGAGGACGGCTTCCGCCGCGGCATGGATCTGTATTTCAAACGCCATGACGGCCAGGCCGTCACCTGCGACGATTTCCGCGCCGCCATGGCCGACGCCAACGGCGCCGACCTGACCCAGTTCGGCCGCTGGTACAGCCAGGCCGGCACGCCGGAGGCGAAAGTCTCCTGCCAGTGGTCGGAACTCGGCCATACGCTGACGCTGACCGTCAGCCAGTCGACACCGCCGACCCCGGGCCAGGCCGACAAGCTGCCGCTGCACATCCCGCTGGCCATCGGCCTGCTCGATCCGGACGGCAGGGAATTCCCGCTGACCCTGTCCAGCGACGCCGCCCCCGGCCCGACCACGCGCGTGCTGTCGGTGCAGGAAGCCACCCAGCATTTCACTTTCATCAATATCGACCGCAAACCGGTCCCGTCGCTGCTGCGCGGCTTCTCCGCACCGGTCCGGCTGACTTACGACTACAGCGACAGCGAACTGGCCTTCCTGCTGGCTCACGACCGCGACGACTTCGCCCGCTGGGAAGCCGGCCAGCAACTGGCCGAACGCATGCTGCTGGCGCTGTACCGCGCCAGCGTCGACGGTCTCGAACTGACCGTGCCGGACGACTTCATCTGCGCCTGCCGCGCCGTGCTGGTCGATACCGCGCTGGACCCGGCCTTCGTCGCACTGGCGC
This sequence comes from Microvirgula aerodenitrificans DSM 15089, assembly GCF_000620105.1. NCBI lineage: Bacteria > Pseudomonadati > Pseudomonadota > Betaproteobacteria > Neisseriales > Aquaspirillaceae > Microvirgula > Microvirgula aerodenitrificans. Next base: position 262,948 of record NZ_JHVK01000001.1, on the reverse strand, counting down.
TGGTACTGCCATCGGAAAACGAGCTGCTGGAAAAGATCGACGCCGCCGATCCGGAACGCATCCGCCAGGTGCGCGCCTTTGCCCGCGCCGAACTGGCCCGCCAGTTGCGCGCCGACCTGATTGCCGCCTACGAACTGAACGACATCAAACCGTTCAGCCATGAACACGCCGGTCAGCGCGAGCTGAAGAACCTGTGCCTCGGCTACCTGGCCGCACTGGACGATCCGCTGGCCATCGATCTGGCCGTCAGCCAGTGCCGCAATGCCGACAACATGACCGACCAGATCGGCGCACTGAACGCGCTGCGCGATATCCGCCATCCGGATCGCGACGCGGTGTTCAACGAGTTCGCCCATCGCTGGATCGACGACGCGCTGGTGATGGACAAATGGTTCGCGCTGAATGCCGCCAGCCATCGCGGCGACACGCTGCAGATGGTGCAGGACCTGCTGCTGCACCCGGCGTTCTCGCTGCGCAACCCGAACAAGGCACGCGCGCTGCTCGGCAGCTTCGGCCGCAATATCGCCGCCTTCCATCGCGAGGATGGCGCCGGCTACCGCTTCATGGCCGACCAGGTGCTGGCGGTCGATGCGATCAACCCGCAGGTCGCGGCGCGGCTGGTGGCGGCGTTCAACCGCTGGAAGCGGGTCGATCCGGCGCGGCGGCAGATGATGCAGGCCGAGCTGGAACGGCTGATCGCGCATCCGGCCCTGTCCAAGGACGTCTACGAAATCGTCGAAAAGAACCTCGCGTAGCCCGTATCAGCAAAACGGCCCGGAAATCCGGGCCGTTTTGCTGTCCACAAACGCCGCCTGCGAAGAACGGACGAGCGCAGCGAGGTGCCTGCCGAATCAGGCGCTCAGGCCGGGCGGGAGAACGCCTGCATCAGCGTCATCATTTCCGGCAGGTTGGACAGCTTGATCTTGCCCTGCATGAAGGCCACTTCCGGCCGCAGTTCGCCACGCTCGATCGCCAGATAATCGGCACCGCTGGCTTCAACCACACACTTCGCTTCGCCGGTCAGCCCCTTTTCGACCTGGCACTGGCCCTTGTCGAGCGCCACGGTCCATTCACCGCCCGGCTCGCCGGACAGTTTGAAATGGAAGCGGCTGACCACGCCGGCGGCCTTGTCGGCCTGCAGGCGTGCCGGCATGCCGGCAAACAGTTCATCGAGAGTGGAAGGCAATGCCATGTCGGGTTCTCCAGACGGGTCCGCAGCGGCCGGCAAGCCGGGCGGACGGGGTTAAACAAGTGTTTAATGTCATAGTACTACCAGTTTCCAGCTAATGGATACGCGAATCTGCGGCACTTGTCCAACCACGCCAGCCCCGGTCATTCCGACATAAATGCGACACCCTGCGCCATGTTCTTGTGTCAAACACCAAGACAATCTTGTGTGCCGTCGCAGCGTATAGGAAAATACTAATATTAAAAATACCGGGCATGTTCATATCATGACATTCAAAGCCAACGATTCCCTGACGGAGCAGATTGCCCGTTATCTGGGCAAGCAGATCATCCAGAACGACATGCATGCCGGCGAGCGCATCCAGGAACTGCGCATTGCCGCCGAACTGGACGTCAGCCGCGGGTCGGTGCGCGAAGCGCTGCTGCTGCTGGAACGCCGCCATCTGGTCAATATCTACCCGCGCCGCGGCGCTGTGGTGGCGGAACTCGGAGCGGAAAGCGCCGACGAGTTCTTCGACCTGTGGTTCGCACTGATCGAACGGGTGGTGGTCACCTTCTGCCAGACCTGGGACAACGAGGAACTGGCGCCGTTCTTCGACATCAGCACCCAGCTGATGGAAGCCCAGCAGCATGATGACCTCGAAGCGTACTACGACAGCTCGGTCGCCCTGCTCAGCGCACTGTATCCGCTCGGCCGCAACCGCTATCTGGAACAGACGCTGGACGACCTGCTGCCGCTGACCCAGCGCTGCTTCTACGCCGTGCTGAAGAGCGGCAAGACGCAGATGGCCATGACCAACCAGCTGGTCGACGCCACGCTGAAGGCGGTCACCGCACGCGATGTCGAGCGTGTCCGCAAGGCCATTGCGGACTTCAGTGCCGCCTACCGCCACATCATTGCCGAGGCACTGCAATAAACGCGGCGGCAGGAACACGGAAAAGACAAAGACTCGTCCCGCACGAGTCTTTTTTCTTGTGCCTGCGAAAATTGCAGCTACACCCAATTGATCTGCATCACCCTAAATTTAAGAAATAGTTAATATACTTATTGCCTCGGAATCCGCGTTCGAATGCCCACCCGGCATGCAGGCGCCGGATTCCATCGTGGATAGTCGGGCGGCCGCCCGGCCTGCGCCCAGTCGCCGATCTTCCGGCCAACACCGGACTCGACGTCCGTCACGCGACCGGACCCCGCTTTCATGCCTCACCCGTTACGGAGAGCCATAAATGCACACCTTCCCTTCCCGTCGTTTCGCCCTTGCCACCAGCGCGCTCGCCATCATGAGCCTGCCGGCACTGGCAGCCCTGCCACAAGCCCCGGGCTATATCGACGATTCGACCGCCGTTCCGGCCGCCAAGACCCGCATTCTGCCGCCGATGTTCGAGCAGACGCTGACCAGCACCCGGTTCCTGGTCGGCGCCGACAACCCGCTGGCCACCGTTGCCGAAGCCAGCGACTTCCACAAGACCAGCAACTACACGCAGACCGTCGAGTACATGAAGAAACTCGCGGCCGCCTCAAATGGCGCGATCAAGCTGACCTGGATGCCGGAGAAAAGCGCCGAAGGCTACGACATGATGCTGGCTGTCGCATCGACATCGGCGGACAAGAGCCCGGAAGGCCTGAAGAAGTCCGGCAAGCCGACCGTGCTGGTCGAGGCTGAAATCCACCCGGGCGAAGCCAACGGCAAGGACGCGATGTTCATGCTGCTGCGCGACATGACCACCGGCAAGAAGCCGCTGGCGTCGATTCTGGACAAGGTCAACATCCTGTTCATCCCGACCGTCAACGTTGACGGCGACATGCGCACCAGCGCCTATGGCCGCATCAACCAGAATGGTCCGGACATCACCGGCTGGCGCGTCAACGGCCAGAACCTGAACCTGAACCGCGACTTCACCAAACTCGACAGCGCCGAAATCCGCAACGTGGCCTGGGTGTTCAACCAGTACGACCTGAGTTTCTTCGCCGACACCCACTCGACCGACGGCGCCATGTATCCGTACGACAGCTCGTACTGCAATAACGGCGAAGGCTGGTCGCCGGCCGCGACCCGCTGGATGGATACCGTGATGCAGCCGCACGTCTACAAGGAAGTGCAGAGCTACGGCCACCAGATCCACGAGTGCATCAGCCTGAACGACAACAAGGACCTGACCCAGGGCTACTACCCGTACCGTACCGACCTGGCCCGCTTCTCGAACCAGTACGGCGATATCCGCAGCGTGCCCTCGGTGCTGATCGAACAGCATGCGCTGCACCCGTACAAGACCCAGGTGCTCGGCAACTACGTGATGCTGAAAGCGATGTTCGAATCGGTCGGCAACAATGCCGGCTCGCTGAAGACCGCCATTGCCGCCGACCGCAGCAAGGCACTGTCCGACGACAAGGTCACCCTGACCTGGAAGCCGGGTACACCGAAGAAAGTCCAGTTCACCGGCGGCGCCTACACCTACGAGATGTCGCCGATCACCGGCCAGAAAACCATCAAGTGGACCAACAAGCCGAAGACGATGACCGTACCGGTCACCGCCAACGACGTGCCGGACCTGACCGTCACCCGGCCGGCCGAGTACATCGTGCCGGTGCAGTGGAGCGACGTGATCAAGCGGCTGCGCGCGCACGGCATCCAGATGAAGACCCTGGACAAGCCGACGCCGGTCGAAGTGACCCTGTACCGGATGGACAACGTCAAGCTCGCCGGCGGCTTCGAGCCCGACCGGGCAGCGAAGAACCAGATCCCCGGCTATGAAGGCCACCTGCTGGTCAGCGGCGATGCCAAACCGGTCAAGCGCCTGCAGACTTTCCCGGCCGGCTCGGTGGTCATTGATGCCCGGCAGCCGCTCGGCGTGCTGGCCATGAACCTGCTCGAACCGACCAGCCCGGATTCGTTCTGGTCATGGGGCTTCTTCAACTCGACCCTGGTCGCCGCCGAAGAACCCGAGGAATACGTGATGGAACCGATGGCGCGGCAGATGCTGGCCCAGGACCCGAAACTCAAGGCCGAATTCCAGCACAAGCTGAAGACCGACAAGGCCTTCGCCAGGGATGCCGGCGCCCGTCTGCAGTGGTTCTACCAGCACACGCCGTTCTATGACGCCAATGCCTATCTGTATCCGATTGGCCGGGTAGAAAAGAAGTAGTTTTTCCGGCAGCCCCGGGACAAGGGCGACGCCTGCCGCGTCGCCCTTGTCTTTTTGTCATGACCCGGATTTTTTCCAGCGAAAACAAGGCAATCCGCTTGACAATAGCAAGCGGATTAACCTAAATTCCGTAAATGCCGTCAGCATCAGAATTGTCGCAAAAAAATGCGGAACAACAGCGGACGAATGGCCGCACCGGACGCCACGGCATCCCGGCGTGCGTCAGCAAATCCCTGCCACGAAGCCCTGTCATGACCCGCCCTCCCCCCTGCGCCAGCGCAGCCCTGACAAAAAGTCGTACCGGCCCCGGGCAGGCGGACCGCCGCCCCTCCCGCCGCCCCCTCTTCCTCGCAGACATTCCCCTCGCCTGCCGCGCGTCATGCACCGCCGGCGTTGTGGCGTAGCCGATGGCGAACAACCGGTCGCAAAGACACAAAGCAACGGAGTTGATTTCAATGAACAACCAGGAAGTGCGACTGCAGCCCGACGACCTGATCATCACCAAGACGGACCAGAAAGGCATCATCACCTATGCCAACCGGAAGTTCATGCAGGTGTCGAACTACGCGGAATCCGCCTTGCTGGGACAAGCGCACAACCTGATCCGCCACCCGGACATGCCGCGCGGCGTCTTCCGGCTGATGTGGAAGACACTCATGCAGGGCAAGGAATTCTTCGGCATCCTGAAGAATTACACCGCGGATGGCGGGTTCTACTGGGTGTTCGCCAATGTCACGCCCGACTATGGCATCGATGGCAGCACCAAGGGCTATTATTCGGTCCGCCGCATGCCGACCCGGCATGCCATCGACACCATGACCAGAATCTATGCCGAAATGCGCGCGGTGGAACAGTCCGCCGGCAAGGCAGCAGCACCGGATACCTCGCTGGCCTGGTTACAGGACTACCTGGACAAGGCCCACGCCGGCTCGTACGAAAATTTCGTCCTCGGCCTGAACAAGTAACAGAGAATCAACCTACATGGGCACCACCACCACTTCCTCGCTGTTTCTGAAACAGCGTACCTATCTGTACCTGCTGGCATTCAACATCCTGATCCTGATTGCGGTCGGCCATGAAGTCTTCATCGACAACGACAGCCTGTACCTGCTGGCCCTGCCCGCCTGTTCGATCCTGCTGAGCTTCCATGTCCACCGGCAAACGTCGCGGATGTTCGCCATTCTCGGCATCCTGAAGGAGCAGTTGAGCTACGCGAACAAGGGCGAGCTGTACCACCGCGCAACCCGCACGCCGGGCATGGGCGAAATCGGCCTGGTCGCCTGGGAACTCAACGATTTCATGGACCTGATCGAGACCTATTTCAAGGAAATCAATACCTGCTTCGTGCGCATCAGCAAGGGCGATTTCAACCGCTATCCGCTGTCGTCCGGGATGCCGGGGGTGTTCTCGCTGTCGATGGAAGTGTTCGCCAAGGCGATCAAGGCGATGGAGGACAACGACGTCTATGTGCGCCAGAACCAGCTGTCATCCCAGCTGCACAAACTGAACACCCAGTACCTGCAGAGCAATCTGGCCTCCAACCAGAGTGACCTGAACGTGATCAGCAGCGAGATGGAATCGGTGTCCCGGCTGGCAGAAGGCAATGCCGCCGGTGCCGACGAAAGCCTGAAGAGCGCGCAGGACCTGAGCCTGCAGCTGGATACCATCGTCGACAGCGTCAGCGCGGTGAATGAAACCGCGATGACCCTCAGCGAAAAATGGACCCATATCGAGACCTCGCTGTCGTCGATTGCCGCCATTGCCGACCAGACCAACCTGCTGGCGCTGAATGCCGCCATCGAGGCGGCGCGGGCCGGTGAGCAGGGTCGTGGCTTTGCCGTGGTCGCCGACGAGGTGCGCATCCTGGCCGAGCGCAGCAAGAGCACGGCCGGCGAAGTCAAGAACGTGCTGACCGTGCTGTCGGACCTGATCGCCAACATGCGCGAGAAGTCGAGCCAGAGCGGCGAGACCGCCGCCCGGGTCAAGACCTCGATCGACGCATTCCGCAGCCAGTTCGAGAACCTGGCGGAAACGTCGAGCGAAGTGATCGGCCGCGTGTCGCTGGTACGCGACAAATCGCTGGTGTCGCGGGTCAAGGTCGACCACATCATCTACAAGCAGGGTGCGTACATGCACCTCGACGCACGTCAGGCCAGCGAGTCCGACAAGCGCGACGTGCGCAGCGATACCTGGATCAAGAGCGAAGGCCAGACGCAGTTCGGCAGCACCCGCTCGTTCCAGGCGCTGCAGGCCAGGATATCGCTGGTCAGCGACAATATCGCCACCGCCACCGCCACCCTGGCCGAACACGGTGCCGGGGAAAGCGAAGCCATCCTCGCCCGGATGCGCGAAGCGGAAAAGGCCAGCCAGGAAACCATCCAGTTGATCGACGCCATGGTAGTGGAGAAGCACGATACCGGCAGCAAGGCCGCCATCGCCGCCTGATCCGCTCCGCCCGACAGGCGCCGCCGGCGCGGGAGACGTTCCTGCACCGGCGGCGTTTTCATTTCCGCACGAGGCCGTCAGCCGGCAACGGCTGGACGCAACAGCCCGATAAACGCCCGCAGCGTGGCCGGCATCTGCCGCCGGCCCGGGTAATAGAGAAAGAAGTCCAGCGGCGGCAGGCAATAGCTGTCGAGCACGCGCAGCAGCCGCCCGTCGGCAAGTGCGTCCGCCACCATGGCCTCGTACATATAGGCCAGGCCGATGCCGTCCAGCACTGCGCCGAGGATCAGCACATCATCGTCGAGCAGCAGTGGTCCATTCACCTGCACTGCCAGCGGCCGGCCATGGCGGACAAACTCCCAGTCATACACCGCGCCACCAGGGAAGCGACGGCCGATGCAGGCGTGATCCTTCAGTTCGTCCGGCGTGACCGGCAGTCCGTGCAGTGCGGCGTAGGCCGGCGCGGCAACGACAATCAGCCGCGATGCCGGCGCCAGCGGCAGCGCCACCATGTCACCGGCCAGACTGTCACCGAAACGGATGCCGGCATCGAAACCGCCAGCGACGATATCCACCAGTCCGTCATCCGTGACCACTTCCAGCCGCACCTGCGGGCAGGCCTGGTGAAAGCGTGCGAACAGCGGCGCCAGCAGCAATCTTGCCGCTGCCCGCGGCACATTCAGCCGCAGCGTGCCGCTGGGCGTATCACGGAACAGATTGACCTCGTCGAGCGCCTCGCCAATCTCGCGCAGCGCCGGCGCCAGCCGCGCCAGCAGGCGCTCGCCGGCCTCGGTCGGGGTGACGCTGCGCGTGGTGCGGTTCAGCAGACGCACGCCCATGCGCGCCTCCAGTCCGCGCAGTGCATGGCTGAGCGCCGACGCCGACACCCGCCGCTCGGCGGCGGCCTTGCGAAAGCTGCGATGGCGCGCCACGCAGGCGAACGCCTCCAGCTCTCCCAGATCGGGCGGGGCCTGGTGGCCATGGGCGCGAACCTCGTTGTCGGATCGGGTCATTGATGAATTTTCCTCAGTAGTTCATCCATCATAAGCGGACTTATCACCAGCAATGAAGCACGCGACACTACCGGGGTCGTCACCTGACCAGGAAAACTCCGCAATGAAAACCCGCACACTGGGCCGGCAAGGCCTGAACGTTTCCGCCATCGGCCTCGGCTGCATGGGCATGAGCTTCGGCTACGGCGCCGCCGACGAGCAGGAAGCCATCGCCACGCTGCAGCGCGCCATTGATCTTGGCGTCAGCTTTCTCGATACCGCCGAAGTCTACGGCCCGTATACCAACGAGACCCTGCTCGGCCACGCCATCAGGGGCCGCCGCGACCAGGTGGTGCTGGCGACCAAATTCGGCTTCAACATCCTGCCGCACGGCCAGGGCACCGAGCGCATGGCCGGCGTCAACAACCGGCCGGAACATGTGCACGAGGCGGTGGAAGGCTCGCTGCGCCGCCTCGGCGTCGACTGCATCGACCTGCTGTACCAGCACCGGGTCGACCCGCAGGTGCCGATCGAGGACACCGTCGGCGCCATGGCCGAACTGGTGCGTGCCGGCAAGGTGCGCCACCTTGGCCTGTCGGAAGTGTCGGCGGCCACGCTGCGCCGCGCGCACGCGGTGCATCCGATTGCCGCCGTCCAGTCCGAGTATTCGCTGTGGAGCCGCGATGCCGAACGTGAAGTGCTGCCGGTCTGCCGCGAACTCGGCATCGGCTTCGTCCCGTACAGCCCGCTCGGACGCGGTTTCCTGACCGGCAAGCTGACCAGTACCGACAGCCTGGCGGCTGACGATTTCCGCCGCACGCTGCCGCGCTTCCAGGACGAGGCGCTGCGCCACAACCTGGTTCTGGTCGACGCGCTGACCAGGCTGGCGACCAGCCGGGGCTGCACGCCGGCGCAACTGGCGCTGGCCTGGCTGCTGGCACAGCATGAACAGATCGTACCGATCCCCGGCGCACGCCGCGTCAGCCATCTGGAGGAGAATGCCGCCGCCGCCAATATCGAACTCGATGCCGACGCACGCGCCGCCATCACGGCGGCCCTGCCCCCGTCCAGCGTGGTCGGCCAGCGCTACAACGATGCCCAGCTGACCATGGTCAACCTCTGAGCGGTACCTGCCGTCACCGGCAGCGATAGCGTACGGCACTGGCCACCAGCACTGCCATCAGGCACAGCTCGGCAGCCAGTGCCGTCAGCACCGCCTGCAGGTAGTCGCCGCCGGTCGCGTGCAGGCGGTGGGCAAACACCGCCCCCAGCAGCGCCGGCCCCAGCCCCAGAGCGGCCTGCTGCACCGTGGTCAGCATGGCCCCGCCGGCACCGGCCTGGGTCACCGGCACATCGGACAGGCCGATGCGGAAAAAGCAGCTGACGATCAAGGCCTGCCCGCTGCCGATCAGCAACGACCCCGGCACCAGACTCAGCACGCCAAGCTGCGGCCATGCCCGGCTCAGCGTCAGCATCAGCACCAGCAGGCCGGTCATCTGGACAACGCAGCCAAGCCGCAGCGTCACCACCTTGCCGAAACGCTCGACCAGCCGCGCAGTCTGCAGCGATGCCAGAAAATAGATCACGCCCAGCGTGATAAAGGCATTGCCGGACTGGAAGGGCGACAATCCGGCTCCGGACTGCAGCAGCAGCGCCACCACGAACATGAAGCCACTCCAGCACGAGAAGAACAGCACGGCGATCAGCAGGCCGAAGCGCACGCTCGGCAGGCGCAGCAAGGCCGGCGGCAGCAAGGGAAACGCACCACGCCGTTCCTGGCGCAACTCGACCCGCCACAGTGCCCACAGCAGTGGCGGCACCGCCAGCAGCATCGCCACGCACGGCCACGGCCAGTGCTGCGCCGGCCCCAGTGCCAGCGGCAGCAACAGCATCCATACCGTGCCCGCCAGCCCGCACAGCAGCGAAGCGAAGCCGAACAGCCAGACACCGTGGCAGAACAGCCGCCGCCGGCCAAAATTGTCGCCAAGCCGGCCACCCATGGCCAGGCAGACGGCAAAGGCCACACCATAGATGGCGACGATCAGTTCGAGCTGTGTCGGCGTGGCATCCAGTGAGCGGGCGATGGCATCGAGCGCAACATTGACAATGGAGAAGTCGATCATCGGCAGCAACTGCCCGGCCAGCAGGATCATCAGTCCGGCACGGCCGAGCGCTGGCGGGTAAACGGGGTTTTTCATGGGATGCAATCGTGGTTCCGGCTGGAGTGAAGTGCCAGCATCGCGTATCGTTTAACCGGGTACCAGTTCTTGCTTATCCTGGTATAAAAACTGCCCGTCACCGGAATGCCATCATGCCCAGCGCCCCCCAGACCGACGCCGCCGCCCACCGCACCCGCGAACTGGGTACCTTTCTGCGCAGCCGCAGGGAAAGTCTGGACCCGGTCCGCCTTGGCCTGCCGCGCGTCGGTCGCCGCCGCACCCCGGGCCTGCGCCGGGAAGAAGTCGCCCAGCTGGCCGAGGTCGGCGTCACCTGGTACACCTGGCTGGAACAGGGCCGGCCGATCCAGGCCTCGGCCAGATCGCTCGGCGCCATTGCCGTCGCCCTGCAGTGCAGTGCGGCGGAAACCCGCCATCTGTTCGCCCTTGCCGGCCTCGGTGAACCGGTTGCGCCCCACGCGCCCTCCTGCGAACGGCTGTCGACCGCTTCCCGCATCCTGCTCGACCAGCTCGATCCGCTGCCGGCCCTGATCCAGAATGCCCGCTTCGACATCCTCGGCTACAACCCGGCCTACAGCCGCCTGATCGGCGTCGATCTGACGCAGGTCCCGCATGAGGATCGCAACTGCATTTATCTGGCGCTGACCCACCCGGTCTGGCGCAGCCGGCTGGCCGACTGGAACGATATCCTGCCGCGCATGGTCGCCTCGTTCCGCGCCGCCATGGCCGGCCATCTGGAAGACCCGCAATGGGGCGCGCAATTGCAGCGTTTTCTCAGCATCTCCGCCGACTTCCGCGACACCTGGCAGCGCAATGAGGTGCGCAGCATCGAGAACCAGAGCAAACGCTTCCGCCACCCGCTCGTTGGTGTGCTGGAGCTACAGCAGGTCAATTGGTGGTCGGCACCAAGAAACGGCGATCGTTTGCTGGTGTACGTACCGGTCGATGCCGACAGCGAGCGGGCGTTGAAGCGGATCGCGGAAGACGGGGGACCATGACCGGACTCACCGGTGGCCACTTGCCGCTACCCCATTGATTCTCATCTGACCCCTGCATAAAAACCCGGAATTTTGCAGGGGTTCTTTATTGTCGCCAGAAAGGGTTTGTGGCGCCGGCGTCACACCCCGGCCGGTCACAGGATAATGAAGTGCAGGTCGCTCTCGTTCATCTGGTCGAGGCGGTCGATGGCGGCTTTAAACCTGGCACACGGGGGTCAGCCTGTTGCGGGCGGCAATCGATGGCACTATCCCGGTCATCGAGCGTGACCTCGACCTCATCGCTCTCCAGGCCGGCCTTGTCGGTAATGCGCAGGCTGATCAGACGGTCACGGAACGTGGCGGTAGTGTCCTTGCCATCGGCAAGGATCTGGAAATCCGGTCGCATGGGGCGCCCCCAAAAAAACAAAGCCCCATGCCGGTGGAAGGTCAACACCGACACCAGCCGCCGCATCTACCCATCAATGGTTTGACTTGGTACTACAATTTGGTACCATAAATCAATGAAACGCAGATACCAATCCACGCTGGAACTGATCTTCAAGCGCCCCGTCAGCGGCAACATCTGCTGGAAAGAGATTGAGGCCCTGCTCGTCGAACTGGGTGCCACGGTGGAAGAGCGCGAGGGTTCGCGCATCGGCGTGACGCTGTTCGGGTCGGTGCGCGTGTTTCACCCCCCCCCCCCCCCCGTCACCGGAGACAGACAAGGGTGCCGTAGTATCAGTCCGCAAGTGGTTGGAAGAAAACGGAGTCAAGCCATGAACAACATCATGATCATCAATGGCCAGAAGGCCGTCATTGCCTACGATCCCGAAATCGAGATGTTCCGCGGCGAGTTCATCGGTCTGAGCGGCGGAGCCGACTTCTATGCGGCGGATGTCGCCAGCCTCAAGGCCGAGGGCGAAACCTCTCTCCGGGTTTACTTGGCTATGTGCACGGAAAAGGGTATCGAGCCCTACAAGTCCTATTCTGGCAAATTCAACGTGCGCATTGATCCGGCCACTCATTCTGCGGCCGCCGTTTCTGCAGCCGCACAGGGGAAAAGCCTGAATGAGTGGGTAGCCGAAGCTATCGAAGAGTACGCTGAGCACGCTGCATAGGCATTCTGCCGCCGAGCCATTCAAGCGGCATCGGCATGCCGGCTTTCAAGTACAGCGAGACGAATGCCCGGTTCATCCCCGCGCACGCGGGGAACACTGATCGAACGGCACTACGACAGACGACGAGCAAGGGTCGCCAAGCCGGTCCGGTGACCTCACGACAACAGGTCAAGTTCCGAAAACACAAAATCATCTTCCGAAATTCAGCCTGGACCAGCAGGCGCCACAACGTCCGAAACGACACAAGCCCCTGATTCTGCTGAATCAGGGGCTTGTGAATTTTGGGGTGGATGATGGGGCTCGAACCCACGACAACTGGAATCACAATCCAGGACTCTACCAACTGAGCTACATCCACCACAGAAACCGGTACTACAACTCTTGCTGCTGACCACTCCGAGTGGCGCGCCCGACAGGATTCGAACCTGTGACCCTCGGCTTAGAAGGCCGATGCTCTATCCAACTGAGCTACGGGCGCACGGACCGTCGGGCGTTGCCTTGAATGGTCGGGGCGGTGGGATTCGAACTCACGACCCCCTGATCCCAAATCAGGTGCGCTAACCAGGCTGCGCTACGCCCCGAACAAGAGGACGCCACTATAAAAACCCGGACGATTCCTGTCAACACCTGTTGAGCAAAAAGCCCAAAAAATGCGAAAATCCGCTTTTCGGTTTCTGGTGTGAAAGCAAGGGCATGACGGCACAACTGATTGATGGAAAAACCATTTCCGCAGATCTGCTCGACCGGGTGGAAAACGGCGTAAAAATTCGTCTCGATGCAGGCAAACGCGCGCCGTGCCTCGCGGTCATCCTGGTCGGCAACAATCCGGCCTCGGAAGTCTATGTGCGCAACAAGAAGCGCTCGTGCGAGAAGGTCGGCATCACCTCGGTCGCCCATGACCTGCCGGCCACCACCACCGAAGCCGAGCTGCTGGCACTGATCGACCAGTTGAATGCACGCGACGACGTCGACGGCATTCTGGTGCAGCTGCCGCTGCCGGAGCACATCGCGTCGGAAACCGTGATCGAGCGCATTGCGCCGCACAAGGACGTCGACGGTTTCCACCCGTACAACATGGGTCGTCTGCTGGTGAAGATGCCGCTGATGCGCCCGTGCACGCCGCGCGGGGTGATGATCATGCTCGAACACACCGGCATCAACGTGAAGGGCATGAATGCCGTGGTGATCGGCCAGTCGAATATCGTCGGCCGGCCGATGGCGCTGGAACTGCTGATGGAACGCGCCACCGTGACCATCTGCCACAGCCAGACCCGCGACCTGCCGGCCAGGGTGCGCGACGCCGACCTGGTCGTTGCCGCCGTCGGCATCCCGCATTTCGTCAAGGGTGACTGGATCAAGCCGGGCGCCGTGGTCATTGACGTCGGCATCAACCGCCTCGACAACGGCAAGCTGGCCGGCGACGTCGATTTCGACGCCGCGCGCGAACGCGCGAGCTGGATCACGCCGGTGCCGGGTGGCGTGGGCCTGATGACCGTCGCCACGCTGCTGCAGAACACCCTCGACGCCGCCAACCGCAACGCGTAACCTCGCGCGCACTCCCGCCTTACGATATTGAGACGGGCTGCTTTTCGGGCAGCCCGTCGTGCATTTATACAGATTGATCATGAGCGAACAACATTCCGCCACGCTGTTGATGAGCTGCCCGGACCAGAAGGGTCTGGTCGCGGCCATCGCCAATTTCCTGATGACCTACAACGCCAACATCCTGCATGCCGACCAGCATCAGGATGCCGGCGAGAACCTGTTCCTGATGCGCGTGGAATGGGATCTGGACGGTTTCACCCTGCCGATGGAAAGCTTTGCCGCCGCGTTCCAGCCGATCGCCGACGAGCACCGGATGGACTGGAACGTGTCGCTGTCGTCGCGCAAGCCGCGGATGGCGATCTTCGTGTCGAAGTACGAGCACTGCCTGGTCGACCTGCTGCACCGCTGGCGCATCGGCGAGCTCGGCTGCGACATCCCGCTGGTGATCTCGAATCATGAAGACTGCCGCCGGCTGGTCGAGTTCAACGGCATTCCGTTCCATGTCGTGCCGGTCACCCGCGACAACAAGGCCGAAGCCGAAGCCGAGCAGTTCCGCCTGCTGGAAGAAGCCGGTATCGATTTCGTGGTGCTGGCGCGCTACATGCAGGTGCTGTCGGCCGACTTCGTCCGTCGCTACCCGAACCGCGTCATCAATATCCACCACAGTTTCCTGCCGGCCTTCGACGGCGCCAAACCGTACCATCGCGCCCACGCCCGCGGCGTGAAGCTGATCGGCGCCACCAGCCACTATGTAACCCAGGATCTCGACGAAGGCCCGATCATCGAGCAGGAAGTGGCCCGCATTTCGCACCGCGACGCGGTCGACGCGCTGATCGAAAAAGGCCGCGATCTGGAAAAGGTCGTGCTGTCGCGCGCCGTGCGCTGGCATGTGGACAACCGCGTGCTGTCGTACTGCAACAAGACGGTCGTGTTCGACTGATGCGACTGATCGACGACGCGCTGGAACTGGCCCGCTTCCGCATCTGGACGCTGGAGGCCTACCAGTATCCGTTCTGGCAGAGTGCGCTGCTGCTGACGCTGGTCGGCATCACCTCGGCCGCCAGCAACGAGGCGGTCGGCTTCGTGGCCGGCGCCGGCACGCGGATGCTGTTCTTCATCATCCTGACCTGGGCGGAAACGCTGCTGTTCATGGTGTTTATCGGCGGCTGGATGAAGCACGCCGGCTGGGAACGGCCGGCACCGCTGTTCGGCCTGATCGTGCTGACCTACGCCCCGCAGTTGCTGACGCCGCTGACCAGCTGGCTGCCGCCGGATGTCAGCCAGGGGCTGAACTTCGCGCTGTCGGTCTATTCGATCCTGCTGCTGATGCGCTCGCTGACCCTGATCAGCGGCCTGTCGCGCGGCCGGGTGATCGCCGGCATCCTGCTGTTCGCGCCGGTGTCGATCCTGGTGATGTCGCTGATGCTGAGCGTCGGCGTCTCGGCCGGCTGGATCGACCTGCCGGCCGACATGGCGGCATCCGTGTCGTCGTCCTCGTCATCCGGCGATGACGGCGGCAGTGCCGACGATGCGGCACTGCCGTAAAAACCCTGCCGGCATCAGCTGGCCGTCAGCAATGTGCCGACGGCCCTGTGCTACCATACCCGGCTGATTTTCTGTCGGTGGCGACGTGTTCGCCGCCTGCATGCGGCCCGATGCCGCCTAACGATGGAAACCTCATTCATGCAAGACAGCAAGACGCCGGCCCCGGCCGGCAAACATCCGTGGTGGATGAAGCACTTCCTGAAGCACGACATCCGCTTCATGAGCTACGGCAAGGTGACCACGCTCATCTCGCTGCTGACCTTCCTCGCCGCCGTCTTCTTCCTGTACGCCAAGGGCCTGAACTACTCGGTCGAATTCACCGGCGGTACGGTGATGGAAGTCCAGTACCAGCAGGCAGCGCAACCGGAAAAGATCCGTACCCAGATCGACGGCCTGCATATCGGTGACCCGGTGGTGCAGATGCTCGGCACCTCGCGCGACGTGCTGATCCGCCTGCCGAACATCAAGGACCGCACGTCGGCCCAGGTCTCCAACGAGGTGCTGACGGCACTGAAGTCCGGCGGTGACCAGGTCGAGATGCGCAAGGTCGAGTTCGTCGGCCCGCAGGTCGGCGAAGAACTGGTGACTCACGGCCTGACCGCGCTGACCATCGTCTGCCTCGGCATCATCGCCTACCTGGCCGTGCGCTTCGAGTGGCGCTTCGCCGTCGCGGCCGTGATTGCCAACATGCATGACGTGGTGATCATTCTCGGCTGCTTCGCGCTGTTCCAGTGGGAGTTCTCGCTGACGGTGCTGGCGGCGGTGCTGGCGGTACTTGGCTACTCGGTCAACGAATCGGTGGTGGTGTTCGACCGGATCCGGGAAAACTTCCGCAAGCCGGGCATGCGCGGCAAGAGCACGGCGGCAATCATCGACAACGCCATTACCGCAACCATGAGCCGGACCATCATCACCCACGGTTCGACCGAAATGATGGTGCTGTCGATGCTGTTCTTCGGCGGCCCGGCACTGCACGGCTTCGCCATGGCGCTGACCATCGGCATCGTGTTCGGCATCTACTCGTCGGTGCTGGTGGCCAGCCCGATCGCACTGGCGCTCGGCGTATCGCGCGAGCACATGATCAAGCCGGTCAAGCCGAAGGAAGAAGCGGTCGTCTGACCCCGCTGCGCTCGTCCGCGCTTCCGGGCGGGGTTATCGGCAGTGTGAACGTGCGGCTGCGGCCGCACGTTTTGCATGCCGCTCATTCATTCATCCTTAAGCTCCGGACTGGCACAGTCCGTCTTTTTCCCCGGTGCGCCCCATGGAATTCATCAGCTTCATCATCGATTTCATCCTCCATATCGATGTGCACCTGACCGAGCTGGTCGCCGCCTACGGGCCGTGGATCTACCTGATCCTGTTCCTGATCGTATTCTGTGAAACCGGGCTGGTGGTGATGCCGTTCCTGCCCGGTGATTCGCTGCTGTTCGTCGCCGGCGCCATTGCCGCGCTGGGCGGCATGGATGTCCACCTGCTGGTGATCACGCTGATCGCCGCCGCCGTGATCGGCGACACGGTCAATTACCAGATCGGCAAGTATTTCGGCCACCGGCTGTTCAGCAATCCGGATTCGCGCGTGTTCCGTCGCGCGTATCTGGAAAAAACCCACGACTTCTACGCCCGCCATGGCGGCAAGACCATCATCCTGGCGCGCTTCGTGCCGATCGTGCGCACCTTCGCGCCGTTTGTGGCCGGCATCGGCGGCATGGGTTATCGCAAATTCCTCAGCTTCAATCTGGTCGGCGCCGTGCTCTGGGTCGCCGGCATCTGCTACGCCGGTTATCTGTTCGGCAACCTGCCGGTCATCCGCAGCAATCTGTCGCTGCTGATCGTCGCCATCGTCTTTGTGTCCTTCCTGCCCGGCCTGATCGAACTGTGGCGCATACGCCGGCTGCGCTAAGCCGGTAAAATCGCGTTTTCTGCCGTTCCGCCGGAGCCCGCATGTCCCGCATCCACCGCCTGCCCGACCATCTCGTCAACCAGATTGCCGCCGGCGAGGTGGTGGAACGGCCGGCGTCGGCGCTGAAGGAACTGCTGGAGAACAGCCTCGACGCCGACGCCAGCCGCATCACCGTCGACCTTGGCCAGGGCGGCATCCAGCTGATCCGGGTCAACGACGACGGCAACGGCATCAGCCAGGACGACCTGTCACTGGCGCTGCACCGCCACGCCACCAGCAAGATCTCGTCACTGGACGATCTGGAGCAGGTGTCCACGCTCGGTTTCCGTGGCGAAGGTCTGGCCAGCATCGCTTCGGTCTCGCGGATGACACTGGTCAGCCGCACTGCCGACAGTGAACACGCCTGGTCGGTCTCGGCACTGGACGGCACACTGGAAGCACCGGAACCGGCCGCCCACGCCCCGGGCACCACGGTCGAAGTGGCCGACATCTATTTCAACACCCCGGCGCGGCGCAAATTCCTGAAAAGCGAATCGACCGAATTCGCCCACTGCGCAACCGTGTTCGAGCGCGTCGCCCTCGCCTACCCGCATGTCGAATTCCTGCTGCGCCACAATGGCCGGGTGGTGAACCGGCTGCCGTCCGAGTCGCTGGCCGACCGGGTCGGCCGGCTGCTGGGCAAGGACTTCGTTGCCGCGGCTCTGGATATCGACGAAGCGGCCGGCCCGCTGGCCATCGCCGGGTTCGCTGCCTCGCCATCACTGAGCAAGGCCGGCCGGGATGCGCAGTACTGCTTCGTCAATGGCCGTTTCGTCCGCGACAAGCTGCTGGCGCATGCCGTGCGCCAGGCCTACCGCGACGTGCTGCACCATGAACGCCAGCCATGCTACGCGCTGTTCCTGCGCGTGCCGCCGGAAGCGGTCGACGTCAATGTGCATCCGACCAAGGTCGAAGTGCGCTTCCGCGAATCCCAGGCCGTGCACCAGTTCGTGTTCCATGCCGTCAACCGGCGGCTGGCGACCACCCGCACCCGGGAAGCCGGCCAGGCCGACACCGGCGATGACCGCCCGGCCGATACCGATGCCCCCGATACCGACGCCCCCGCCATCCGGCCCGACACGGCCTCGCCGACGCCACACTACAGTGCAGGCGGCAATGGCAGTACCGGCTTCGCCTATCGCGGCGGCACCCGGCCGCTGGACCTGAAAGCGGCCGAAGGCGGGCTGGACACCTACCGCCTGCTGTTCGGCGACATCGAATCCCGGGAACGCGCCAGTGCCGGCGTCCGGCCCGCCGGCAGCGATGACGGCGATGCGCCAGCACCACAGACCGGCTCGCCGCTCGCGCCGGCGCCGGCACTGACAACCGGCGACGACACCCTGCCGCCGCTGGGCTTCGCCATTGCCCAGTTGCATGGCGTCTACGTGCTGGCACAAAACGCCGCCGGGCTGATCATCGTCGACATGCACGCGGCACACGAACGCATTGTCTACGAACGGCTGAAGCGCGCGTTCGACCGCGACGGGCTGCCGAACCAGCCGCTGCTGATTCCGGTCACCTTCCCGGCCGACCGCTTTGAAGTCGCCACCGCCGCCGACCAGGCCGAACTGCTGGCAAGGCTGGGCTTCGAGCTGACCGTGCTCGGCCCGGCGCAGCTGGCGGTCCGCGCCCGCCCGGCGCTGCTGGCTGATGCCGACCCGGTATCGCTGGCGCGGGCCACGCTGGCCGAAGTGCGCGAGCTCGGCGCCAGCGAGGCGATTACCGCCCGCCGCGACGAGATGCTGGCCACCATGGCCTGCCATGGCGCAGTCCGCGCCAACCGGCCGCTGACGCTGACCGAAATGAACGCGCTGCTGCGCGACATGGAAGCCACCGAACGCTCCGACCAGTGCAACCACGGCCGGCCGACCTGGCGGCAACTGAGCATGAAAGAGCTGGACGGGCTGTTCCTGCGCGGCCAGTAACCACGCCTCGTCCCCTTGGCGTCACGGGCGGGTTCGCAGTTACACTCACCCTCCCGTCATTCGTGTCTGGCAGTCTGACCCATGCGTGCTTTCAAGGATTTGTCGCTGTCGGCGATCATCGCCGGCTTCGTGACCGTGCTGGTCGGCTTTACCAGCTCGGCCGTCATCGTGTTCCAGGCCGCTGAGGCATCAGGCGCCAATGCGGCCGAAGTCGCCTCCTGGATGTGGGCGCTCGGCCTCGGCATGGGCCTGACCTGCATCGTGCTGTCGCTGCGCTACCGGGTGCCCATCGTCACCGCTTGGTCGACACCGGGCGCCGCCATGCTGATTACCGGCGCTGCCGGCGTGCCGATGAGCGAGGCCATCGGCGCCTTTGTCGTCTCGGCGGCACTGATCACCGCAGCCGGATTCTCCGGCGTGTTCGAGCGGGCAATAAAGCGCATTCCGGTCTCGCTGGCCGCCGGCATGCTGGCCGGCGTCCTGTTGCGTTTCGGCCTCA
Source organism: Microvirgula aerodenitrificans DSM 15089 (assembly GCF_000620105.1). NCBI lineage: Bacteria > Pseudomonadati > Pseudomonadota > Betaproteobacteria > Neisseriales > Aquaspirillaceae > Microvirgula > Microvirgula aerodenitrificans. The sequence goes on along the minus strand of NZ_JHVK01000001.1, from coordinate 243,454 downwards.
ATGTGTTCGTCGCCCTGCAGGCGCAGTTCCTGCTGGTCGTGAGCATGTGCGCCGTCTACCTGCTTGCCCGCCGTCTGCTGCCGCGCTACGCCATCATTCTCGCGCTGGCGGCCGGCCTGGCCGTGGCGCTGCTGCATGGACAGCTGCACTTCGGCGATGTGCGACTGGAACTGGCCACGCCGGTGTTCACCCTGCCGTCGTTCTCGTTCGCCGCGCTGGTCGGCATCGCCCTGCCGCTGTTCGTCGTCACCATGGCATCGCAGAATGTGCCCGGCGTCGCCGTGATCCGCGCTTCCGGCTACGACGTGCCCGTGTCGCCACTGGTCGGCTGGACCGGTCTGACCACGCTGCTGCTGGCGCCATTCGGCGCCTATGCGCTGAATCTGGCCGCCATCACCGCCGCCATCTGCATGGGCCGCGAGGCGCATGAAGACCCGTCGCGCCGCTATATGGCCGCCGTATCGGCCGGGGTGTTCTACCTGCTGATCGGCGCCTTTGGCGCCACGGTCGGTGCGGTGTTCTCCGCCCTGCCGAAGGAACTGGTGCTGGCCATAGCCGGTCTGGCGCTGCTCGGCACCATCGGCAACGGCCTGGCGGTCGCCCTGCGCGAGGACAGCGATCGCGAGCCGGCGCTGATCACCTTTCTGGTCACCGCGTCCGGCGTCACCCTGGCCGGCGTCGGTTCGGCCTTCTGGGGGCTGGTCGCCGGCGTGATTGCGCTGCTGGTGCTGCGCGTGCGGAACCGGTGAGGCGGGCAGGCTCACCGGCACCATTTCGTTTATTGCGATTTTCGATTATTTCGTTTACGGTGTACCTGTCCGATATGGCTAAACAAGGGAAACAAGCCATGACCCCAGTTCTGTCAGCCGAAATGACGCTCCCGGCGGCGCGGGAGGCACAGCTGGCCGGTGAAGGGCGACGTGCGCTGGCCGCCTGCCTGGCAAGCGGCCCCGGCACCCAGCGCCTGCAGATACTCGATGAACAGAATCAGTCCCACCAGCTGGATCTGCCCATCTCTGCCCTGCGCCTGCTGCTGGATATCCTGGCCGAACAGGCAGAAGGCAATACCGTCAAAGTCGTTCCCGTGCATGCCGAACTGACCACACAGGAAGCGGCGGATCTGCTGAATGTCTCACGCCCGCATCTGGTCAAGCTGCTCGATAACGACGCTTTGCCCTGCCACAGGACAGGCAAGCATCGACGTATCCGGCTCACCGACCTGATGCGTTTCAAGGCTGAACGTGATCACAACAGTGAGCAGGCCATGGCTGCACTGGCCAGCCAGGCCCAGGCGCTGGGCATGGGCTACGACTGATGGCGACGCCCTTTGTCGCCCTCTGCGATGCCTGCGTCCTCTACCCTGCACCACTGCGGGACCTGCTGATATGGCTCGGACTGTCAGGGCAGTTCCGGGCACGATGGAGCCCGCAAATCCACGCCGAATGGCAGCGCAACCTGCTGAAGAACCGCCCGGACCTGACACCCCGGCAAGTCAGCCGCACCGCAGCCCTGATGGACCAGGCCATCCCGGATGCCGTGGTGACAGGTCATGAACACCTGATAGAAGCGCTGGCCTTGCCTGATGCTGATGACCGCCATGTGCTGGCCGCAGCCATACACGGCAATGCCAGCGTGATCGTGACTTTCAATGAAAAAGACTTTCCGTCCAGGGTACTGTCAGGCTACGGAATCGACGCTCAGCATCCGGACAGCTTTATCGAAAACCTGTTCGATCTGGATCAGGCAGCCGTCGTCCAGGCAGCCCGGAAACAGCGAGAGCAGCTCAGAAATCCACCGATAGCGGTGGATCACTACCTCGCCATTCTGCTGAAGCAGGGCCTGGTGCGGACAAGCAAACTGCTTTCGTCTTTCCGGGGCATTCTCTAGCCTTTTTCCAACCAGCGTATGGATTGCCGCCAGCCTGTTCCTGTATTTTTTTGCCGGTGCCTGCTGACTGCCCGTGGTCTGGCTGCAGATACGCATGCAGCGCCTCGCCAGCGAAGCCATGGTCCGGGGCACGCCCCTGCCCGCGCGGTACTGGACCATGACCCGGTGGTGGTTCTGGCTCGGCGTCCCGGCCTTTCTCTCGATGGTACGGGTCGTGGCACTGATGGTCTTCAAACACTTTCCGGGAGCCGGATCATGAAAAGTCTGATACAGCAGGTGCTCGGCGCCGACTGGGATGCCCTGCCGCCAGCGCTGCAGGCCCATTACCACTTCGGCACGACAAGCGACACCGGCCGGATGGATATCGAATGCCCCCGGTTCATGCAGCCGTTCCTGCATCTGCCCGGCCTGTGCGGTGTACTGGTTAATTGAACCGGTCAGCGCTGCGGCGACGCCAGGAATGCAGGCAGGCGTTCCGCGCGCAGCGAGAAGTCGGCCAGCAGCGGGCAGGCGTCGGGGGCAAGGAGGTCCGGCAGCATCAGTTGCATGAATGCCCAGGCCACGGCAACCGACAGATCGGCCTGTGTCATGAGGGCGGCGTCGGCCGACAGTGGTGTGGCTGCCGCTTCCTGCTCGATGGCCGACCAGGCCGCAACGAGCTGGCTGCCGATCCTGTCCAGCCAGGGCTGATGCTGCTTCCCGGCCGGTCGAAGGTTTTGCTCGTAGACGATCTGCACCGTTTTCTCGCAGGCGACCAGCGCCAGCCCGGTGAGACGCAGCGCGCGGACCCGTTCGCTGGCGGCAGCCGGCATCAGGGAGCGGCAGCTCACTCCCTCGGCGTAGTCGATGATCAGCGAGGAATCCATCAGCACAGTGCCGTCGTCGCAGATCAGCGTCGGTGCCTTCACCACCGGATTGATCTCGCGAAACCGGTCAAAGTCACTGAATACCGACAGCGGCCGGTGTTCGAAGGGCAGCCCCAGCAGCCGCAGGGAAATCGCCGTGCGCCGCACGTAGGGTGAATCCAGCATTCCGATGAGTTGCATTTGTCCTCCCGAGGAAAGTACCCCACGATACCGGGGATGCCATTCGTGGCGAATGGCAGTTCATCGAAAATCCGCCCTCCTGACCGATGATTCATCGGTCAGCAACCCGATCGGAAGCACATGCCTGTCGACAAGAAGGACCGCCAGATCCTGGAAGCGCTCCAGGCTGACGCACGCCAGAGCCTGGCGGCACTGGGAAAGAAGATCGGCCTTTCACAGCCGGCGATGAGTGAGCGCGTGCGCAAGCTGGAACACAGCGGCGTTATCGAAGGGTACGGCGCCCGCGTCAACCTGCGCGCGCTGGGCGTCGGCCTGGAAGCCATTATCCGGATCAGGACCACGCATGCCGGCATCGCCCGGTATCTGGCGCTGTTCGAGGCCATGCCCGAGGTGCTGAGCGCTGACCGCGTGACCGGCGAAGACTGCTTTATCGTGCGCTGCGCCATCGCCGAGCCGCAGGACCTGGAACGCGTCGTGGATGCCCTGGCCGTCGAGGGCGCGGTGACGACCTCACTGGTGCTGTCGAGCCCGGTCCGCAAACACGTGACGGTGCAGGCGGTAAAGATCACGCCGTAACGGCCCCCCGGGCAGACGCGCTACGCCTGGTCCTGTTGCCCGGCCCAGGTACGGATCTGGTCGATGGTCGCCGTCGCGCCGCCGCATACGATCACCAGCACCTTGCGGCAGGCGGCCAGGGCGGTGGCCTGCTCGTAGACCGCGGCCAGCGCTGCGCCACAGGCCGGTTCGACCAGAATGCGGTGATCGGTCAGAAAACGCTCGCAGGCAGCAAGGGCGCTGCGATCCGGTATCACCAGACTGTGGACCGGGTGTGTCTGCGCGCAGTGCCATGCCTGCTCGCACACCTGCTTGGCACCCAGCGAAGTGGCAATACTGCTGATCCGCTCCAGCGCCACCGGATGCCCGGCCTGCACGGCGGCCTGGAACGAGGCCGCCCCTTCGGTTTCCACCGCCAGCACCGGCACGTCATGCCAGCCATTGCGCTGCAGACCCGCCACGACGCCGGACAGCAGACCGCCACCACCGACCGACAGCACCACGGCATCCGGCTTGCCACTGGCCCGGGCGACTTCGTCGATCATCGTCGCATGACCCTCCCACAGCAGCGGATCATCGAACGGATGCAGGAAGGCATCGCTCGCACCCAGCAGGGTTTGTGCATGCTGGTTGGCCTCCTGCCAGGAACTGCCGTGCACGATGACATCGGCCCCTTCCAGAGCCAGTAGTTCTTTCGCCCGTGCCGTCGTCGTTTCCGGCACCACGACCGTGACCGGCAGCCCCAGACAACGCCCGGCATAGGCGACGGCCAGCCCGGCATTGCCGCCGGATGACGACACGAAACGCTGCGCCCCGCGCTGCCGGTAAACGGTGCATGCGTGGCCGATACCCCGGATCTTGAACGACCCTGGCACTTGCAGCGCCTCCAGCTTCAGCCAGACGGACTGGCCGCTCAGCACGCTCAACGGGCGTGATTCCATCAACGGGGTTTCAATGTGCAGTGGCATGGCAGTGTGTTTCCGGGCGGAGGCACAAGATAGCACGGGTTTTCGCCGGCTCCCCAATGGCAAACATCTTGTCCGACAATCCTGATGACGCGCGTTCGGCAAACGGGCATCATGACGAAAGGATAATCACGACGGACTCGCCCCGCCATGCAACGATTCGACTTTTCCCACCCGCCTTTCGACGTTCTGGGGCCGGCCGAGCGCAGCCGGGTCGAGCAGGCAGTCGACATCCTGTACTTTGCGGCCGAAGCGGTGATTCTGGCTCCGGGCGAGGCGGTCGAACACATGTTCGTGGTCATGAAGGGCATGGCCTGCGAGCGCGCCGATGATGGCGAGATCGTCGCCGTCTTCCGCGAGAACGACACCTTCGACAGTCGTGCGCTGATCGCCGGCCGCGCCGGCCACCGCATTGACGCGCATGAGGAAACGCTGCTGTTCGCGATCCCGAAGGCGGTAGTCATGGCGCTGATCGACGGCAACAGCCTGTTCGCCGCCTTTTTCTTCCAGAGCGCGGCACAGAAATTCGCTGCGCTGGCCGGTCGCGGCAACAATCGCGAGTTGCAGACCATCCTGACCGCCTCGGTACGGGACGCCGTCGTGAAACCGGCGGTGTTCCTGCCCGCCGATGCCACCGTTTTCGACGCCGCCGTCGCCATGCGCGACCACAAAGTGCGCTCGGTGCTGGTCGGTGCCACTGACCGGGTCGGCATCTTCACCACCAGCGATTGCCGTGACGTGATCATCAACGGCACGCCGTCCGACACCCCGCTGGACGCACTGTGCCGCTTTGAACTGATTACCGTCGACATCGACGACTACCTGTTCGACGCCCTGCTGATCATGACCCGCCACATCATCCAGCGCGTGGTCGTCACCGAGGAAGGCCGCCCGGTCGGCGTACTGGAACAGATCGACCTGCTGTCGTACTTCTCCAACCATTCGCACCTGATCGCCCAGCAGCTGGAAGTCGCCGACTCGCTGGACGCGCTGCGCGCGGTCGCCGCGCAGATGGAGACACTGATCGCCATGCTGGCCGGCCACGGCGTCAAGGCACGCGAACTGGCCCGGCTGATGCAGGCGCTGAACGGCAAACTGTTCGCCCGCGCCTGGGAACTGATCGCGCCGGACGGGCTGTTCGCCAACAGCTGTCTGGTGGTGATGGGATCGGAAGGCCGTGGCGAACAGATCATCAAGACCGATCAGGACAATGCCCTGATCGTGCGCGACGGCTACCCGCTCGACGGGGTCATGGTCGCCTGCGAGGCGTTCTCCGCCGCGCTGGCCGATTTCGGCTACCCGCCATGCCCGGGCCGCATCATGGTCAACAACCCGGAATGGGTGCAGTCGCAGACCGGCTTCCGCAACATGCTGTATCGCTGGATCTACCAGCCGGACGAGGCGGCACAGATGAAGCTGGCCATCTTCGTCGATGCCAGCACCGTTGCCGGCGATGCCTCGCTGCTGCAACAGGCTCGCGAGTACCTGTTCGGCATCATGCACGACGACGCGTCCTATTTCGCCCGCTTCGCCCGTGCCGTCGACCAGTTCGACGCGCCGATGGGACGGCTGTCGCAGTGGCTGGGCAGTGGTCGCCACGGCGCCGAGCTGCTCGACCTGAAAAAGACCGGCATCTTCCCCATCGTCCATGGCGTGCGTGCCTATGCGCTGGAGTCCGGCCTCGACGATACCAACACCTTTGACCGGCTGACCGCGCTGGCGGCGGCCGGCCGCCTCGACGGCGAACTGGCGCACGACACGGCCGAAGCCCTGTCCTTCCTGCTCGAACTGCGACTGGCTCACGGTCTGGAGGCACAGAAACTCGGCCAGAAGGTCGATACCCAGATCGATGCCGCCCGCCTGTCGACACTGGAGCGCGACCTGCTGAAGGATGCGCTGGCCGTGGTCAAGCGCTTCAAGACCATCGTCCGCCACCACTTCAAGAGCGGGGCTTTCTGATGTGGGCAAAACTGCGCACGACGCTGGCGCGGCGGCGCCTGCGCCCGGAATGGCTCGGCCTGCTCGATACCCCGACCGACGAATATGTGTCCCTCGACTGCGAAACCACCAGCCTGAATGTGCGCGAGGCCGAGATCCTGTCCATCGGCGCAGTGCGGCTGACGCCGGGCCATATTCACGCCAGCGAATCGCTGTACCTGCTGGTCAAGCCGGAGCGGCTGCCCGAGCCGGGCAGCGTGGTAGTGCACGGCCTGCGCCCGAGTGACCTGTCCGATGGCCTGCCGCCGGCCGAGGCGGTCAGCCGCCTGCTGGAATTCATCGGCGGCCGCACGCTGGTCGGCTATTACCTCGAATACGATGTGGCGGTGCTGAACAAATACGTGCGCCCGCTGATCGGCACCGGTCTGCCACAGCCGCAGATCGATGTCTCCGGGCTGTATTACGACTGGAAGCTGAAACAGACGCCGAACGGCTATGTCGATCTGCGTCTGCAATCCATCCTCGACGAGCTGCACCTGCCGTCGCTGGGCCGGCATGATGCGCTGACCGATGCCATTACCGCCGCCGTGATCTGGCAGGCAATGGCCAGCCGCGGGCATCCGGGGTGATGCCTGCGGCGGGCGGGCACCGACGCCAGCAGGAACGTCGGTGTCTTTCCTGGCTACATCGCGTTGCGGAACAGGGCTTCGATCTCCTGCTGGCTGGCCGGACGCGGATTGGTCAGCCCGCAGGCGTCCTTCAGGGCATTGGCCGCCAGCAGCGGAATGTCTTCCGCCTTGACCCCGAGGCTGCTCAGACCGGCCGGAATGCCGACATCCTCTGACAGCTGACGGATCGCCGTCAGGCACGCCTCGGCACCGGCCTGCCCGCCGCCGGAGACGCTGCCGCCCATCGCCCGCGCCACATCGGCAAGCCGGTCCGCCGAGGTGGCGGCATTGAATGCCTGCACGTGCGGCAGCAGCACCGCGTTGCACACGCCATGCGGCAGGTCATAGACGCCGCCAAGCTGGTGCGCCATCGCATGCACGTAGCCGAGCGATGCATTGTTGAAGGCCATGCCGGCGAGGAATTGCGCGTAGGCCATCTGTTCGCGGGCCTCGGCATTGCCGCCGTTGGCCACCGCGCTGCGCAGGTGGCGCGAAATCAGATCGACCGCCTTCAGTGCACAGGCATCGGTAATCGGCGTCGAGGCGGTCGACACATAGGCCTCGACCGCATGGGTCAGCGCATCCATGCCGGTGGCTGCGGTCAGCGACGGCGGCATGCCGGCCATCAGCGCCGGGTCGTTGACCGACAGCAGCGGGGTCACGTTGCGGTCGACAATGGCCATTTTCACGTGCCGCTGCTCGTCGGTGATGATGCAGAACCGCGTCATCTCGCTGGCGGTGCCGGCGGTCGTGTTGATGGCGATCAGCGGCAGTTGCGGCCGGGTCGAACGGTCGACGCCCTCATAGTCGGAAATATGCCCGCCATTGGTCGCGCACAGCGCGATGCCCTTGGCGCAGTCATGCGGCGAGCCGCCGCCGAGCGAGACGATCGCGTCGCAGTCGGCGGCCTTCAGCGCCGCCAGCCCGGCTTCGACGTTGGCCACGGTCGGGTTCGGCTTGGCGCCGTCGAATACCGTTGACTGGATATCCGCATCGACCAGCAACTGCTGGATGCGGGCCGCCATGCCGGAACGGGCCAGACCGGCATCGGTCACGATCAGCAGCCGGCGCAGCCCGTGGCGGCGAATGGTCGCCACGGCCTCGCTGATGCAGCCGGTGCCCATGATATTGACGGACGGAATGAAAAACGTAGTGGTGGCCATGCCATGTCTCCTGTGTTGTTTTTGACTTCAGGTATGCCAGTGCGCCCGCCACGGGCAGCGTGCCCCGTGGCGGGAAAAGGGGAAAAAATCAGAAGAAGCCGAGCGCGTCGGGGCTGTAGCTGACCAGCATGTTCTTGGTCTGCTGATAGTGGTCGAGCATCATCTTGTGGTTCTCGCGGCCGACGCCGGACTGCTTGTAGCCGCCAAACGCCGCATGCGCCGGATACAGGTGGTAGCAGTTGACCCACACCCGCCCGGCCTGGATGCCGCGACCGAAGCGATAGGCGCGCGAGCCGTCGCGCGTCCACACCCCGGCGCCCAGTCCGTACAGCGTATCGTTGGCAATTTCCAGTGCTTCGGCCTCATCCCTGAAGGTCGTTACCGCCACCACCGGGCCGAAGATTTCTTCCTGGAAGATGCGCATCTTGTTGTGGCCCTCGAACACGGTCGGCTTCACGTAGTAACCGCCACCGAGTTCGCCGCCGAGTTGCTGGCGTTCGCCGCCGGTCAGGCAGCGCGCCCCTTCCTGGCGGCCCAGCTCCAGATAGGACAGGATCTTGCTCAGTTGCTCGTTCGAGGCCTGGGCGCCGATCATGGTGGTCGGATCGAGCGGATGGCCCTGCTTGATCGCCTCGACGCGCTTGATCGCACGCTCCATGAAGCGGTCGTAGATCGAGGCCTGCACCAGGGCGCGCGACGGGCAGGTGCAGACTTCGCCCTGGTTCAGCGCGAACATGGCGAACGCTTCCAGCGCCTTGTCGAAATAGGCGTCGTCCTCGTTCATCACATCGGCAAAGAAGATGTTCGGGCTCTTGCCGCCCAGTTCCAGCGTGACCGGAATCAGGTTCTGGCTCGCATACTGCATGATCAGCCGGCCGGTGCCGGTTTCGCCGGTAAACGCGACCTTGGCGATACGGCGGCTGGAGGCCAGCGGCTTGCCGGCCTCGAGCCCGAAACCGTTGATGACATTGATGACACCCGGCGGCAGCAGGTCGCCGATCAGCTCCATCAGCACCATGATCGACGCCGGCGTCTGCTCGGCCGGCTTCAGCACCACGCAGTTGCCGGCCGCCAGCGCCGGCGCGAGCTTCCAGATCGCCATCAGGATCGGAAAGTTCCACGGAATGATCTGCGCCACCACGCCGAGCGGTTCGTGGAAATGGTAGGCAATGGTGTCGTGATCGACTTCGGAAATGCTGCCTTCCTGCGCCCGCAGGCAGGCAGCGAAATAACGGATGTGATCGACGGCCAGCGGCAGGTCGGCGGCACGGGTTTCACGGATCGGCTTGCCGTTGTCGATGCTCTCGGCCAGCGCCAGCGTTTCCAGATTCTGCTCCATCCGGTCTGCGACCCGGTTCAGCAGCAGGGCGCGCTCGGCGGCCGACGTGCGACCCCAGGCGGCCTTGGCCGCATGCGCGGCATCCAGCGCCCGTTCGACATCGGCTTCCTTCGAGCGGGCAATGCGGCAGAACGGCAGGCCGGTGATCGGCGAGATATTGTCGAAATACTCGCCGTCGGCCGGCGCGACCCACTGGCCGCCAATGAAATTGTCGTAGCTGTCGCGGAACGGATAGGCGACGCCCAGGAACTGCAATTCGGCGTGGTTCATTGGTGTTTCTCCTCCCGGGCTTGTTCTGGCGTGGCCCCTCACCGGCCCGGGGTTTCGGCGGAGGCCCCCCTTCATCCGCAATTCCCGTGCCACCCGCCAGACAGCCGGTAACAAGCCGAAACAAGGGCTTACAGCGGAGATTCTCTGTGCCGGGACGGGACAGTCCGGGTGACCGCTGTATCGTTTCGGCACACCCGGGCGCCGGAATCGGCGCCCGGCGCGCGGTCCAGGCCGGGGCGTGCTAATGTTCTAAGCATTCCCGGCCAGCAGATGCCGCACGAGCGGCACGCCCACAGTCAATGAGCCCGGGATGAGGAGACAAGCCCATGACGGCCCGACTCGATTCGCGCCCCGTCCCGCGGCTGGCCGGCCATGCCGACCTGATCGCGCACGCGCATGCCCGTTCCGCCACCCACGGCCTGCGCCGCCAGGACGCCCCCGACCTCGACCGCCTGCCGCGCTCGGAACTCGAGCTGCGACGGGAACAGCACCGGACCCTGCTGCGACAGGCCACCCCGGTCATGACCGAGCTGTGCCGGCAGCTGGCCGGCACGCGCTGCATGGCGGTGCTGTCCGGCCCGGACGGACTGCTGCTGCATGCCGATGGCGACGCCCGCTTCCTGCGCCGCTCGGAACAAGTAGCCCTGCAGCCAGGGGCCGACTGGTCCGAAGGCCGCAAGGGCACCAATGCCATCGGCACGGCCCTGGCCACCGGCACCCCGCTGGTGGTCGGCGGGCCGGAACACTTTCTCGATGCCAACCGCTTTCTGGTCTGCGCCTGCGCGCCAATAGAGGATGCCGACGGCACCCTGCTCGGTGCGCTCGATGTCTCCGGCGATGCTTCGTCGTCCGGTCTCCATCCGCTGACGCCGGTCCAGACCGCCGTGCTGCAGATGGAACACTGCCTGTTCCTGGCCCGCCACGCCGATGCAGTCTGCCTGGCCGTCGACGACCGGCCGCAGCGGCTCGGCACGCCGGCGGAAGGCCTGCTGGCCTTTACACCGGACGGGCGCGGGCTGGCCATGAATCGCGCCGCGCGGCGGCTGTTCGGCCTGCATCCCCGGGCGCTGCCGCCGGCGTTTGCCGATCTGTTCGACGCCGGTTGCGAACCGGAGGCCGCGCTGCCTCACGCGACAGAGTCCCGGACCGTACGCGGCCGGGATGGCTGCGACTGGCTGGTTCGCCGCTACCCGGCGCCCGCCCCGGTGGTCCGCCCTCCGGCCGTCGAACCGGTTGCCGGCCGGGCCCTGTCGGCACTGCAGTCCGGCGACCCGGTCATCAATGCCGCCATCGGCAAGCTGAAGCGGGTGCTGGGCAAACAGGTGGCGGTGGTACTGTCCGGCGAAACCGGTACCGGCAAGGAGCTGTTCGCCCGTGCCATCCACGACGACACCCCCGGCCGCGACGGCCCGTTCGTCGCCGTCAACTGCGCGGCCATTCCGGAAGCGCTGATCGAAGCCGAGCTGTTCGGCTACGAAGAAGGCGCCTTTACCGGCGCCAGACGCAAGGGCGGCATCGGCAAGCTGCTGCAGGCTGATCGCGGCACGCTGTTCCTGGACGAGATCGGCGATATGCCGACCAGCCTGCAGGCGCGACTGCTGCGGGTGCTGCAGGAACGTGCGGTCACGCCGCTCGGCAGCACCCGTACCCTGCCCACCGACTTCATGCTGGTCTGCGCCACCCACCGCGACCTGCGGGCGATGGTCGACGATGGCAGCTTCCGCGCCGACCTGTACTACCGGCTGAACGGCCTGACCATCCGTCTGCCCGCCCTGCGCGAGCGCGTCGATCTGGCAGCCCTGATCGGCAGGATGCTCGGAGCCGGAACGACAACGCCGCCGCCGCGTCTGAGTGACGCGGCGGCGGCGTTGCTGCTTGGCCATGACTGGCCGGGCAATCTGCGCGAGCTGGCGACGGTACTGCACACCGCCCGCTGTCTGGCCGACGACGGGCTGATCGATGTCGAGCACCTGCCGGATGAGCTGACGACCCGCCCCCGCCTGCCGCCTGCCGCCACGGCAGTCCGCCTCTGCGAACATCAGGACCGGCTGGTCGCCGATACGCTGGAACGGCTTGGCGGCAATATCTCGGCGGCGGCACGCGCGCTGGGCATCTCGCGCAACCGGCTGTACCGCCAGCTGGCGCGGGCCCGCTGACGATCAGTCGACCAGATCGGCGTACAGCGGCGTGGACAGGTAGCGTTCGCCGAACGACGGAATGATCACGACGATGGTCTTGCCGGCGTTTTCCGGCCGTCTGGCCAGCTCCAGCGCGGCCCAGGTCGCGGCGCCGGACGAAATGCCGACCAGCAGCCCTTCCTTCGCCGCCATGGCGCGGGCAGTGGAGAATGCATCGTCGTTCTTGACGCGGATGATCTCGTCGTAGATTTCGGTATTCAGCACCTTCGGCACGAAGCCGGCGCCAATGCCCTGGATCGGGTGCGGTCCCTTCGCGCCACCAGACAGCACCGGGCTGGCATCCGGTTCAACGGCGACGATCTTCACGCCCGGCTTGTGTGCTTTCAGCACTTCGCCCACGCCGGTAATGGTGCCGCCGGTGCCGACGCCGGACACGAAGATGTCGACCTGGCCGTCGGTATCGCGCCAGATTTCCTCGGCCGTGGTCTTGCGGTGGATTTCCGGGTTGGCCGGATTTTCAAACTGCTGCGGAATCAGATAGCGGCTGTCGGCCGCGGCCAGCTCACTGGCCTTGGCGATGGCGCCGCCCATGCCGTCCGGCCCCGGGGTCAGGATCAGTTCCGCGCCGTAAGCCTTCAGCAGGATGCGGCGCTCGCGGCTCATGGTTTCCGGCATGACGATGGTCAGCTTGTAGCCGCGCGCGGCGCAAACCATGGCCAGACCAATGCCGGTATTGCCACTGGTCGGCTCCAGGAAGATGGTGTCCGGCTTGACCTTGCCGGCCTGTTCGGCGGCATCGACCATGGCGACCGCAATGCGATCCTTCACACTGTGGGCAGGGCTGTAGAACTCCAGCTTGGCGAGCACGGTCGCCTGCGCGCCCTCTGTCACCCGGTTGAGTTTCACCAGCGGCGTGTTGCCGACCAGTTCACTGACATTCTGCGCAATGGCCATTTCTATATTCCTGAAAAATAGGTTTCACACATGGACTAGCCTCTAACGAGCATATTAGCCCGATTGCGGCCGACTGCGCGCGCGCAGTTTGTTCTAAATTAGGGCAAATTCGCTATATCCTGCATGTTGTTGCCCAATGGACCGGCCCACGCTGCCCGACCGAGAGTCACACCATGCCCCAGTCGCTGAAAAAACTGCTTGCCCTCGAAATCGCTCACCGCATCGATGCCATGCGGACGTGCCGCAAGCGCGCGCTGCGCGGTGAGGATGCCGAGTCGCTGCACAATCTGCGCGTCGCGCTGCGCCGCCTGCGCAGCCTGACCCGGCCGCTGCAGCCGCTGCTGACGCCCCGCATCCGCCGCATCGAGCGCCGGCTCAAGCGGCTGGTGCAGGACACCAATGCCCTGCGCGATGCGGAAGTCCACCAGCAATGGCTGTCGCGCCTGGCACCGGACCTGCCGCCGCCGTCGCCCCGGCGCAAGGATGCCGCCCGCCTGCGCAGGGCCCTGAAAAGCGGCCGGCTCAAGCGCGATCTGAACCTGCTGCGCGAGCGGCTGCCGCGGCAACTGGCGAAAACGCCGAAATTCGCACTGACCCGGCTGCTGGCCGGCGGCTGCGACGCGGCCCAGATCGAACTGGCGCATGCGCTGTCGCGCAGCGGCTTCGACGATGCCGCTCCGCAGGACCTGCACAACAGCCGCCTGCTGACCAAACGGGTGCGGTATCAGGCGGAAAGCTATGCGGTTCTGCTCGGTGACAGCCGGCTGGCCTTGCTGGCCACGCCGTGCCGGGAGCTGCAGGATGCGCTGGGCGATCTGCGCGACCTCGAGGCCTGTGCCGCCTCCCTGCCGCAGGCAGAACAGAAACGGGCCGCGGCCCGGGTCCGCCAGGCCCGTGCCGAATGCCGGGAACGCGCGCGGCTGGCCTGGCAGGACATGCACGACCGGCTGGCACCGGCCCCGCTCGAAGACTGAACACAAAGGGGGCACCGACGGTCATCGTGGGGGAAACCCCGCTTCGCGCGTCCGTCCTTCAATCCCTGCAGCAGCAATTGAAAAGCCCCCCGTTCATATGGACTGAACGGGGGGCTTTTCATTTTACGGTCTGGCAGCGGCGGCAGGTGGTGGTGCCGGCTCCGGCTCCGGTGCCGGCGGCGCTTCCTGCCACGGCATGGACACCGGCTTGCCGCTGATGCTCATCTTGCCGTCCTTCCAGTTCATCCGCGTCCTGACCTGGCCATTCTGGATGGTCAGGTAGTGCCCTTCCTGCCAGATCTCCAGTTGCGAAGCGAGCAGGTTGCGGGCCAGATCGTCGATCTCGTCCACGCTCGGCGGGTTCTCGGCCGTTTCATCGACCACGAACAGATTGCGCGCCTGCGCGACCACCATCGACTCCAGCGTCAGCTTCGGCACTTCGATGCTGGCATTGGCTTCGACCTTGGCCAGGAAGTCCGCCGGCTTGTTCAGGTCAGCCTCGCGCAGATTGTTCAGCGCCAGATCGCCGGAAGCCTTGACCTCGCCGGCCGGCAGCTTCAGGTAGAAATCGTTGACCAGCAGCTTCGGATTGTTGGTCAGCAGCGGCAGCCCGTTCTTCTTGATGGTATCGATGTACTGCTGGCGCAAAGCGGCCGGCTCGACCCCCTCGAACGGAATCGCCGACAGCGCCTGGTCCAGCCTGACCAGCGTCGGGCCGTGCAGGTGGTTGGCCGACACGTCAAGCCGCATCGGCCCGTAGCTGTTCTGGTCCACGCTGAGGTGGGCAAACGACAGCTTGCCGCGGGTGTTGACGAAATCGTCCTGCTCGCTGGTGACGATCTGGTAGCGCAGCTGGTCGAGCACCGCCCTGGACGGCTTGATCTCGCCCACCGGGTTGATGAACTCGCCGACGCGCATGCGCGTCAGCAGGTACACCAGTTCGTTCAGCTTGATCTCGTACGGCAGGCTTTCCTTGGCGTCGAGGCTGACCTTGACGACGGACATCTCCGACGAGCCCAGCGTCACCCCGGTCTGGCCCGGGCGATGGCTGGACTGGTAATGCACTCCGTCCAGCGCGACGCGGCCCTTGGTCGCGGCCTCGACATTCAGCCCCGGCACCTTGACGTCGACCGCGTACTCCTTGTAGCCCGGCTCGTAGTCGATCCGGGTGTCCAGCCCCTTCCAGTCGACCTTGACCCCGGCCAGCGGCTCTTCATAGTCGAATTTCGGAATGCTGGCGGTCAGCGTGCCGCCACCGCCGAAGTTCAGCCGGTTGATGACCGTGATCGGCGGCTTGTCGCCAAAGAACTTCTGCAGCGTCTTGCGCGTCTGTTCGCTCATCGCGAACTCGGTGGTCACCACCGCGCGTCCCGGACGGAAGCCGAAGTCGCCGATTTCCGGCAGCGGGCCGTGCTTGATGTGATTGGTGTAGCGCACCGTGGTATCGAGCCACTCGGCCGCATTGGCCGGCAGCATCGACAGATACGGCGTGAACAGCTTCTTGTTGAACGTCAGCTCGGTCGTCTCGGTCGAACTGAACCAGCCGCGCTGGTAGCTGTGCGACTTGACCACGAACAGCGGCACGCTCTGCAGCAGGCGATACTGCTCGGCCAGCGTCTGCTCGGTTTTCAGGCCGAACCAGTAGGAACCGCCGCCCCAGGCAACGGCGGCAACGACGACGCCGGCGGCGGCCTGCTTGAGGCCACGGCTGCGGAACACGGACAAAAAGGTATGCGAGGACATGGCGCGGAATGTTACACGACTCACCCCGGCTGGCGCAGCCAATGTGGCGTATCGCTGTGTACCGTTCCTCCGGTCGTCGCCACCCGCACCGTCGGCACCCACCCGTTTCACAGTCTGTGTAGAATGGAGTTTCTGCTCCAATATTGAGATACATCAATGGAATACCTGAATGGCCTTGTCAACTGGCCATGGTGGGGGTACGTGCTGTACACGCTGGCCGTGACCCACGTCACCATCGCCTCCGTCACCATCTTCCTGCACCGTCACCAGGCGCACCGCGCGCTGGACCTGCACCCGATCGCCAGCCACTTCTTCCGCTTCTGGCTCTGGCTCACCACCGGCATGGTGACCAGGGAATGGGCGGCCATCCACCGCAAGCACCATGCACGCTGCGAAACGGCCGACGATCCGCACAGCCCGCAGGTTCTCGGCCTGAAGACGGTCATGTGGCAGGGCGCCGACCTGTACCGCGAAGCCGCCAAAGACCAGGCGCTGCTGGACAAGTTCGGTCACGGCACGCCGGACGACTGGATGGAACGCAACGTCTATACCCGCCGCAGCGCGCTGGGCGTCGGCATCCTGCTGGTACTCAACCTGATCCTGTTCGGACCGATCGGCCTGACCATCTGGGCGGTGCAGATGGCATGGATTCCGTTCTGGGCCGCCGGCGTGGTCAATGGCGTCGGCCACTTCTGGGGCTATCGCAACTTCGAGAACGAGGACGCCGCCACCAACCTGCTGCCGTGGGGCATCCTGATCGGCGGCGAGGAACTGCACAACAATCACCATACCTTCGGCACCTCGGCCAAGCTGTCGTACAAGTGGTATGAATTCGACATCGGCTGGATGTATATCCGGCTGATGGAAATGGTCGGGCTGGCCAGGGTCCGCCGCGTGCACCCGGTACTGCTGCAGGGCACGCCGAAGCCGCAGCTCGATCTGGCCACGCTGCAGAGCATCGTCAGCAACCGCTATGCACTGGCGTCGCGCTATGCACGGGAACTGAAGGCGGCCTACCGCGCCGAGATCGACGCCATCCGCCGCCAGCACCCGGACATCTGCGCCCGCACACTGCGCCGGAAGATGAAAGTGTGGCTGAAGCAGGAAGCCAGGGACACGCCGAGCACCGAACGCCATGTGCTCGATCGCGCGCTGGCGGTCAGCCCGACGCTGGACACCATCTATCGCATGCGCCAGGATCTGAGCCGGGTGTGGGAGCGCTCCAGCCTCAGCCGCGAACAGCTGCTGCAGGAACTGCAGGACTGGTGCGCCCGCGCCGAAGCCAGCGGCATCCGCCAGCTGGAGAACTTTGCCCGACGCCTGCGCGCGGTCGGCTGAACGGACGCAGAAAGCCATGGCACAGGACAGCTCGCTTGCCGACTTCTGGGATACCCGCTACCAGCAGGGCGTCACGCCGTGGGACGCGGGCCAGGTGCCGGTCGAGTTTGCCGCCTTTGCCGAAGAACAGCCGCGTGGCCGGGTGCTGGTGCCCGGCTGCGGCAGCGGCTACGAGGTACGCTGGCTGGCCGAACGCGGCCACGCCGTCAGCGCCATCGACTTCAGCCCCGCCGCCATCGCCGTGGCGCGCCAGGTCATCGGCAACGACAGCCTGCTGCGCGAGGCCGACTTCTTTGCCCTGGACGAGCCCGCGTACGACTGGATTTACGAGCGGGCCCTGCTGTGCGCGCTGCCGCCGCGCACCTGGGCAGACTGGGGCGCGCAGATGGCGCGCCTGATCCGTCCCGGCGGCCTGCTGGCCGGCTACTTCTTCCATGCCGACACGCCGAAGGGGCCGCCGTTCGGCCTGCACGACACCCGGCTGCAGCAATTGCTCGAACCCGGCTTCCGCCGCATCGACGATCGCCCGAGCTGTACCGGCCTGCCGATCTTCAGCGGTCGCGAGCGCTGGCAGGTCTGGCAGCGGCTGGACAACGCCGGCACCTGATCACCATCAAGCATCCTGCGACGGATTGCCGCACGCCACCGTCATGCCCCCCGCAGCCCGCCCGCCGCAGGTAAACTGGCGCCGCCATGCTGATGTCCCGCCCCCTGATTCCCGCTGCCGTATCGCTTGCCCATATTGCCGTTCTCGCGGCACTGGCCGGCGTGTGGGTGGTCGAGCGTGCGCCAATCCCGCCGCGACCGCTGCAGGCCATGCTGTACACCCCGGCGGTCGCCGCTCCGGTCGAGGCACCGCCGGCGTCGGCACCACCGGCACCACAGGCCCGACCGGCCGCCGCAACCGCACCGGCGCACAGCATCCCCACTCGCGAACAAGCTGACGCCCCGGCCGACATCACCCGGAAAACCCGCCCGCAGCCGCCCGCACCGACCGCGGCACCGGCGGCACCGGCGGCACCGGCCAGTCCGCCGGCAGCAGCGAGTGCCGCGCCGGACAGCAGCAGCGCCACGGCCGACGGCAGCGCAACCGCCAGTGGCGGTCAGGGCCGGCACGGCACGCAGGACAGCAGCGGCGACGGCCCGCACGAAGCCAGAATCATCAGCTCGATGTACAGCAATCGACCGCCGACCTATCCGGCAGCATCGCGCAGCCTCGGCGAAGAAGGCCGCGTCATTCTCAAGGTCCGCGTCAATGCGGCAGGACGGCCGGAGAGCATCGACATCGACACCTCCAGCGGCTTCCCGCGCCTCGACCGCGCCGCGACCGACGCCGTCCACCGCTGGCGTTTCGAGCCGGCGATGTCGCAAGGTCAGCCGGTCGCCGGCTGGGTCCGCGTCCCCATTCTGTTCCGGCTCGACAACAGCCGCTGATTTCTCCCCCTTTACCCCGTTCTGCAAGGACACCCCAATGAAGACCTTTGTATCCGCTGCCCTGTTGCTGCTGTCGAGCACCGCCTTCGCCCACAGCTATACCGCCGGCGACGTCGCCATCGGCCACCCGTGGGCCCGCGCCACACCGGGCCCGGTCAAGACCGGCGCGGCCTACCTGACGCTGCAGAACAAGGGCAAGAGCGCCGACACGCTGCAGGGTGCCGACGGCGATGTCGCCGACCGGGTCGAAATCCACAACCATATCAACGACAACGGCGTGCTGAAGATGCGCCGGGTCGATGGCGTGAGCGTCGAACCGGGCCAGCGCGTGGCACTGCAACCCGGCAGCTACCACATCATGCTGATCGGCCTGAAAAAGCCGCTGCTGGCCGGCGAATCGTTCCCGCTGACACTGCACTTCAAGCGCGCCGGCGATGTCAGGGTCGACGTCAAGATCGAAGCGACCACCAGTGAGGCCCCTGCGGCCGACGCCCACGGCGAGCACTGATCCGGACAGCATCCGGGCGGCAAGGATTCTGCTCCCTGTTTTGCGCACGCAAGTGCGCAGGACAGAGGGGGGCGTCCTTGCCGCCCTTTGCATTGCGGGGCAACGGTCATGAGGCAACGCCCTGCAGGTCAAGGCGTGCGGGCACAGGCATCCTCGCTACGGCCTGGCCCCGGGCAGCCTGGCCACCACCTTGATCTCGAGATCAAAGCCGTACAGCCAGGTAACGCCCACGGCGGTGAGTGCAGGATGGGGCGCCTCCCCCCAGTAATCGGGCAGGACCTTCCACAGGGTATCGAGCACGGCCTCGGGGTTGACGATAAACAGCGTGACATCGATGACATGATCAAAGCTGCAGCCTGCGGCTGACAGGATGGCGTTGAGATTGTCAAACGCCCGGCGGATCTGTGCTTCCAGACCGGGCTCGGGCGAGCCGTCCTCGCGGCTGCCGACCTGGCCGGACACGAAAAGAAAGCCGTTGGCGCGGATGGCGGGCGAATAGCGGTTTTTCTCGTACAAGGCCTGACGGCCGGCGGGAAAAACGACCTGGCGAACATTGCTCATGAAAGTCTCGACCACGAAGTGACAGGAGCCGCCACTATCCGCGAGGGCCTGGCCGCGATAAACAGGCAATACTCCCCAGCGCTGTTTGTAAAATTCAAACAATCGACAGAGAGGGAGCGCGCCATTGGACCGTTTCGACGCCATGCAGGCTTTTGCCAGGGTCGTGGAGACCGGCAGCTTCACCAGGGCAGCGGATGCCCTGCACATCAGCCGGACCACGGCCACTCAGCTGGTCCAGCAACTGGAAGCGCGGCTGCGCGTGAGCCTGCTTCACCGCACCACGCGCAAGGTCGGGCTGACCCAGGCCGGCAGCATTTATTACGAGCGAGTAGTCCAGCTGCTGGCCGATCTGGACCGGGCCGAGGCGGATCTTCCGCAGGCGCTGGGCACGCCCGCGGGCCGGCTGCGCGTCGACGTACCCGGGCCGCTGGCCAGCATGGTGCTGGTGCCTGCGCTGCCGGCGTTTTTTGAACGCTATCCCGGCATCGAGCTGCACATGGGTGCCGGCGATCGCATGGCCGATCTGCTCGACGAGAGTATTGATTGCGTGGTGCGCGGCGGACCCGTCACCGACCAGTCCCTGATCGCCAGACATGTCGGGGATCTGCAGATGTCGGTATACGCGGCGCCGTCTTATCTGACCCGCAAGGGGATGCCCGCACACCCGGGCCAGCTGGCGGGGCCGGAGCACAGCCTGGTCGGTTTTCTGTGGGAGTACCGCAATCTGCCGCAGCCTTATGCGCTGCGGCGCGGGAACGAGAGCATCCCCGTGCGCGGCCACTACGCCCTGGCGCTCAATGATGGCAATGCCTATCTGGCGGCCGGCCAGGCCGGGCTGGGCGTCGTCCTGCTGCCCGACTACATGGCCCGCCAGGCAGTCAGCGAGGGCCGGCTGCAGCGTCTGTTCGAGGGCTGGCACGTCGACCCCATGCCCATACACGTGGCTTTTCATCGCACCAGGCACAGCAACGCGCGGCTGCGGGCCTTTATCGACTGGGTGGTCGAACTCATGGCCTCCCTCCGCTAGCGCGCAGCCCCGGCCCGGCCGGGAAACAATATGCTTGATAATATAATGTTATTTGTTATTATATTTGCCAGTGTATTGTTAACCCGGAGAACAACATGCAAGCCAATGTGGGCGGTCCCGACCGCATCCTTCGCATCATCGCCGGCCTGGCGCTGATCGCCGCCACGGCACTCGGCTGGATTGGCGCCTGGGGCTGGATCGGCCTGCTGGTCCTGGCCAGCGGCGTATTCCGTTTCTGCTTTGCCTACCGGCTGCTCGGTCTGAACACCTGCGGCAGTTGCTGCAGCGGCAAAACCTGCAAGAAAGCGGAGTAAATCCACATGAACAGCACCGATTACCGTGATCTGACCCGGACCCTTACCCAGAACCTGTCCGCGCTGCGCAGCGATCTGCCCGAGCTGATGAAAGGCTTCGGCGATCTCGGCCGCGCCGCCACCCGCGACGGCGCACTGGACCACAAGACCAAGGAACTGATCGCCCTCGCACTCGGCGTCGCCGCGCGCTGCGACGGTTGCATCGGCTTCCATACCCAGGCGCTGGTCAGGCTGGGTGCCAGCAAGGCCGAAGTCGAGGAAGCCCTCGGCATGGCGGTCTACATGGGCGGCGGACCGTCGCTGATGTACTCGGCCAACGCCATCGCCGCCTTCGACGAATTCAGCGCCGCCGCCACCGACGCACGCTGACGCCCTGCCATCGGCCGGGGGCACCGACGCCACGGCAACCGCCGGTGCCCACCCTTGCAAGCAGTCCGCAACCGCCTTCGTGGCGGTTTTTCCTTTCCCTTTCGGGAAGTTCCGGATATCCAGCGTTGCCGGGGCGGGGGGCCCGGACATACAATCAAGCGGTACTTTTCTGCATTTGCCGGCATCAATGCTGCTTTGGCTGTTATTTGCAGCTTTTTTACCGCGCCCCTCACTACGGAATCCGCAAGATGACGCTGCAACATCTTCTGCAAGACAAGCTCGCCGCCGCGCTCGCCGCCGCCGGTGTCCCCGACGCCCAGCCGCTACTGCAACCCGCAAGCCGACCAGAGTTCGGCGATTACCAGGCCAACGGCGTGATGTCCGCGGCCAAACAGCTGAAGATGAATCCGCGAGAGCTGGCGCAGAAAGTCATCGACAAGCTCGACCTGACCGGCATTGCCAGCAAGGTCGACATCGCCGGACCGGGCTTCATCAACATCACGCTGGATCCGGCCTTCCTGGCATCGCGCCTGGACCATGTACTCGAACAGCCGAAGCTCGGCGTCGAACCGCAGCAGCCGACCAAACGCGTGATGGTCGAATACTCGTCGCCGAACCTGGCCAAGGAAATGCACGTCGGCCACCTGCGCTCGACCATCATCGGCGACACGCTGGCCCGCGTGGTCGACTATCTCGGCCATGACCTGGTGCGTGGCAACCACGTCGGCGACTGGGGCACCCAGTTCGGCATGCTGACTGCCTACCTGGTGGAAACCCAGCAGGCCGGCAATGCCGCGCTGGAACTGAACGACCTGGAAGGCTTCTACCGCAAGGCCAAGATCCGCTTTGACGAAGACGCAGACTTCGCCGATCGCGCCCGCGACTACGTGGTGCGCCTGCAGGGCGGTGACGCTGACGTGCTGGCACTGTGGAGACAGTTCGTCGACGTGTCGCTGAAGCATTGCGAGGCGGTCTACCGCAAGCTTGGCGTCGGTCTGACCCGCGACGACGTGCGCGGCGAATCGTCCTACAACGACGACCTGCCGATCATCGTCCAGGAACTGCACGATGCCGGCCTGCTGACCGAAGACAACGGCGCCCAGGTCGTGTACCTGAACGAATTCAAGAACCACGACGGCGAACCGATGGGCGTCATCGTGCAGAAAAAGGACGGCGGCTTCCTGTACACCACCACCGATATCGGTGCCGTGCGCTACCGCCACAAGACGCTACACCTTGACCGCGTGATCTACGTGGTCGATGCGCGCCAGAGCCAGCACTTCCAGCAGATGTTCAGCATCTGCCGCAAGGCCGGCTTCGCCCCGGCCGGCATGTCGCTGGAGCACGTCGGCTTCGGCACGATGATGGGTGACGACGGCAAGCCGTTCAAGACCCGCACCGGTGGCACGGTCAAGCTGATCGAGCTGCTGGACGAGGCCGAAGAACGCGCCTTTGCCCTGGTCAGCGAAAAGAACCCGGACCTGGCGGAAGCCGAACGCCGCAAGATCGCCCACGCGGTCGGCATCGGCGCGGTCAAGTACGCCGACCTGTCGAAGAACCGCAACAGCGACTACATCTTCAACTGGGACCTGATGCTGGCGTTTGAGGGCAATACCGCCCCGTACCTGCAGTATGCCTACACCCGCGTGGCCAGCATCTTCCGCAAGGCCGGCGCCTTTGACGCCAGCGCACCGCTGCAACTGAACGAACCGGCCGAGAAACAGCTCGCCCTGGTACTGGCACAGTTTGGCGACACGCTGAATGCCGTGGCCGACGACTGCCTGCCGCACGTGCTATGTGGTTACCTGTACCAGGTTGCCACCCACTTCATGCGCTTCTACGAAGCCTGCCCGGTGCTGAAGAGCGAAGGCGCCGTGCGCGCCAGCCGCCTGAAGCTGGCCCGGATCACGGCGGAAACGCTGCGTACCGGTCTGGACCTGCTCGGCATCGAAGTGCTCGAGTCGATGTAAGCCCGGGGAACGGGAACCGGTTCGCGCCGGTTCCGTTCGCGAACCGCATGCCGGCGTGCCCCTTTCGGGACACGCCGGCATTTTTTTACTTGTCGACCCGGCCTGCCGTCCCCATCTTGTCCGCCAGTACATCGCACGGCACGATCGATACCGCCGCGCCCAATGGAGAATCCCTCAGCATGAATGCATCCTGGCTCGAATTCCTGGCCGCGCAAGGCGCGGTCGTTACCGATGGTCATGTCAGCGCCTTCGCCGGCCGCGACGCGCGCGCCGACAGCGGGCTGGCAGCGGCACACGCGCCGACCGTCACGCCGCTGACCCGGTTCGCCGTGCTCGATTTTGCCGGCGACGATGCGCAGGCCTTCCTGCAAAGCCAGTTTTCCAGCGATGTACGCCAGGTCGACGCGACCAGCGCCCAGCTGTCCAGCTACTCGACCGCCAAGGGCCGCATGCTGGCCAGTTTCCTGATCTGGCAGCGCGACGGCCGCTACCGGCTGCTGCTGGCCGCAGACCTCGCCAGCGCCATCGACCGCCGTCTCGGCATGTTCATCCTGCGCAGCAAGGTCAGCCATGCCCCGCTGACCGGACAGGTCCTGCTCGGCATCGCCGGCGAGCACGCCGCCCGCCGTGCCGGCGTCATCGCCCCCGCACCGGCCGCCGATTTCAGCCTGACCGCCTTCGACGGTGGCGAAGTCATCCGCCTGCCGGGCGAGCGCTTTGTCGTCATGGTCGCGGAAGACCGGGCGGCGGACGTCTGGCATGCGCTGCAGGAAGCCGGTTCGCAAGCGACCGGCGAAGCCGCGTGGGACTGGCACGACATCGCCACCGGCACCCCGTGGATCAGCCTGGCCACCCAGGAAGCCTTCGTGCCGCAGATGACCAATATGGAGCTGCTTGGCGCGGTCAATTTCAAGAAAGGCTGCTATCCGGGCCAGGAAATCGTCGCCCGCACCCAGTACATCGGCAAGGTCAAGCGGCGCATGCTGCGTGCCCATGTCGATGCCGATGCCAGCGCCGGCCAGGACCTGTACGCGGCGGAAACCGGCGAGCAGTCGATCGGCAAGATCGTGCAGTCGGTGCCGGCGGCTCACGGTGGCAGCGAAGTACTGGCGGTCGCGCAGCTGTCGGCCTGGGCATCCGGGGTGCATCTCGGCGCCCCGGACGGACCGGCGCTGACGGCCGGCACCCTGCCCTATCCGGTAGCGTAAATCACGGCGCTGACAGATAAGCATTCGTAATACCGGTGCGAACCGGCGATGCGGATCAATTGTCAGCGCAGGACGACTAATGCCACAATCGCGGCGCCCGACCGTGCAACGGAGAATGCCTCCCCGGCGGGACACCGAGGTCCTCCCGTGAAGTGGTTTTCGCTGTATCCGTCCTTCCTGCAACCCGCCAGGTCCGAGCCGCCACCGGCCCAGACCCAGATACTGCTGTGCGCGCTGGAACAGTGCGTCGACTCGGTAATGATTACCGACGCCAATGGCATCATCACTTATGTGAATGCCGCCTTCGAGCGCATCACCGGCTTCAGCAAGCGGGAAACCCTCGGCCGTACCGCCTCGCTGCTGCGTTCCGGCCGCATGAGCGCCGCTTTCTATGCCCAGTTGTGGGCACAGCTGCGCGCCGGACGGGTATTCAAGGCCATCTTCATCAATCGCCGGAAAAACGGCGAGCTGTACAGTGAAGAGAAAACCATCACGCCGCTGACCGACGAAAACGGTCAGATCACCCACTACATTTCCACCGCGCGCGATGTCACCGAACGCCTGCGCACCCAGGACCAGCTGCACCGGCTCAGTCATTTCGACCTGCTGACCGGGCTGAACAACCGCGGTGCCTTCCTGAGCCTCGGCGAGCGGGTACTGGAGCGGGCGCGGCTGGACAATCATCGCGTTGCCGTCGTCCTGGCCGACGTCGACCACTTCGGCCAGCTGAATGCCATTCATGGCCAGAATGTCGGCGATGCACTGCTGGTGGAAATGGCCGAGCGCCTGAGCCGGCTGTGCCAGAGCGAACACCTGGCCCGCACCAGCGGCCGCGGCTTTGCCTGGCTGATGACCGATCCGGCACCGGACACGGTGCTGACCCAGGCCATGCGCCCGCTGCAGAGCTGGCAGACCCCGTTCCCCTGCGACAATGTCTCGCTGCCGATCACCGTCTCGGCCGGCATCGCCCTGTTCCCGGACGATGCCGAAAACTTCTTCGACCTGCTGCACAAGGCACAACTGGCCAAGCGGCTGGCCAAACAGGGCGGCGGCGGCATCAGCCAGCGCTACCAGCCGGAACTCGGTCTCCGCGAAAGCGGCGACAGCCGGCTGTGCGCCGAACTGCGTACGGCACTCGGCAACGCCGAGCTGTCGGTATTCTACCAGCCAATCTTCGACCTGACCTGGAACCGGCTGGTCTCGGTCGAGGCGCTGCTGCGCTGGGATCATCCACAGCACGGCATGCTGTCGCCGGCAATCTTCCTGCCGCTGGCACAGCGCAGCGGGCTGATGCCGCAGCTGAACCGCTACGTCAGCGACATCGCCTGCACCGCCCTGTCCCGCATCAACGACGGCAGGGAACGGCCACTGCGACTGTCGATCAACCTGTCGGTGGGCCAGTTCGCCGACCCCGGGTTGCCGGACACCATGCGCCAGGTACTGACGCGTACCGGCTTCCCGCCTGGGCTGCTGACCGTGGAAGTCGACAGCGCGGCACTGAGCGGCCCGCAGGCGCGCCCGGACGGTGCGCTGACGGCGCTGGGCGCGCTCGGCATCGAACTGGCCATCGACGACTTCGGCCTCGGCCACCTGGCGCTGGAAGCCCTGCGCCGGCTGCCGGTGCAGGCGGTCAAACTCGACCGGCAGCTGGTCGGCCGGCTCGACAGTGACCCGCTGGCGGAAAATGTGGCTCGCGCCAGCCTGCTGCTGGCCCGGGAACTCGGCCTGACCCTGATTGCCGAAGGGATAGAAACGCCCCGCCAGATCCAGTGGCTGCAACAGCAGGGCTGCCATTTTGGCCAGGGTTATCTGCTGGCAAAACCGATGTCGGCAACGGCATTGGCGGAATATCTGGATTCCGACCAGTGTCGCTTTGGCAGCGAACTGCTATAAGCAACGGTTCATCATGCCGGGCTGAAAATACCCGGCGTCTTCTGCCCGGCAAGTTCCGTGACGATGCGCCGAAAATTCATCTGCACAAGTGTCCGTTCGTTCATCGGCACGTAAGAAATACCCCTTTTAATCGGGCGGGCAATCCTTCCGCCGACCGATTTACAAAAAATTGACAAATATCAGCCCGCAAATGACCCCGGGGGTCTTTTCAAAGTCGGCAAAAACTATTATTTTCCGGGGTGTTTCTTGACAAACAGAAACCTGTTTCGCTAACGTGAAGCAAGTTTCCGATTCACCCGCACAAAAAGGCAGAACACAATGGACTTCCAAAACATGGAATACACCGAACTCCTGACGCTGAAGGCGCAGATCGAGTTCGAAATCAAGCGTCGCGAATCCGAAGAAAAGAGCAAGGCCCGCAAACAGATTCTCGAACTGGCCAAGACCTACGGTCTGGAACTCGACGAAGTGCTGGGCAAGGTGGCTACCACCACCCGCAAGCCGGTTGAAGCCAAATACCGCCACCCGGCCGACCCGTCGCAAACCTGGACCGGCCGTGGCCGCAAGCCGCGCTGGGTTGAAGAACTGCTGCAAAGCGGCAAGACGCTGGAAGACCTGGCCATCTGAGCCTGGCCATTGCCTTCCGAAAGCGGCAGAGAAATCTGCCGCTTTCGTTTTTTCAGCACAACACGAATGGGCACATTATCCGGTCATTTCAAGACCAGCTGCATAATGAGAATCCATGCACGAATAGCGCTTGACCGGTCACAACACCGGCAGCGGAAAATTCGCGCATAGTGCCCTTTTCCCTTCGACGCAGGAGCCTGCCCGTGACCGATATCTCCACCCACATCCTCGACCAGCGCATGCGCAGCCCGGTATACAACGCGTCCGGCGTGATGTGCAGGGAGACTACGGAGCTTGAAGCCGTACGCCACAGCGATGCCGGCGCACTGGTCAGCAAAAGCTGCACGCTGGAGGCCCGCGACGGCAATCCCGAGCCGCGTTACGCCGCCACGCCATTCGGCAGCATCAATTCGATGGGCCTGCCCAACCACGGCTATCGCTATTATCTCGACTACGCCGCCCATTACGATTACACCGACAAGCCGCTGTTCATCTCGATTTCCGGACTGAGCCTGGCGGACAATCTGCACATGCTCGACGCGTTCCAGCGCCTGAAACGCCCGCTGCTGCCGGAGGTGAATCTCTCCTGCCCGAACGTGCCGGGCAAACCGCAACTCGGCTACAGCTTTGACGACATGGCCACGGCGCTGACCGCCATCCACGCGGCGATGGACATTCCGTTCGGCGTCAAATTGCCCCCGTATTTCGATATCAGCCACTTTGAAATGGCGGCGGAAATCTTCAATCGCTTTGAACGTCTGAAGTTCCTTACCTGCATCAATTCGATCGGCAATGGGCTGGTGGTGGACACCGACAGCGAGACCGTGCTGATCAAGCCCAAGAACGGGCTGGGCGGCATTGGCGGCGATTATGTATTGCCAACGGCATTGGCCAACGTCAATACGTTCTATCGGCTGTGCCCGGACAAGCAGATTATCGGCTGCGGCGGCATCGGAGCCGGTGAGCAGGTATTCCAGCACATACTCTGCGGCGCAAGTGCCGTTCAGGTCGGTACCCGGTTGTGGGAAGAAGGCGCCGGCCTGTTCACCCGTCTCAATCAGGAGCTGGTGGCGATCATGCAGCGCAAGGGTTACCAGTGCCTGGCGGACTTCCGTGGCAAGCTGCGCACGCTTTAAACCGCTTAGTGGATGATGGAAAAGGGAAAAGTGCCGGCAAGGCCGGCCATTCCGGTCCGGACGTTCTGAATTCCTGAAGAAACGCTTGACGCTTCAATAAGGAAACCGTATAGTTCCCCTCCATCAATTCCCCGATAGCTCAGTTGGTAGAGCGCCGGACTGTTAATCCGTAGGTCCCTGGTTCGAGCCCAGGTCGGGGAGCCAGATTCAACGCCGTGAACCATTGGTTCACGGCGTTTCACGTTATGGGCCATCCCTTGCCATGAACTGGTACCTGTACCTGCTCGAATGCCGCGGCGGCAGCCTGTATACCGGCATCACCACCGATGTCGAGCGCCGCTATGCGATGCACGCGGCCGGCAAGGGGGCCCGCTATACCCGCCTGCATCCCCCCGAACGCATCGCGCTGGTCGTCGCCTTCGACAGCAAGTCCGACGCCCTGAAAGCCGAGTACGCCATCAAGCGCTTCAGCCCGGCCGAGAAGCGCCGCTGGATCGCCGAAGCCGGTGGCGCTGCCGGGCAGCCCCTGACCGCACAGGAAGACGGCCATCGGTAGAAACAGCGAAATCCACCAACTTGCCTGCCCCGACGCGTACTGACCCTGATCGACCGCTATGCCAGGGCACACCACGAAAGCCGCACGGGCTTTCTCGCCCGTGCGGCCGTCCTGGCCATGCGCGACTGACCCTCAGCGCCGCGCCGACACCGGCTCCAGCCCCATCTCGGCCGGTGTGGCCGGCCCGGTCCTGGCTTCGCCGCTGACCGCCTGCAGGAATGCATGCAGCGCCTGTTTCTCCCGCAGCGTCAGCCCCAGCGGCCTCAGCTCGGGCGCCGCCTGCGGCAGATCGGGCCGGCTGGCGGCCGTCTGCACCATACCGGCATCGTACATGGCGATCACCCCCAGGTTCTCGGTCAGCGGAAACAGCCCGTTATGCATGTACGGACCGGTCAGCAGGATGTCGCGCAGTGACGGCGTACGGAATTTGCCACGGTCAGCCGGGTCACCGGTCACGGCGTAGCGGCCGAGGTCCTCGAGCTCGCGGCCGAAATAATGCAGGCCGTTGCTGTGGAAACGGTTGTCGGACAGCAGTGCCCCATTGTGGCAGTTGATGCAGCGCGCCTTGGTCCGGTACAGATGCAGTCCCCACAGCGCCCGGTCATCGAGCGCCATGCGCTCGCCCTTCAGGAAACGGTCGAAGGCGCTGTCATGGCTGATCAGGGTGCGCTCGAACGTCGCCAGCGCCCGTGCCATGCGCAGCGTATCGACCCGCGCATCACCAAAGGCCGCCGCAAACAGCGGCGCATACCCTGGCTGTGCCGCGATGCGGGCGACTGCACGCGCCAGCGGCTGGTGCATTTCCAGAGGATTGCTGATCGGTCCCAGCGCCTGCGCTTCCAGCGAGCCCGCCCGGCCGTCCCAGAACAGTGACGTGGCATAGGCACTGTTCAGGATGCTCATCGAATTGCGCTCGCCACGCTGGCCGAGATGGCCCAGCGAGACCGCGCGCCGGTCGGTCCAGCCGGTGGCCGGATTGTGACAGCTGGCGCAGGACACCTGCCCGTTGCGTGACAATTGCGGATCAAAGAACAGCCGACGCCCGAGTTCGACCTTCTGCGGAGAGTACGGATTGTCGGCCGGGAACGGCACGGGGGGCAGCAGGCCCAGATCGGCAAAGCCGTCGCGCACCGACGCATCGATCTGCGGCGGCGGCCAGTCCGGCTGCCATGACTCGCCCGGGCGGTAGCGCGCGTACTGTGCCCGCCATTGCGCCAGTTGCGCTGCCGACGGCGGCAGGTCCTCCCCCACCGCGGCCACTGGCGGCCGCAGGAAGGCGCCAGACGGGCCGGACCGGCGGGCCGGCACGACCGCCGGCTGCCCGCGCACCAGCCGCACGGCACCGGCACGCGTCGGCAACAGACTGGTGGCCGGCAGCTCGCGGTGAGTATCGTCGAACCACACGGCGCGCACGCCGCCGACCCGGTGCAGGGTCGAACTCCAGTAGAAGGTCGGCAGCGCATCCGGAAACGCCCGCCGGTCGATGGCCGGCCGCGACGGCCGGGTGGCAACACGGGACAGATCGAGCAGCGATTTCAGCTCGTCCTCGTCCGGCAGCCGCCAGTCGTCATGGCCGCACAGCCGCGCGGCATTGACCGCCGCCACATACGACGGCGCATCGCAGCGGGGCAACGCCGCATCGCAGCGCCCGGCCTCGCCGCCGCGGCGGCTGTCGACCGGCAGATACACATGGTCGCGCGCGCGCAGCCCGGAGCGGGTCTTCCGCTCCCAGAGCAGACCGGTACGCCGGTCGAGCACGCAGGCCACCTCGCCAGTGCGCCCGCCAGTCTGCGGCACAAAGCGCAGACCGTCATCGCCGCGCGCCATGGCCGGCAGGGCGGCGCCCAGCGCCAGCACTCCCGGCAGCAAATACTTGAATATCGACATGTGCCAGCCCTCCGTCAGAACCGATAGTTGGCTTGCAGCCAGATTTCGCGACCATTGCCATACTGGTCGTTGTTGCGCTTGATCAGCGGCGAGGTCGACACCAGCACCGGCTGGCGGTTCAGCACATTGAGAATGTCCACCGTCAGTTCCAGCTGGCGCCAGAACGTCGGCTGCCAGACCAGCCGCGCATCCCAGGTCCAGTACGACGGCAGCGTGCCCTCCTGGTACATGTCCAGCTGGTCGGCCTTGTTCACGCCGACATAGAACACGTCGTCGCGCTTGCTCAGCCAGTTGAAGCGGTTGTTCCAGCGCAGCCCGATGCCGTTCCAGCCGGCGTTGAGATCGAGCGTGACCCGCGACGGCTGGTTGAAGTTCGCCGTCGGGCGGTCGGCAGCATCGATCAGCTTGCCGTTGTAGTAGATCTGCTCGTTGTCGACCCCGGTGTCGTCATAGCCGTCGACCAGACTGTTGTTGCTGCGGAAACGCTCGTAGCTCAGTGCCAGCCGCATCTGCCAGTCCGCCCCCAGCGCCTGCCACGGCCGCTGGTTGGCGAGGCTGAGCCCGAACGAATCGGTGCGCGACTCGCCGTCGTTCACATACTCGTAGCCGAGCAGCACGTTCTTGCTGTCGCGCAGTGCCCGCTTGTTGATCTGGTCGCGTCCCTCGCGATGGACATAGGACAGCACGCCCTCCAGCCCGGCGAACTGCTGGGTCAGCGCCAGCGAGCGCTCGTCGTTGTACGGCGTATCCAGGTCGCGGTAGCGCGAGATCTCCCCGCTGCCCGACGAGGCCACCGGCAGGCCGGCGCTGTTCAGTACCGACTCGGTCAGTTTGCTGACCCGCTCGCGCAGCGCCAGATCGAGCACGTTGTCGCCGTAGTAGCGCGCCATGCCGAGCGTGACCACCGACTGGCGACTGCCGAACAGATCCCAGTCCAGCCGCGTCCGCGGCGACAGATTGCTGTTGCCCAGATAGCTGTCGCGGTCGAAACGCAGCCCCGGGGTCAGACTCACCCGTCCCCAGCGCATCTCGTCAGCCAGCCACAGTGCCTGGCTGTTGTAGGACACGCCGACCTGGCCAGCGTGGTAGCGGGTCAGGCTGGTGATCTTTTCACTGCCGTTGGCCTGATGCGTCAGCCGGTACGAGCTGGCGTCATTGAAGCGCTGGTAGTCGACCTCGACCCACTGGCTGTCGACCCCGACCGACAGCGTGTGCGCCACCGGCCCGGTCAGCAGCGGATCGAGATCCAGCCGCGCCTTCAGCGCCCAGCTGTCGCGGGTTTTCTGTTCCTTGCCCAGCCCGCCGGTGGTGAACTGGGTGCGGGTGCTGGCGAAATAGTGGGTGACCAGATCGTCGCTGTTCGAGGTGCGGCTGTCGTCGAAACGGTCCCAGCCCAGCTGGAAGTTGAATTTCGCGCCATTCAGGCGCTGGTCCAGATTCCACGCCACCCCGGCCGCATCATGCTCGTTGTCCCAGCGTGAATCGACAAACAGCGAATTGGCACGCTGCTCGCGGCGGGCGCTGTACTTCAGCGTCAGATCGGTCACCGTATCGCTGTCGATCCACCAGCTGAGCTTGCCCAGCAGATTGTCGACCCGGTCCTGTTCGGTCGAGGTGCCGGCCACCACACTCTTGTCCAGGCTGACCGAGCTGGCGCGGCGGATATCCGACTCGCGGCGCGACAGGCCGAGGACCACACCGAAGCGGTCGTCCAGCTTGCGGTCGACATTCAGCGAATAGAAGCGCTTGCGCCAGTCCGGGGTATAACCGGACATGCCGAGATCGTAGTTCGACTGGTTGCCGTCGCTGACCCGCTGCTCACTGAGATTGGAGCCGCTCATGCGATAACCGACATCGACACTGTCCTGGCCGCTGGCCCGCTTCAGCCGCGCATCGACCACACCGCCATTGAAGCGGCCGTATTCGACCGGAATATTGCTGTCGAACACCCGCACTTCGCCCAGCAGGCGGGTATCCAGGAAATAGGCCTGGCTGTTGCTGGGAATGTTCCTGACCTGCAGATTGCTGTTCTTGTTGGCCGGATTGATATTGTTGCTGCCATCCATGCCGTCGATCTGGAACAGGTTCTGGTACGGGCTTGCACCATGGAACGACAGGTCCTCCGGCGCCAGCGAGCCACGCGTCAGCGAGCCCCCGGCGCTGCTGTTCTGGCGCACGGCCGGATGGGTGGCCAGCAGTTCGCTCAGGTCGCCATTGGCCGCCGGCGTATTGCGGATATCGTCGGCGCTCAGCAGCGCCCGGCCCGGCGCCAGCGGCGGACGCCGGTCGCTGATCACCACCACCGGCAGGCGGATTTCATCGCGCAGGCGGTCGGCGATCACCACCACCGCCGGCAGGCTGTCAGGGTTGCCGCCAGCGCTGCTCCGGCCATCCGGGCGCAGCACGAAGCCGTCGCGGGCATCGCCGGCGACCTCAATGCCGCTGCCGACCAGCAGCTGCTTCAGCGCATCGAGCAGCGAATAGCGACCGTCCAGCCCGGCGGTCTGCCGGCCGGCCGCAATATGGGAACCGAACGAAATCATCACCCCGGCCTCCCGGCCCAGCCGGTTGACCGCTGCCTCCAGCGAGCCGGCCGGGATCTGGTAGTAACGGGTCTCCGCGGGCAACCCATCGGCCCGTGCCGGCGCGGCCGGCACGCACAGCGCGGCCCCCAGGGTCATGCCGATCAGGACGCGCCGGAATGGCGCCGGAACGGAAAGTCTTCGCCGATGCATGTCTTCTGTCTCTCTGTGCAGTGGAGTTCTCTCTCTGCTGTCACGCGAGACGAAAAAACGGACCATGAAAATACGGATTATTTTCAGATGGCGACCGGAGCGGGCGGGCGCGGATACAGCCCGACCCACAATCGGGTGCGCTGGCGCAGCTCCAGCCCCAGCCCGCTGGCGAGCAACTGCAGGATGCGGTCGGTATCGGCCAGCGGATAGGTGCCGGAGACGCGCAGCCCGGCAATGGCAGGGTCGCAGTGGATCCAGCCATGCCGGTAGCGCCCCAGTTCGGCAAGCAGATCGGCCAGCCGCCAGCCGGACACCACCAGCATGCCATCGGCCCAGCTGGCGTCCTCCGCCGCCAGCACGACGTTCGACACGATGCCTGCCGCACGGAAGCGCACCTGTCTGCCTGCAGGCAGCGACAGGGGCCGGGCCGCGGACGGACAGAGCCGCACCGCGCCGGTGTGCACGCCGAGCGTGTCGCTGTCCCCGCCGGCACGCAGCACGAACTGCGCCTCAACGGCCTCCGCCCATCCCTGCCCGCAGGCAAGACGCAGCGGCCGCCCGGCGCGGGCCGACACGCTGGCCAGCACTTCGCCGCACAGCAGCGTGACCTGATGCCTGCGCGGATCGCGGCCCAGCGCAATGGCGCTGTCGGTATTCAGCGTCAGCCGCACACCGTCGGCCAGCGCCACGCTGCGCGTCTCGCCGACCCCGGTCAGATAATCGGCCTGCCACGGCTGCGCCCGCGCGACCAGCAGCGCCGACGTGCCGCCGACGGCCAGCACGCCCAGCGCCTGCAATGCACGGCGGCGGGCCGGCGAGGCCGGCCGCTCCAGCGTATCGCGCGCGGCGCCGGCCGGCAGTTGCCGCCAGCGCGCCCGCACCGTCTCGATCCGCTGCCAGGCCTGATGGTGAACCGGGTCGGCGTCCAGCCACGAACGCCACTGCGCCAGCCGCTGCGGCGTCGGCGGGCAATCGGCGAACTCGACCAGCCAGGCCACCGCCTGACCGGCCACTGCGGCGCTGAACGGCGCGGCGCGGCTCATTGCGGCAGCTCGGCGAAATAACACTGCATCGCCGCCCGGCTCATGTGCCGCTTGACCGTGCTGACCGAGATGCCGAGCCGGGCACCGATCTCGGCATAGCCGAGGCCATCGAGCTGGGACAGCAGAAAGGTGCGCCGCACCGCCGCCGGCAATCCGTCCAGCAGCCGGTCCAGCTCGCACAGTGTTTCCAGAATCATGAGCCGCGTTTCCGGTGGCGGCGCCACCGGTTCCGGCAGGCCGGCGAGTGTCTCCAGCCAGGCGCGCTCGATCTCGGCCCGGCGGTAGTGATTGGCCAGCACGCGTCGCGCCACCGTGGTCAGAAAGGCACGCGGTTCCTGAATCGCGCCGACATCACGCGACAGCAGTACGCGCACAAAAGTGTCCTGCGCCAGATCGGCGGCCTGCTCCACGTCTGCCAGCCGGCGGCGCAGCCAGCCGGACAGCCAGTGGTGATGCCCGTGGTAGAGCTCGGCCACCACCGACGCCGCATGGGCAGTAGATGCGTCAGCCACAATCCCTCCGCGTCGGAAAAAACCTAAATAGTAATGAGAATCGTTCTATTCGTGAAGCATTAATTCCCATTCGGCATGCCACCGATATAACCATCCGGCTAACTGCAGCACAGCAGAAGCCATTTGAGGCCGCGAACCGCTCTGCTACCCTGAGCGACCCGAATCCCGTCTCGCAAAGGACGCGCAATGGAATACGTCGCATTGGGCGACAGCGGCCTCGATATCAGCCGCCTGACCCTGGGCACCATGACCTGGGGCGAACAGAACACGGCGCAGGACGCCTTTTCGCAGATCGACCTGGCACTTGAACACGGCATCAACCTGATCGACGTCGCCGAGATGTACCCGGTCCCGCCCCGCCCGGAAACACAGGGCGACACCGAGCGCATTCTCGGCCAGTGGCTGGCGCGCTCCGGCCGCCGCGACAAGGTGCTGATCGCCACCAAAGTGGTCGGCCCGATCAACGACCCGACCCGGCCCAGTCACTTCCGTGACGGCAACACCCACTTCGACCGCGCCAATCTGACCGCCGCCCTCGACGCCAGCCTCAAGCGCCTGGGCACCAACTACGTCGACCTGTACCAGCTGCACTGGCCGGATCGCAATGCCAACTACTTCGGCAAGCTCGGCTACCCCTACCAGGACGACGCGCCGGACAGCGCCCCCATCGAGGAAACCCTCGCCGTGCTGAAGGAATTCATCGCGGCCGGCAAGGTGCGCCATATCGGCGTGTCCAATGAAACTCCGTGGGGAGTCGGCCGCTTCCTGGAAGCCGCCCGCCATGCCGACCTGCCACGCATCATGTCGATCCAGAATCCGTACAGCCTGCTGAACCGCAGCTACGAGATCGGCCTGTCAGAATTCGCCCACCGCGACGGCATCGGCCTGCTCGCCTATTCGCCGCTGGCATTCGGCGTCCTGTCCGGCAAGTACCTGAACGGCGCCCGGCCGGCCGGCGGCCGCCTGACCCTGTTCGACCGCTTTGTCCGCTACAGCAATCCGCAGGCCGAGGCCGCCACCGCGCAGTACGTCGCCCTGGCCGACGCCCATGGGCTGACACCGGCGCAACTGGCGCTGGCGTGGGTCAACAGCCGCCCGTTCGTACTCAGCAACATCATTGGCGCGACTACGCTGGCGCAGCTGGAAGAGAACCTGCGCAGCATCGATGTCACCCTCGACGCCACGCTGCTGGCCGGCATCGAAGCCATCCACACCCGGCAGCCGAATCCGGCGCCCTGACACCGTTCGTCGGCCTGTACGCCGACACGGGCTTGCCGACAGCGGGGTTTCTGTTATTCTTGTTACACGAATAACAGAAACCCCGCGCATGAGCGAAACCCCGAAACCCCGACAACGCAAACCCGGCGCCGGCCGCAAGGCCGGTACCGGCCAGTTCGGTGGCGAGCCGACCGTGATCGTCCGCCTGCCCGAGGCCGATCGCGACTCGCTGCTCGAGCTGGCCCGCCTGCGCTCCGAGCGACGACGCGGCCTGTTCCCGCCACTGCCGGCCGACCAGGTCTACCGCCCGATGCCCGATGCGCCCCGGGTCGCCATCCCGCTGGCCGGCGTCTCGGTCCGTGCCGGCCTGCCGTCCCCCGCCGCCGACTTCGAGAGCGAGCAGCTGGATCTGAACGACTACCTGCTGCGCGATGCGCCGTCGACCATCATGTATCGGGTCAAGGGCCTGTCGATGATCGGCTGCGGCATCGACGAAGGAGATCTGCTTGTCATAGACCGCAAGCTCGAGGCCGGGCACAATGACATTGTACTCGCCGAGATCCCGGGTGAAGGTGCCACGGTCAAACGCCTGTACCGCAAGGGTGGCCGCGTGGCGCTGCTGCCCGAGAACCCGGACTTCGAGCCCATGGAATTCTGCGGCGAGCAGGAGTTGCTGCTCGTCGGCGTCGTTACCGGCTGCATCAAGAAATTCCGCTAGCCCCGGTCCCGCTTACCTTTATCGCAGTCGTCACCGTATTGCGGAGGTCACCATGTCCCATCTGATGAACTTCATTCCCCGCCGCCTGGCGGTCTTTCCCACCGAACGCGAGGCGATGCTGTACGCACGGCAGAAGCTGGCGGAGGGCCTGAAACAGGTCAACGTCGTCGCCGGCAAGCATGGCTGGGTGGTCAACCGCGCCGGCCGCCTGAACTGAAACGCCGGCGGGCACCGTGACAGGTGCCCGCCTGAATGCCGCCCATGCAAAAAGCCACCGTCGGGACGGTGGCTTTTT
This sequence comes from Microvirgula aerodenitrificans DSM 15089, assembly GCF_000620105.1. Classification (NCBI taxonomy): domain Bacteria; kingdom Pseudomonadati; phylum Pseudomonadota; class Betaproteobacteria; order Neisseriales; family Aquaspirillaceae; genus Microvirgula; species Microvirgula aerodenitrificans. The sequence continues at coordinate 206,465 of NZ_JHVK01000001.1, read as the reverse complement.
ACTTCGGTGTCACTGGAGGCGGGGGTCGGAATCGAACCGGCGTCTACGGATTTGCAGTCCGCTGCATAACCACTTTGCTACCCCGCCTTTGAACGGCACGGCAGGAACACTTCCTGCCGGGATAAAACTGGAGCGGGAAACGAGGCTCGAACTCGCGACCTCAACCTTGGCAAGGTTGCGCTCTACCAACTGAGCTATTCCCGCATACCGTGATTTTCTGCCGCAAAGAAAGAAGTGGAGCGGGAAACGAGGCTCGAACTCGCGACCTCAACCTTGGCAAGGTTGCGCTCTACCAACTGAGCTATTCCCGCATACTTTCTCTTTGCCTCCCGCGTCGTTGCCGTCGCGAGAGATTGCGAATTATAGGGATTGCCGAATGGCTGTCAACCCCATCAGACGTCGATTTTTTTACCCGACAGCTCGACCGAAGCCATTTTCAGGTAATAAACCATTGACCACAAAGTAAGAATGGCCGCGATCACCATCAGCACATTTCCCAGCAAATTTGTATCGACATACGGAACCAGCGGCGCATCGGACAGCAGCAGCAGAATGGCAACCATCTGTGCCGTGGTCTTCAGCTTGCCGACGGTGGCCACGGCGACGCTCTTGCGCTGGCCAAGCTGCGCCATCCATTCGCGCAATGCCGAAATGGTGATTTCGCGACCGATGATGATCATCGCCAGGATGCTGTCGGTCCGTTCCAGGCGCACCAGCAGGATCAGCGCCGCCGCGACGATCAGCTTGTCCGCCACCGGGTCGAGGAAAGCGCCGAATGCCGAGGTCTGCCCCCAGCGCCGGGCGAGAAAGCCATCGAGCCAGTCGGTCACCGCAGCGAACGCAAAGATCAGCGCCCCGACCAGATTGGCCGTTTCCACCTGGATCCAGCTTACCGGCAGGTAGAACACTGCCACGAACACCGGGATCAGCGCCACGCGCATCCAGGTCAACAAGATAGGAAAATTAAACGGCATCGCTCGGTCTTCGGTTGTCTTCCGCACGGCTCAATGCAGCGCGGCATGTATTTTTTCCGCCAGCACGCGGTTGATGCCTTCCACCTGGGCGATATCGTCCACGCTCGCCGCCGCCAGCCCCTTCAGGCCGCCGAACCGGGTCAGCAGCCGCTGCCTGCGCTTGGGACCCACGCCGGCAATCTGTTCGAGCGAAGAAACGGTGCGCGCCTTGGCCCGGCGTGCGCGGTGGCCGGTGATGGCGAAGCGGTGCGCTTCGTCTCGTACCGTCTGGATCAGGTGCAGTGCTGGATGGTCTTTCGGCAATTGTATCGCCTTTTGCTCGCGAACCAGTATCAGGGTCTCCAGGCCGGGCTTGCGCGCCTCGCCCTTGGCCACGCCGACAATGGGCAGATCGTTCAGGCCCAGCTCGTTGAGCACCTCCAGCGCCACCCCGACCTGGCCCTTGCCGCCGTCGATCAGCAGCACATCGGGCAGCTTGCCCTCGCCGGCGGCCAGCCGGGCGTAGCGCCGGTTCAGCGCATCGCGCATCGCCGCATAGTCATCGCCCGGCGTGATGCCGCTGATGTTGAAATGGCGGTACTCGCCCGGCTGCATCGCGCCCTTGTCATAGACCACGCAGCTGGCCACGGTCGCCTCGCCCATGGTGTGGCTGATGTCGAAGCACTCCAGCCGCTCGACATTCTCGTAGCCCAGCGCCTCGCCCAGCGCGGCCAGCCGCGCCTCCTGGGTCGCCTGGCCGGACAGTCGCTGCTCGATCGACAGCCGGGCATTCTTCTCGGCCATATCGAGCCAGACCCGGCGTTCGCCATTCGGGTTCGACACGATGGCCACCCGGTGGCCGGCCAGGCTGGCCAGCGCCTCGGTAACGACGCCGTCGACCGGCTGGTTCACATAGATGACGCCGGGCGCCGGCTGGCGGCCGTAATGCTGCAGCAGGAAAGCCTCGACAATGCCGCGCTCGTCCATCTCGTCGGCGTTGTCGGGGAAAAAGCGCTTGTCCCCCAGATGACGCCCGCCGCGGATCATGACCAGGTTCACGCACGGCATGCCCTGCCACACCACACAGGCAGCGACGTCGCAGTCGATTTCGCTCGAATTGCTGCTGACGTACTGGCGCTCCTGCACCCGGGCCAGCGCCTGGATCTGGTCGCGCAGCTCGGCCGCCTTCTCGAACGCCAGCTCGGCACTGGCCGCCACCATGTCCGCCGTCAGCTCGTCGATCAGTTCGCTTTGCCGGCCGGACAGGAAGTCGGACGCGCGGCGCACGTCGGCACGGTAGTCGTCGTCAGAGATCCGCCCGACACAGGGCGCGGTGCAGCGCTTGATCTGGTACAGCAGACAGGGCCGCGAGCGGTTGGCGAACACCGCATCCTCACAGGTTCGCAACTTGAAGACCCGCTGCAGCACATGAATGGCCTCGCGCACCGCCAGGCCATTCGGGTACGGGCCAAAATACTGGTGCTGCCGGTCCAGCGCACCGCGGTAATAGGCCAGTTGCGGATAGGCATGACCGGACAGCATCAGGTACGGATAGGACTTGTCGTCGCGGAACAGGATGTTGTACTTCGGCGTCAGCGACTTGATCAGGTTGTTTTCCAGCACCAGCGCCTCGGCCTCGGAACGGGCCACGGTGGTCTCGATCGACGCGATCTGGCGCACCATCAGCCGGATGCGCGGGCTGAGGTCGGACTTCTGGAAATACTGGCTGACGCGACGCTTCAGGTCGACGGCCTTGCCGACATAAAGCACCTGCGCATCCGCGTCCAGCATGCGGTAAACCCCCGGCAGGTTCGGCAGGGTGGCGAGTACGGGTTTCGGATCGAACATCGGAAAGCAGACAGTAACAATTTGGTGAATCGGGGTTACAACGCGGCAGTCGCCAGATTTTGCCCAACGAATAGCACGCCCGGTATAATGTTTTTTTGCCGCAAAGGAAACACGATGCGCATCGTCCAGAAAGCGTATACGTTCGACGACGTTCTGCTGGTTCCCGCCCACTCCTCCGTTCTTCCGCGTGACGTCAGTCTCGCCACCCAGTTCACCCGCAACATCCGGCTGAATCTTCCGCTCGTGTCCGCCGCCATGGACACCGTGACCGAAGCCCGCCTCGCCATTGCCCTGGCGCAGGAAGGCGGTCTCGGCATCGTGCACAAGAACATGTCGGCACAGAAGCAGGCGGCCGAGGTCGGCAAGGTCAAGCGTCACGAGTCCGGTGTGGTCAAGGACCCGATCATCATCCGTCCGGACATGCTGGTCCGCGACGTCATCAAGCTGTCCCGCGAACACAAGATCTCCGGCCTGCCGGTGATCGAGAACGGCACCGTGGTCGGCATCGTCACCAACCGTGACATCCGTTTCGAGAACCGTCTCGACACGCCGGTTCGTGACATCATGACCCCTCGCGACCGTTTGGTCACGGTCCGTGAAGGCGCCTCGCTTGAAGACGCGCGCGAACTGATGCACGCCCACAAGCTGGAACGCGTGCTGGTCGTCAACGACGCGTTCGAACTGAAGGGCCTGATCACGGTCAAGGACATCATCAAGACCAGCGAAAAACCGCTGGCCTGCAAGGATGACCAGGGCCGTCTGCGCGTCGGCGCCGCTGTCGGCGTGGGTGAAGGCACCGAAGAACGCGTGACGCTGCTGGTCGAAGCCGGCGTCGACGTCGTCGTGGTCGACACCGCCCACGGCCACAGCCAGGGCGTGATCGATCGCGTGCGCTGGGTCAAGCAGAACTTCCCGCACGTCGAAGTCATCGGCGGCAACATCGCCACCGCCTCGGCTGCGCGCGCACTGGCAGACGCCGGCGCCGACGCGGTCAAGGTCGGCATCGGCCCGGGCTCGATCTGCACCACGCGTATCGTCGCCGGTGTCGGCGTGCCGCAGCTGACTGCCGTGTCTAACGTCTGCAAGGAACTCGCCGGCTCCGGCATTCCGCTGATCGCCGACGGCGGCATCCGCTTCTCCGGCGACATCAGCAAGGCCATCGCCGCCGGTGCGAACACCGTCATGCTCGGCGGCCTGCTGGCCGGCACCGAGGAAGCCCCGGGTGAAATCGAACTGTTCCAGGGCCGCTCGTTCAAGAGCTACCGTGGCATGGGTTCGCTCGGAGCCATGCAGCAGGGTTCCAGCGACCGCTACTTCCAGGACAACGAGGCGAATGCCGACAAGCTGGTTCCGGAAGGCATCGAAGGTCGCGTGCCGTACAAGGGTTCGGTCATTGCCGTCATCCATCAGCTGATGGGCGGTCTGCGCTCGTCGATGGGCTATTGTGGCTGCGGGTCGATCGACGACATGCGTACCCGTGCCGAGTTCGTCGAGATCACCTCGGCCGGCATGCGTGAAAGCCACGTCCACGACGTGACCATCACCAAGGAAGCCCCCAACTACCACGTGGATTGATGCAGGCGGCCGTTTGCCATGGCAAACGGCCGGTGCCCGCCACGCAAAAGGAGCTGCATGCCGCAGCTCCTTTTTCTTTGGTACAGACCACTCAGTCCAGCGTCACCGGCTCGACAACGATACCGGCGCGCAGCCCGGGCCTGACAGTCGGGTTCGGGAACAGAATGCGCTCGCCGCCGCCTTCGGCGATCCAGCGTTCCTCGCCGTCCTCGGCAATGACAAAGCCCGCCGCCAGCGGGGTGAAATTTTCCACCGAGTCGGCCAGGTTCAACCGGAACGCTTCGCTGCGCTTGACCAGATCGTACCTGGCGCGGAACAGCGGCAGTGCCGGATCGAAATCGGCCTTGCCATCGTCGGCCCCTCCGAGCAGCGCCCGCAACGCGCGGTCAATGCCGGCAAAACGCGAGAGGTCGTTGTGGCCGAACGGCCGCGCCTTGCCCAGCTCCAGCGTATAGGCATCCACACCGAGCCGATGGCTGGTGAAGTAGCTGAATGTCGCCGCCGGCGCACTGTGCAGCAGCACGGCTTCGATACCGGCCTGGCCGAGCCAGCCGAGCCGGGCACGCGCGGTCGGGCGCTCGTGCAGATACGGCTGAATGGCGAATTTCTCGAACAGCGAGCCGCGAATCGCCGTATGCAGATCCAGATGCAGCCGCGCGCCATGGCTGGATGAGAAAAAGGTGGTCGCGGTCTGTTCCAGCCGCCGCGCATGCGCAGCCTCGCGCATGTCGGGCTGGGCAGCATGCCGGCCATCGAACAGCCGGTTCAGGTCGTAGTCCAGATAGCGCTCGCCGCTGCGCAGCGCATCAGGATTGCCGAGCTGCACTCGCGTGCGTCGCGCCAGCGTCAGCCGGCCATGCAGCAGGTCATCGATGATGGCCATCACCACCTCGACCGGTGCCGTTTCATTGCCGTGGATGCCGACCGTCAGCAGTACGTCGGTATTCGATGCGCCGGCCTGCGCCGGCAGCAGGTCGAACACGCCATCGGTCACCATCCGCAGGCTGCCGCCTGCGGCCAGGGCGAGATCGGGTACGGCACGGCCGGCCAGGGCGTCATCGAGCAGGCGGGCGGCGGTATAGTCGGGGGTCTGCATGGCGGCTCTCGGAACGGAAGTCGACCGATTGTAGGCATGGATTGCCGTCGTGACGATGCCGTGACGCGGTTTTGACCGCCCATGGCGGAAATCGCCCGCTCCCCGGCATCGCCGACAGCGGTGCTAGAGGCCGACCGAACGCAACGCCTGCGCCACATGCGAACGGGTCGGCAGGCCGGTGATGCCGGCCAGCAGCCGGCCGGTTTCCGCCAGCCGGCCCAGATCCACCCCGGTCCTGACCTCCAGCCCGTCGAGCAGATAGACCACATCCTCGCTGGCCAGCGTGCCGGCGCAGCCAGGCAGCCACGGATTCGGCAGCACGCCGCCAGTCGCCGTCTCCACCGTCGTCACCCCGCACTGCAGGCTGGCGAGCAGATTGGCGATGCCCAGCCCGTAACTGTCCATCCAGCGCACGGCCAGTTTCTTTACCGGTACCCGCCGGTCCACGGCCTCGAACACCCGACGGACCCGGTCCGGCGTCAGGTGACCGGTCAGATCGGACAGCACCACGCTGTCGCAGCCCATCGCATACAGCTCGCCGGCCACTGCCGCTACCGCCAGTGGCGAAAGATCGCCCTCGTACGGGCAGCCGAACGCGCCGGCCACGCGGCCGCGCACCTTGAAGCCGGCCTGATTGATGGTGTCGATCGTGCCTGCCAGATGGTCGAGCACGGCAGCCAGGCTGCCGTCCAGATGCCGGCGCGAGAACGTCTCGCTGGCGGTCGCCCGGACCATCAGTTCGCCGGGCCAGTTGGCCGGCAGACGCGGCATGGCCGTCAGCGGGCCACCGCCTTCCGCCAGATAGCGCACGCCCTTGCGTGGCGGCAGCTCGCCCAGCAGCCCGGATTCGGCATCCAGAGCCCCCACGGCCAGTGTCGGCATGCCGGCATCGGTCAGCCGGATGGCGATATCGAGCTGGTGTGGCCGCAGTGCCACCCACGAAGGCAGCACCTCGCTCAGTACCAGATCGACGATATGGACCTGTTTCGGTAGTGTCTGCATGACTCCCTCCGCCCTCGCCGTCCCGAGGGGACCTCGGAAACCCCCGGCATCGCGTGATGACGGCGGCCAACCGGCGGGCTCAGCCCTTCTCTATGTAGCGCCTGAGCCGGGGATTGCCAGTCCGATCCGCAATCAGTCGATATCGAGCGCAACCGGGCGATGCCCGTCCAGCCGGTCCCCCACCTCGCGCGCAATGGCCAGACAGGCCGTCAGGCCGGGCGATTCGATACCGAACAGATTGACCAGCCCGTCCAGCCCGTGGACTTCCGGCCCCTCGATGCAGAAATCGCCGCTCCGGCCATCGAGCTTCGGCCGCACACCGGCATAGGCCGGCATCAGTGCCGTCTCCGGCAGAGCCGGCCACCAGCGGCGGATCGCTTCGGCAAAGGCACCGGCCCGGCCCGGGTCCACCTGGTAATCGGGCTGTTCGACCCACTCGACATCCGGGCCGAAACGCGCCTGCCCGCCCAGATCCAGGGTCAGGTGCACGCCAAGCCCGCCCGGCTCGGGCAGCGGATAGATCAGCCGCTCGAACGGCACCCGCCCGGCGACGGAAAAATAGTTGCCCTTCGCATAGCGGGCACGCGGCACATCGGGCAGGCCCTCGATCATCGCCGCCAGGCCGGCCGCATCCAGCCCGGCCGCATTGACCAGTTGCCGGGTCGCCAGCAGCGACACATTGTCACTGCCTTCCTCCCCGATCTCCAGCCGCAGCACGCCACCGTCGCAGTCGATGCGCCGCACCGGGCTGTGCAGCACCAGCACCGCGCCGGCCGCTTCGGCATCGGCCAGCAGCGACCACATCAGCGCATGGCTGTCGATGATGCCGGTGGACGGCGACGACAGCGCGCCCCGGCAGCGCAGCGACGGTTCCAGCCGGGCCACGCCATCCGCATCCAGCAGGACCAGATCGTCGACGCCACTGGCACGGGCACGCATGGCCATCGACTCCAGCAGCGGCAGCTGGGCATCCTCGGTGGCGATCACGAGTTTGCCCAGCCGGCGGAACGGCACGCCACGTGCCGCGCAATAGCCATAGAGCAGCTCGCGTCCCTCGACGCACAGCCGCGCCTTCCACGAGCCGATCGGGTAATAGATGCCCGCGTGCACAACCTCGCTGCTGCGTGCGCTGATGCCCTGCCCGATCGCTCCGGCCTGCTCCAGCAGCCATACCTCACGCCCGCGCTGTGCCAGCTCGCGGGCCACCGCCAGACCGATGACGCCTGCCCCGATCACGACGGTATCGACGATTTCCTGCATGTCGATCCTTTCATTCCATAGCACGTTTTCGCACGTCAGCGGGCGGAAATCCATCCCGTTTTCCAGCCCGGTGTGCGAATCCCCGCACATACCCCGACAGGAAAATACACCAACACAATGATTTCAATCATTTTTTCTTCAAACCGGAGCTGGCATGCCGTTTGCGTTAACGGAAAGCATGGACGACACGTTCCATACACGCACCGCCCGGGTACGGCGGTGACGAACGAGAACATGAGGAGACACCATGACCCCCCAACGCTATCTGCTGGCCGGCGCACTGACGCTTGCCGCCCTGTCCGCTTCCGCCGCCGACCTGGTCCGCCTCGGCAACCTGAAGTTCGCCCACTACGGTGCGGTGTCCTACATGAAGGAACTGGCACCGAAGTACAACCTGAAAATCGACGAGCGCGTGTTTGCCAAGGGCATCGACATCATTCCTGCCATCGTGGCCGGGGAAATCGACATCGCGGCCAGCGCGGCTGATGGCGCCATCGCCGGCCGTGCAGCCGGCGCACCGATCTACGTAGTCGCCGGTTTCTCCAAGGGCGGCGTGCGCTTCGTGTCGCGCAAGGGCGCCGGCATCCAGACACTGGCGGATCTGAAAGGCAAGAAGGTCGGCGTGGCGCGTGGCGGCACCCAGGAAATGCTGCTGCTGGCCGAACTGGCCAAGGCCGGCCTGAGCTGGTCGGACAAACCGGGCAAGGATGTGCTGGTGCTGTACATGCCGTATGCCGACCTGAACCAGGCGATGCTGGCCGGCAGCATCGATGCGATGAGCCAGTCCGAACCGCAGGCGGCGCAGGCGATCAACAAGGGCTTCGGCGTCGAGCTGCTGAAGCCGTATGACACGCCGATCGGCGAGCCGGTGCGCACGCTGGTCATGACCGAAAAAATGTACAAGGAAAAGCCGGACGTGGCGCTGCGGGTCATGAAGCTGTTCGTCGAGGCCACCAGAACCTTTATCGACAAGCCGCAACTGGCCGAACAGTACGTGCGCCAGACCATGTTCAAGAACCAGATCAGCGCGGAGGACTACAAGGACGCCATGGGCAATGCCCGCTTCAGCTACAGCACCTCGGTCAAGGAGATCCAGACCAATACCGACATGATGAAGCGCTATGGCGTCGGCAAGATGACCCAGCCGCCGAAAGCCGCTGACTGGGTGAAGCTCGATCTGCTGCAAAAGGCGGAAGGCGCGCTGAAGACCGGTTCGAACTGAGCCCGCGGGTGCACCGGCGGCCAGGATGGCGCCGGTGCCGGCCTGACTGATTGCGAACAAAGGCGCGTGTCCCGGCTACGCCGGGAGGCCGCCCGTTGCTGGAGCATGAGATGAAACCCAGATTCAACCGGACCGTTCAGGGTCTGCTTGTCCCGATTGTGCTGCTGGTGCTGTGGGAGGCCGTCGTCCGCGCCGGACTGGTCAACCCGCACCTGCTGCCCGCCCCGTCGCAGGTCGCCGTCAAATGGTGGGAATACCTGCTGCCGACCCAGCCGTTCGAGCCCGAAGCCGGCTCGCGACTGGCATGGTGGTTTTCCGGCGACCTGATCCACGATGCGTTTGCCAGCCTGTACCGGGTACTGATCGGCTTTCTGGTCGGCGCCGGCCTGGCCTTGCCGCTGGGCCTGCTGATGGGCGCCAACGACCGTGTCTATCACTTCTTCAACCCGCTGGTTCAGTTGCTGCGCCCGATCCCGCCGATTGCCTTCATTCCGCTGTCCATTCTCTGGTTCGGCCTCGGCAATCCGCCGGCGTTCTTCCTGATCGCCATCGGCGCGTTCTTCCCGGTGCTGATCAACACGCTGTCCGGGGTGCGCAACGTCGACAGCATCTACCTGCGCGCGGCACGCAACCTCGGCGTCGGCCGCATGACGCTGTTTACCCGGGTCATTCTGCCGGCCGCCACGCCATACATCCTGACCGGCGCACGCATCGGCATCGGTACCGCCTTCATTGTCGTCATCGTCGCCGAGATGATTGCGGTCAACGACGGCCTCGGCTACCGCATTCTGGAAGCGCGCGAGTACATGTGGTCGGACAAGATCATTGCCGGCATGTTGTCGATCGGCGTGCTCGGACTGGCCATCGACCTCGGCATGACCCGGCTGAACAACCATCTGCTGCGCTGGCATCGCGGGCTGGAAAGCTGACGGCGCGCACCATGCCCGTCATCCCGTCCCCTGCCGCCCCGAAGGAATTTCCATGTCCGACCTGATCCATATCCGCAATGTCGACAAGCGCTTCGCCACTGCCGACAAGGAAGTCGTCGCGCTCGACGACATCAACCTCACCATTCCCGCCGGCCAGTTCGTCTGCCTGCTCGGCCCCTCCGGCTGCGGCAAGTCCACCCTGCTGAACGCCATTGCCGGTTTCTCGCTGCCGAGCAGCGGCGACATCCTGGTCGACGGCCAGCCGGTGCGCGAGCCCGGACCGGACCGGGGCATGGTGTTCCAGGAGTACGCGCTGTTCCCGTGGATGACCGTCGAGCAGAACATCCGCTTCGGCCTGGAAATCAAGCGGCTCGGCCAGCGCGAAATGGCCGAGAAGGTCGACGCGCTGCTGGCAATGCTGAGCCTGTCAGACTTCCGCCACCGCTTCCCGAAAGACCTGTCCGGCGGCATGCGCCAGCGCGTCGCCATTGCCCGCGTACTGGCTCTGGACTCGCCGATCATGCTGATGGACGAGCCCTTCGGTGCACTCGACGCCCTGACCCGGCGCAATCTGCAGGACGAGTTGCTGAAGCTGTGGGCGGAGCTGAAAAAGACCATCATCTTCGTCACCCACAGTATCGAGGAGTCGATCTACCTGGCCGACCGTACCATCGTGCTGACCTACCGGCCCGGCCGGATCAAGCGCGACGTGCAGATCGACATGGAACGACCGCGCGACCCGAGCGCGCCCGGCTTCAATGCGCTGAAGCGGGAACTGGCCGAACTGGTCATGGAAGAGCAGCGTCGCCACCACAACGACGAAATCCACGCCGTCACCAGCGACTGAGACAGCCGACGCCATTGCATGGTATCTAAACGGGACAGCGGGGCGCGCCATGCGCGGGCCCTGCCGTCCCGGCCATCCCGTTTTACGCAGGTTTCCCATGCCGTCTTCCTTCCGCTTTCGCCTGCGCGGCACGCGCTGGCTGGCCGCTGCCGCCATCTGCTGCGCCAGCCTGGTCGCAGCGGTGGTCTATCACGTGGTCTACGCACACGGTCTGGACACGCTGACCCAGCTTGGCCGTCACCGGGCCGAACTGTTCAGTGCCGGGCTGAAAAGCAGCATCGCCCGCTACGACTACCTGCCGACCCTGCTCGCCCTGAACCCGGAAGTGGCACGCCTGCTGCGCGAACCGCATGATCCGGCCCAGGTCGACCGGCTGAACCGTTATCTGGCACGCATCAATGCCGAGGCCCAGTCGTCGGCGCTGTACGTGATTGCCGCCAACGGCACCACGCTGGCCGCCAGCAACTGGAACCAGCCCAGCAGCTATGTCGGCAGCAACTATGCATTCCGGCCATATTTCCGCGACGCGCTGGCCGGCGGGACCGGCCACTTCTATGCCGTAGGCGCCACCACGCGCGAGCCCGGCTATTTTCTGGCCAAGCCGGTGCGCGACGCCGGCCGCCTGGTCGGTGTGGTCGCGGTCAAGATCGATCTGGCGGCGCTGGAGCGCACCTGGCGGCAGAGCGCCGAAAAGGTCATGGTGTCCGACGACAACGGCATCATCGCGCTGGCAGCCGATCCGGCCTGGAAATTCGCCGCACTGGACGAACTGGATGCGCGTCAGCGCGCCCGGCTGACCAGCACGCGCCAGTATTACACCTCGCCACTGCCGCGACTGTCGGTGGTCTGGCACGACGACGATCAACTGGCGCTGGATGGTCACCGCTATCTGGTCAATACCACACCGCTGCCGATACTCGACTGGCGCATGCGCATCCTGCTCGACCTGCAGCCGCTGAAGACCACTGCCGGGCTGGCCGGGCTGGCCAGCGCGCTCGCCTGCTGGGTAGTGATGCTGCTGGTACTCTACGCGCGCCAGCGCACGCGCCGGTTGCGCGAGCGGCTGGCTGCGCGCGATGCGCTGGAACGTACCGTGGCCGAGCGAACCGCCGAGCTGGCCGAGGCCAATGCCCAGCTGACACGCGAGATTGCCGAACGCCGCGACACCGAAGCCAGGCTGCGGGTGACCCAGCACGATCTGGTGCAGACCAGCCGGCTGGCGGCCCTCGGCCAGATGGCTGCCGGGCTGGCCCACGAACTGAACCAGCCACTGGCCGCCCTCGCCACCTATGCCGGCAATACCCGCCAGTTGCTGGCGCGCGGTCAGCGCGATCTGGCCGAAGACAATCTCGACCAGATCGCGGCGCTGGTCGAACGCATGGCCCGGCTGACCTCGCAACTGAAGCTGTATGCGTCACGGCGGCGGGCCGAAGGCAGCGGTGCCGGGACAGCCCGGCCCGACCAGGCGCTGGACCATGTCCGGCACTGGATGGACGCCCGTTTCGCCCGTGCCGGTGCCACACTGATCACGGCGATGCCACCGCATGCCCCGCTGCTGCCGCTGGAACCCGCCGCTCTCGAGCAGGTGCTGCAGAACCTGCTCGCCAATGCGCTGGATGCCATGCCGCCCGATGCATTGCGCCGCGAAGTCCGGGTCAGCGCCGGCGAGGACGACAGCGGCCGGCGCTGGCTGGAAGTGCGGGACAGCGGCACCGGCATCGCCAGCGAGCTGATCGACCGCATCACCGAACCGTTCTTTTCCACCAAGCCGCTTGGCCAGGGTCTCGGGCTTGGCCTCGCCATCGTGCGCGGGCTGATCGAGGACAGTGGCGGGCGGCTCGGCATCGCCAATGCCGATGACGGCGGCGCCAGCATCATGGCAGTCTGGCCGCCCTCGGCTGCCCCGACAGGAGAACCGGCATGAATGCCACCGCGTCCCCCGACATCCACGTCGTCTACGTCGAAGACGATGCCGCCGTGCGTCGCGCCAGCACCCAGGCTTTCGTGCTGGCCGATCTGCAGGTCCGCGACCTGCCGCGCGCCGAGCCGGCGCTGCCACTGCTGACGCCCGACGCCCCGTGCATACTGGTCAGTGACGTGCGCCTGCCCGGCATGAGCGGGCTGGAACTGCTGGAGCGGGTGCGCCAGCAGGCGCCGGACCTGCCGGTGATCCTGGTGACCGGACACGGCGATGTCGGCATGGCGGTCAATGCGATGCGCGCCGGCGCCTATGACTTTATCGAGAAACCCTATTCGCCGGAACGACTGCTCGATGTCGTTCATCGCGCGATCGACCAGCGCCGGCTGACGCTGGAAAACCGGCGCCTGCGCGAGCGGCTGGCGACGCTGGAAGGCATGGATGCGGTCCTGCTCGGCCACAGCCCGGCCATCGAGCGGGTCCGCCACATCGTCGCCAACCTGGCCGACACCGATGCCGATGTGCTGATCCTCGGCGAAACCGGCACCGGCAAGGAACTGGTCGCGCAAAGCCTGCATGACGGCGGTCGCTGGCGTGCCGGCAACTTTGTTGCCATCAACTGCGCGGCGCTGCCGGAAAGCGTGTTCGAGAGCGAGATGTTCGGCGCCGAGCCCGGCGCCTACACCGGCGCCACCCGACGCCGGATCGGCAAGATCGAACACGCCCACCGCGGCACGCTGTTTCTTGACGAGATTGAGGGCATGCCATTGCCGTTGCAGGCTAAATTGCTGCGGGTTCTGCAGCAGCGCTCGGTGGAACGGCTTGGCGCCAACGAGGCCGTGCCGGTCCAGTGCCGGGTGGTGGCCGCCAGCAAGGAAGACCTGGCCGATGCCAGCCGCGACGGCCGCTTCCGCGCCGACCTGTACTACCGGCTGAATGTCGCCACGCTGACCCTGCCGCCACTGCGCGAACGGCGCGAGGACATTCCGCTGCTGTTCACCCACTTTCTGCATCAGGCCGCGCGCCGCTTCGAGCGACCGGCACCGGAGCTGTCGCCGGCGCTCTGCGACCGGCTGACGGCCCAGCACTGGCCGGGCAATGTCCGCGAGCTCAAGCATGCAGCCGAGCGCCATGTGCTGGGATTGTGGGAAACCGACCTGCCAGCCGGCGATGACACGCTGTCGTTGCCCTTGCGGGTCGAACGCTTCGAGAGCGCGCTGATCGAGTCGGCGCTGGCCGCCAGTCGCGGTGGCGTCACCGAAGCGGCGGCCGCGCTCGGCATCGCCCGCAAGACGCTGTATGACAAGCTGGCCCGCAACGGCATCGATCCGGCCCGCTTCCGCTGAGCTCAGCACGCACCGGCACGGGTCTGCCGGCAGCGCAGCCAGTCGATAAAGTCGGTTTCGCACATGGCCGGCGCGATGAAATGCCCCTGGACCTCGTCACAGCCCAGCGAACGCACCAGCTGGTAGTCCTCGTCGCGCTCGATGCCCTCGGCCACGGTACGCAGACCGATCCGGTGCGCCAGTTGCTGCACGGCGGTCAGCACCTGGGTCGCCGTCTCGCTGCAGCTGGCGCGGTGGACCAGCGAGCGGTCGATCTTCAATTCATCCAGCGGCAGTTCGGCCAGCAGGTGCAGCGCGTTGTAGCCGGCGCCAAAGTCGTCCAGCGACAGCTGGAAGCCCCGCATGCCAAGGCGGATCAGGTTGTCCAGCGTCGGCCCCATGTGCTGGATGACCGACCATTCGGTCATTTCCAGCACGACACGCTCGGGCTCGATCCGGTACGCGCGGGTCTGGTGCAGGATGCGATCGGCCAGCGCCGGATCCGCCAGCTGCGACCAGCACAGGTTGAAGCTCAGCGTCAGTCCGGCGTCCTGCGATTCCAGCTGGCCCAGCAACTGCAGCGACTGCTCCAGCAGGATGGCACTCATCCGTTCCATCAGGCCATGCAGCTCGATCCCGCTGAGAAAGCAGGCCGTCGGCAGGATGCCCTGCTCGGGGTGGCGCCAGCGCGCCAGCACCTCGAAGCCGAGCGGCCGGCCGGTCAGCGGGTCCGTCTTGGGCTGGTACCACGGCTCGATGGCACGGCTGTCGAGCGCGCGTTCCAGCACGGGGCGGCTGACGAACATGGGTTGTGCTGACGACGGATACGTATTCACCGGCTTGCCTGCCCTCGTACGATCGGTCACCACTCCCTGCAGCAGCCTGTGCAGCTGCTCGGGACGGACCGGTTTGTCCAGCAGCCCTCCGAAAGGGACCTGGTATTGCCGCATCATTTCACGCACGGCCAGCATCAGCCGCGGCGGCAGTGAACAGCTGAGCAGCAGCACCGGCTTGCGCGGCAGCGCGGCCAGCTGCCGGATCAGCTCGACGCCATCCATCTCCGGCAGTTGCAGGTCACAGATCACCACGTCGACGACCCCGATGCCAAGCCCGTCCTCCGCCAGTCCGTCCAGCCCGCGCAGGATATGGTAGGCATCCCAGCCGCTGCTTGCTGCATAGATCACGCAGGCGCCCAGTGCGCGCAGTGCCTGGCACAGCGCGGTCCGCTGGCTGTCATGCCGCTCGGCGATCAGCACGTTGAGCGGCAGGCACGCCTCGGACAGACAGACCGGCGACGGGGAAAAGGTGTTTCTGGTCATGAGCGGAACCCCGGCAACAAAACGATATGGCGCGTCGACATTGAACACGCCGCAGCAGCTTACCGCCCGGTCCGGAATGACTTGAATCAGCCAAATCCTTTTCTTGGCATCACATAATCCGAGTATATGAAAGCCATCACTTACGTCATCAGAACTTTCTGGTTTTTGTGTCAGCGGGCCCGCTGCATCAGCCCGCTCTGCTCGGCAAATTCGAACAACGCCCGATCGCTGCCCAGCCCCAGCTTGTGAAACGCGGTGACCTTCTGCTGGCTGATGGTCTTGATGCTGCGGTTGCGCAAACCGGCGATCTCGGTCACCGACAGCCCGCGCAGGCACAGCAGCAGCACTTCCCGCTCCCGTCGCGACAGCCGGTCGAGACCGCTTTGCCGCCAGGGGGCGCCATCGCCCGATGCCGCGCAGACGGCGCTGCGGACACTTCGGTCGACAAAGGTGCCGCCGGCCGCGACCACGCGCAATGCCAGTGCCAGTTGCCGGCGGGCGATGCATTTAAGCAACAGTCCGTGCACGCCGGTGTCCAGCACCAGCCGCAGCACGGCCGGATTGACCAGCATGGTCAGCACGATGATCTTCAGTGCCGGGTAGCGCCGGCGCAATCCGGCCACCATCGCCACCCCGTCGCCATGATCGCCACCGGGCATCATCAGGTCGGTGACCAGAATGTCCGGCAGTTGCCGTTCCAGCAGCGGCATCAGCGTGGTCGAGCTGTCCGCCTCGCCGCACAGGCTGGCATCGCGCATGCCGGTCACAAGGCTGCCGATGCCCATCCGGACCAGTGCATGGTCGTCGGCAATCATGATCCGGATGGCGTGTCCGTGCCGGGACGCCCCGCCCGTTCCGTCACCCCCGTCCCTTGTCCATCCCGTCGCCATGATTGCCCTCCCGCAGCGGTGACTGACTGACCGTTCTTGGTCGCAGAACGCGCTTGCCATTAACATCCCAGCGGTCCGGCCACAGCTCGCACAGCGGGATGCCAAGGAAAGCCGCGATGACGATTTCACCGGAGCGTACCGGCCGGCGCAATGCGTTGCGAACGTTGGCGGATGGCAGGTGATGCTCCCGCGCCAGATCCGCCATGCTTTTGCCGCGTTTCCTGATGGCCGCCTTGACGTCTTCCGGGTGCCAGTACCGGGGTGTGTCGTTCGTGTTCAGGTTTGTCATGTGGATTTTCTCAATCCGGCCATTTGCCGTATAAGTTAGCGTTCGGGATCAACTGAGAATCCAGTTGACCATATTCGGCCTTCTCTGCATCCAAATTCGCAATATAGCGAATGCAGTGACGGCAGTACATTCGCCAACCCTTCACAGAGGACAAGTGTGCTAACGACGCCACACCCAACCGTTAGCGCCAGACAACCGGATGAACAAAAAACTGAAGAATCCCGAATTTGTGCAACGCGTGAAATGGCTGATCGATACCCGTTACGACGGCATTCCGGCCCGGCTCAGCGACGCCACCGGCGTCTCGAAGGCCGGCCTGTCGAAGATTCTCAATTCGGGAACGCAGCCGTTTTCCCGCACGGTGACCAAGCTGGTGGAGGGCACTGGCTGCACGCGCGACTGGCTGCTCGATGGGGATGGCGAGCCGTTCCCGGGTGAGCCCCGCCTGCCGGCCATGGCAATGAGCGATGCTTTGGCGGCGACGCCGGCCGAGTCGTGGCAGCAGCGCTGCTTTATCGAACTCTATGGCCATGTATGCGCGATGTCGGGAGCGCTGCCGGTGGCAATCGAGCCTGAACGTCTTGCCCGGGGCATCGCTGTCGCCACCCGCACGGCGATGCCGGACAGCCAGCTGGAACCCGTCGCACTGGAGACGGCCATTGTCGTGGTTGAAACCAGGCTGGCGCAGCGGGCGTTGCGCCTGACGGCCGAACAGCGGGCGGTGATGGCACTGAGCTGCTACCAGTTGAACGCACTGGCCGGCGGCTCGTCGTTTGACGATATCCTGCGCGTGTTGCTGGAAGACCACGTCCGTTGACGGCGTCCCTGCGTCCGATTGGTTTTTTCACGCCGCATGAGTTAGCGTTCGGGACCGAATGCCGGTGAGTGCGAACACACCACCTGCTCCCCGTCCACCCGTGGGTAACCGTAGCCGATGATCCAGAAACTGAAAAACCCCGAGTTCGTGCAGCGGGTGCAATGGCTGATCGACACCCGTTTCGACGGCATTCCCGCCCGGCTCAGCGAGTCCAGCGGCGTATCCCGGGCCGGTCTGTCAAAAATCCTCAATGAGGGTACGCGGCCGTTCGCCCGCACCGTGACCAAGCTGGTGAATGCTGCCGGCTGCAGCCGGGACTGGCTGGTCGATGGGGTTGGCGACGCATTTCCCGCGCCGGCCGACACGACGCTGTGCGAGACGCGGGCAAGTTACGGTCCGTTGCCGGCACCGGACGCCGGCCTGCCGGAACGGCAGCGCTTCATCCGCATCTATTCCCATGTCAGCGCGCTGACCCGGGCGCTGCCGGTCGAGACCACGCCGGAGCGGCTGGCCAGGACCATCGCCATTGCCGCCCATGCGGCGACGCCGGCCGAAGTCGGGCTGGATGTTGCGGCGCTCGAATCGACCATTGTCGCCGTGGAAAAGGCACTGGTGCAGTACGGCATCGCGCTCGATGCCGAACAGCGCGCCATCATCACGCTGAATCTGCGCCAGCTCGACCTGCTGACCGGCGGCCGCTTCTTCGATCACATTCTGGCCGCCCTGCTCGATGGTCATCCACGGCAGGCGGATGCGGAGATCGAACCCGCATCATGAGCGGCTACAGCCAGCGCCGGCGCCAGAACACCCAGCCCATGACCATGGCAATGCCGATCATCACGCTCCAGACCAGGAAATAGCCGTAGCGCCAGTGCAGTTCCGGCATGAATTCGAAGTTCATGCCATACACGCCGACGATGAAGGTCAGCGGCATGAACAGGGTCGAGACCACGGTCAGGAAGCGCATTTCGCGATTCAGGCGGTTCGACTGGTTGGACTGGTACAGCTCGACCATGTCGCTGATCAGATCGCGCAACAGGTCCAGCGATTCGATCAGCTGGGTCGCATGGTCGTAGACATCACGCAGGAAGATCCGCGTATTGTCCTGCACCAGGTCATGGTCGCCGCGCACCAGGGTATTGATCGCCTCGCGCAACGGCCACATCGCCCGCCGCAGCTCGAGCGCGTCGAGCTTCAGTCCGCGGATGCGGTGCAGTGCGCCGCCGTCGATCGGCATGCCGGCCAGCAGCATGTCGTCGAGCTGGTCGGTCTGGTCGGCAAAGCGGTCCAGGGTGATGAAGTAATAGTCGACCACGGCATCCAGTAGCGCATAGGCGAGGTAGTCCGGCCCGTACTTGCGCGCCTGGCCCTTGCCGGTCCGCAGCCGCTCGCGCAGTGCCTCGAAGCGGCCGGTCGGCCGTTCCTGCACGCTGAGCACGAAGTCGCGGCCGAGCACGATGCTGATCTGGTCGCTGTCGAGTTCCCCGTCGCCGTTCAGGCCGAAGGTGCGGGTGACAATGAACAGGTAGTCGCCGTAGTCCTCGACCTTGGGCCGCTGCTGGGTGTTCAGCATGTCCTCGACCACCAGCGGGTGCAGCTTGTAGCGGCGCCCGATCTCCTCGAGCACGGACGGGTTCTGCAGCCCGTACACATTCAGCCACTGCACGCCATTTTCCAGCGGCGGCTGGGTGCGGCTTTCGTTGACGGCCTCCAGCCCGGTCTGCCGGTAATCGGTGTCGTTGTATTCGATCAGGGCCAGCGACGGCGCCTCGGTGCGCACGGTGCCGATATGTGCCAGGGTGCCGGCCTCCTGGCCAACCTTGACCAGTCGCGCCTTGCCCGGGCGGCGATGCTTGCGTTTGTAGCGCGAATCCGTCATGCGTACTCCAGCGGAACGTCAGCCTGCCACCCTGCCACGGACCACGCGCCGGCGCCAGCCCGGAAATGCTCAGGCCAGCAGTTTGCGATCGTCCTGCCCGCGCACGGTCAGCTGGAAACCGATGTCCTTCCAGCCGCTGGCTTCCTCGCGCAGTGCGCTGGCCGTCATCGGATGGCTGTCCAGCCAGTCGGCGTCCAGAACCACCCGGAACTGGCGTGGCGCGACGGTGCTGAAGTGCAGGTTCTCCGGCAGCGCCAGGTCGCGACGGCTGCGCGAGAACAGGGCCGCCAGCCGCAGCGACACGATCACCGGCCACAGGCTGTCGTCGGTGACCTGCGACAGCAGTTTGCCGAGCGAGCCGCGATGGGCCAGGATCAGCGTCGCCAGCACCTTCTGCTCCTGGCGGGAAAAGCCGGGCATGTCGGCATTCTCGACGATATATGCCGAATGCTTGTGGTAACCGGTGTGCGAGATATCGAGCCCGATCTCGTGCAGCGCCGCCGCCCAGCCCAGTTCGCGTTTCCAGTCCGGCGCCGCCTCCTGCCCGGCCGACAGCCCGGCCAGCACGTGATGGGCCACCCGGGCCACGCGCGTGGCCTGCACGGTGTCGACATGGTAGCGGCGCATCATCTGCGCCACGCTGTCGGCACGCGGGTCGCGCTCGTCCTGGCGACCGAGCAGGTCGTACAGCACGCCGTCGCGCAGGGCGCCGAGCGTGACGTCCATGCGCTGGATACCGAGTTCCTCGAATACTGCCAGCATGATCGACAGCCCCCCCGGCAGGACCGGGGCGCGATCGCCGCGCAGGCCGTTCAGGTGGGCGGCTTTCAGGCTGCCGGCGCGGATCAGTTCGGCGCGCAGCTTTTCCATGCCGTCCAGGGTGATGCCTTCGCTGGAGAAATCGGACTGTTCGAGGATGTCGCGCAGCGAACGCGCAGTGCCGGAAGTGCCGATGGCGAGCTGCCACTGGTCGGGGCCGAATTCGGCGGCGATGCGCTGGATCTGGTCGCGCGCGGCCACCACCGCATCCTTGAAGTTGTGCCGGGTCAGACGACCGTCGGGGAAGAAGCGCAGGCTGTAGCTGACACAGCCAAGGTTCAGGCTTTCGGTCTTCAGCGAACGCATGCCCTGGCCGACAATGAACTCGGTCGAGCCGCCACCGATATCGACCACCAGCCGCTTTTCCTGGCTGGCCGGCAGGCTGTGCGCCGCACCGAGATAAATCAGGCGCGCTTCTTCGCGGCCGGCGATGATTTCGATCGGAAAGCCGAGCAGCCGTTCCGCCCTGGCGATGAACAAGGCGGCATCCCTGGCAACGCGCAGGGTATTGGTGCCGACCACGCGCACCCGGTCAGGGTGGAAACCGCGCAGGCGTTCGCCAAAGCGGGCCAGACAGGCCAGCGCACGGTCGGCGATGTCCTGGTCGAGTTCGCCGGAAGGCAGCAGCGCGCCGCCAAGGCGGACGGTGTCCTTCAGCGAGTCCAGCGGGTACAGCATGCCGTCCATCACGCGGACGATTTGCAGGCGAAAACTGTTCGAGCCGAGATCGACGGCGGCGAGGGTGTCAAACGATGCGGTCATCTGGGCGGCGCTGGCAGGGAAAGGAAGGAAAGCGACACGGTGCGCCGCAGGGGGTCTGCCGGCGACACCGGGCAACACGGGCAGGGGCGGACCGGATGGCCCGACCCTGCCCGCGCTATTGTCACACAGCTGGCGGGAACCGGCAGCAAGCCGCTACCGGTTGCCACCGGGAAAGGCCTACAGACCTTCGCGCTCGACGTCCTCGAGCGAGGTGTGACGGATGTCCTTGCCCTTGACCAGGTACACCACGTATTCGGAGATGTTCTTGGCATGGTCACCGATGCGCTCGATCGCCTTGGCGATAAAGATGGTGTCCAGCGACATGGTGATGGTGCGCGGGTCTTCCATCATGAAGGTGATCAGCTGGCGCAGGCTGGCGCTGAAGTCCTCGTCGAGCTGACGGTCCTGGCGGGCCACGTCCAGCGCGCCGTAGACGTCGAGACGGGCAAAGGCATCCAGCACGCGGCGCAGCATCACCAGCGCGACATTGGCCATCTTCTCGATTTCGCGCAGGCGCGGCACCTGGACCCGCTCGTCTTCCAGCATTTTCTTGCCGACGCGCGCGATCTTCTGCGCCTCGTCACCGATGCGCTCAAGATCGGTAATGGTCTTGATCACGGTGATGACCATGCGCAAGTCGCTGGCCGCCGGCTGGCGACGGGCGATGATGTGCTGACACTCCTCGTCGATCCCCACCTCCATCGCATTCACATGCACGTCGTCGGCGACGACGCGGCCCAGTGTCTCGATGTCACCGTCAATCAGCGCCTGCATGGCACTGCTGATCTGTTGTTCGACCAGTCCCCCCATCTGCAGCACGCGGGTGCGGATGGTTTCGAGTTCCATGTCGAACTGCTTGGATATATGTTCTTTTGGCATTATCGCGCTCTTCGGTTTGCCCAGCGTCAGCAGACGAGTGTATTGCCCTGCCGTGACATCGGTATGACAGGCCGTTGTAACGGACCGGGCCGGCGCAGGTCATGCAGACACTGCCCCGGCCCGGTCCAGCGACATGATATCGGCGCTTACTCGAGAACCTGTACCGTGCCATCGGCACGGCCGAGCAGCAGCACGTCGGCATGACGGCGGGCAAACAGGCCGCAGCAGATCACGCCCGGAATGTGGTTGATGGTTTCTTCCATCTCCACCGGCGCCATGATGTTCAGCCCGTGCACGTCGAGGATGATGTTGCCGTTGTCGGTCACGTAGTCCTGCCGCCATTCCGGATGACCGCCCAGCTTGACCAGCTTGCGTGCGACCAGGCTGCGCGCCATCGGCAGGACTTCCACCGGCAGCGGGAATGCGCCGAGCTTCTGTACCAGCTTGGCTTCGTCGGCGATGCAGACCAGCTGTCTGGATGCGGCGGCAACGATCTTCTCGCGCGTCAGCGCACCGCCACCGCCCTTGATCATGTGCAGGTGATGGTTGATTTCGTCGGCGCCATCGATATACACCTCGAGGTCGCCAACCGAGTTCAGTTCGTAGACCGGGATGCCGATCGCCTTCAGCCGGGCGGTGGTCGCCTCGGAACTGGATACGGCACCGTCGATGCGGTCCCTGATTGTGGCCAGCTCGTCGATCAGGAAATTGACGGTGGAACCGGTGCCGACGCCGATGATGGCGTTGTCCGGAATGTACTGCACTGCCTTCTTGGCCGCAGCCATCTTCATTTGGTCTTGGGTTTTCATGCTGACGTCTCCGTTGCAGATAGCAGGATTATCCCATAGCCGGGCGCCAACGGCCCACCGGATCGCAGCGGGCGGGCCGGACCGTGCAGTTACTTGCCGCTACGGTGCGACAGCAGGCATACCGCCTCGGCGGCGATGCCCTCTTCACGTCCCAGATGGCCAAGCCGCTCGCTGGTCTTGGCCTTGACGTTCACATTGTCGGGCGGGACGCCAAGGTCGGCCGCCAGGTTCGCGCGCATGCGGTTCACGTACGGGGCCAGCTTCGGTGCCTGGGCAATCACGGTGCAGTCGATGTTGACCACGTCGAAACCGGCCGCCCGCACCCGCTGCACCGCTTCGCGCAGCAGCACCCGACTGTCCGCTCCCTTGAAATCTAGGTCAGTATCGGGGAAATGGCGGCCAATATCGCCAAGCCCGGCCGCGCCGAACAGCGCGTCGGTCACGGCATGACACAAGGCGTCGGCATCGGAATGACCATCGAGGCCCCGGTCATGCGGAATGATCACGCCGCCGAGAATCAGCTTGCGGCCTTCGACCAGCCGGTGGACATCCCAGCCCTGTCCGATGCGGAAAGGTATTGTCATCGCGTTTCTCCCGTCATTCGACCCGCCCGCCCCGCTCCGCGGCCAGGATGGCGCGCGCCAGCGGCAGATCATGCGGCCAGGTCACTTTCAGATTCATGGTATCCCCTTCGACCAGCCGCGGCGACAGTCCCAGCCGTTCGACGGCACTGGCCTCGTCGGTCACACCGGCATCCAGCTCACCGCCCAGCGCCCGTGCCAGCAGGCCGGCGCGGAACATCTGTGGCGTCTGCGCCTGCCACAGGCCATCGCGCGCCACGGTGGCGGCAACGCGCAGCCCGCCGTCAGCCCGTTTCAGCGTGTCGGCCACCGGCACCGCCAGCAGGCCGCCGACCTCGTCGTCGTCCAGCGTGTCGATCAGCCGTGCCAGCGCGGCGGCCGGCAGACAGCAGCGGGCGGCATCGTGGACCAGCACCCAGTCGCCGGCGTCCGCCGCCAGCACCGCCAGTCCGTTGCGCACGCTTTCGGCGCGCGACGGGCCACCGACGCGGAGCACGGCCAGCCGGCGATCTTCCGGCCAGGCGAAGGTATCGAACCAGCCGTCATCCGCCGCCAGGACCAGGACGATGCGGTCGAGGCGCGGCTCGGCCAGCAGGCGTGCCAGCGTGTGCGCCAGCAGCGGCCGGCCGGCCAGTTCCAGATACTGCTTCGGCCGCCCGGCGCCCATGCGGCTGCCGCCGCCGGCGGCCGGCACCAGGGCAATGCGGCTCACGACGCGTCGGCGCCGGCCGGCGCGTCCAGCGGCTCGTAGTCGCGCCATACGCAGGCGCCGCCGGCCTTCTTGTCCAGCCGCGCCAGCATCGCCTCATGCCCGGCCTGCTCGGCCGCGCTGGCGCGCTGCACGATCAGCGGCTTGCGCGCGCCGAGCGACAGGTCGTTGCTGCTGTCACTGTCGGTCTCGATCGCCATTTCCAGGCTTTCCTGACCACGGGTCAGCGCCAGATAGACTTCGGCCAGCAGCTCGCAGTCGATCAGCGCGCCGTGCAGGGTCCGGTTGCTGCGGTCGATCTCGAAGCGGTCGCACAGGGCATCGAGGTTGTTGCGCTTGCCGGGAAAGACCTCGCGCGCCATCGCCAGGGTGTCGATCACACCACCGGCCACGCTGCGGGTCTTCGGCAGCCGCACCCGCTCGAACTCGGCATCGAGAAAGCCGATGTCGAACGCCGCGTTGTGGATGATCAGTTCGGCATCACGCAGGAAGTCGGCAATCTCGCCGGCCACCTGCTTGAACACCGGCTTGCCTTCGAGCATGTCGAGGCTGATGCCGTGCACGCGCTGCGCATCCGGATCGATGTCGCGCTGCGGGTGGATATAGAAGTGGCAGTGCCTGCCGGTCAGCTTGCGGTTGACCATTTCCAGCCCGGCCACTTCGATCAGGCGGTGTTCGCGCGGATCGAGGCCGGTGGTTTCGGTGTCGAGGATGATTTGTCGCATGGGGGTCCTGTGCGCCGGTCCGGCCATCAGCGCGAGCGTTCGCTGACGCCGCGATTGGCCAGCTGGTCGGCGCGTTCATTGAATTCGTGGCCGGCGTGGCCCTTGACCCAGCGCCAGTCGATGTCGTGCGGCTGCCGGGCGGCATCCAGTTGCTGCCACAGGTCGGCATTCTTGACCGGTTCCTTGCTGGCGGTCTTCCAGCCGCGCGCCTTCCAGCCCTTGATCCACTCGCTGATGCCCTTCTGTACATACTGCGAATCGGTGTACAGCACGATGCGGCACGGCCGCTTCAGGCATTTCAGCGCTTCGATGACCGCCGTCATTTCCATGCGGTTGTTGGTGGTCATCGGCTCGCCGCCGAACAGCTCCTTCTCCTGGCCGCGATAGATCAGCAGCGCGCCCCAGCCGCCGGGGCCGGGATTGCCCTTGCAGGCGCCGTCGGTATAGATGTCGATATGTTCTGGTTCAGTCTGCAATGTCGTCTTTCAGCATTTCATTCGGGGTCATGGCCGGGCGCTTGGCGCGGGTGACGGCAATCAGTGGCTGGGCCAGCACTTTCCAGCGCGGCATGATCAGGCGCATGCCGCGCACGCGCTTGACTGCCTCCAGCGCATAGACGCCGCTGGCGACCGGCCACCAGCGATCGCCGGCATCTTCCATGAAAGTGAAGCGGTCCCGCCACTTGTCGGAGGCCAGCGGCGGCGCGTAGCACAGGAAGGCGCCGCCGGCGATATCGAAATTCAGCAGCTCGAGCCAGTCCTTCAGCCGGCCGAGGCTCAGGAAGTTGCCGTTCCACGGCGACGGCGCGCGGGTCAGTACCCGACGCACGCCAAACAGCGAGACCGGGTTGAAGCCGGTCAGCAACAAACGCCCTTCCGGCACCAGCACCCGCTCGACCTCCCTGAGCACCTCGTGCGGATGCGACGTAAAATCGAGGGTATGCGGCATCAGGACCAGGTCGAGACTCTGTGCGGCGAACGGCAGCTGTGCCGGATCGGCGACAATGTCGGCATCGGGCCGCAGGCCGACCACACGCTGCCATGGAATCCGGTTGTCGCGCAGGAACGGCTGGTCGGCAAAGCCGATCTGGATCGCACGATAGCCAAAGGCATCCGCAACCGCCTGGTCAAAATAGGCCTGTTCGCGCGCCATTACATACTGGCCCAGCGGCGACGCCAGCCACTCTTTCAATCCGGGCATCCGCCCACTCCTTGTAGCAAAGGGCTCGTCATGGTCGACGTCACTCCGGTTCCCGCCTTCAGCAGCAATTATATCTGGGTTCTGCACCGCGCCCAGACCGCTGTCGCAGTCGACCCCGGCGATGCCGCGCCGTTGCTCGACTATCTTGCCGGCGCCGGGCTGGTGCTGGACGCGGTACTGATCACCCATCATCACGCCGATCATGTCGGCGGACTGCCGGCACTGCAGGCGAGATTCCCCGCCCTGACGGTCTGCGGGCCGGCCGGCGTGGCCGGCGTCACCCACCCGCTGGCGGACGGCGACCGGGTGGAACTGGCCCCTCTCGGGCTCAGCCTGGACGTGCTGGCAGTGCCCGGTCACACGCTCGACCACCTGGCCTATGCCGGCGCAGGCTGGCTGTTCTGTGGCGACACGCTGTTCGCTGCCGGCTGCGGCCGGCTGTTCGAGGGCACGCCGGCACAGATGCTGGCGTCGCTGACGCGGCTGGCCGCACTGCCCGATGACACCCGCATCGCCTGTGCCCATGAATACACGCTGGACAACCTGCGTTTCGCACTGGCGGTCGAGCCGGACAACCCGGCACTGCATGCCCGTCTCCGCCGCGACCAGGCCAGCCGCGATGCCGGCCTGCCGACCCTGCCCTCGACGCTGGCGCAGGAACGCGACACCAATCCGTTCCTGCGCGTCCGCGTGCCGTCAGTGCAGGCCGCCGCCGCGCGTCAGACCGGCGAGCCGGCGACCGATGACGGGCTGGCGACCTTCACCACGCTGCGGCGCTGGAAAGACCGGTTCCAGGCCGGATAGCCCCGGTTTCGCCCGCCACGCCTCCGGCATGAAATGACCGTCCGGCGGAATGAATTGCGTAAATTCAACCGCCAACAGTTCAGATCGGGACAAACCCGCTGAAACTATTGACATTTCCTGTTGACGATCCTTCCGGCGAGCGCATACGATTCCCGCTAATTTTGTATCAATCCTTTACAGGGGACCTCCAAAAACCGACGCGCGCACCGTGCGGCCGGCTTTTGAAGGTGCCCTTCACATCGGGCCGGGCACGATGAAACACACACTGAAGCTGGCATTGTCGCTGGCGTTCGCAGGCGGCCTTGCCGGCCAGGCACACGCGGAGTTCGACAACCTGTCCTATTCCTCCGGGCAGGCGATGATGCAGCAGAACAACATCCTGCTGCGCAATGGCGACGATGTCTGGCAGCGCATCCGCGAAGGCTTCCAGATGGATGAAGTCAACGCCGATCTGGTCCGCCGCTTCGAACGCCAGTACGCCGCCAATCCGGCCGGCATCGAACGCACGCTGGGCCGCAGTCACAAATACCTGTTCCACATCATCAACGAAGTCGAAAAGCGCGGCATGCCGACCGAGCTGGCCCTGCTGCCGGTGGTCGAAAGCGCCTTCGTCCCGCAGGCGGAATCGCCGGTCGGTGCAGCCGGCCTGTGGCAGTTCATGCCGGCCACCGGCCGTCATTACGGCCTTGAGCAGACCTGGTGGTACGACGGCCGTCGTGACGTGGTCGGCGCCACCCAGGCGGCGCTGAACTATCTCGAATACCTGCACGGCCTGTTCGGCGACTGGTCGCTGGCGCTGGCGGCCTACAACTGGGGCGAGGGCAATGTCAGCCGCGCCCAGGAACGCAACCGCGCCCAGGGCCTGCCGGACGACTTCGAACACATCCGCATGCCGGCCGAGACGCGCAACTATGTGCCGAAGCTGATTGCCGTGCGCAATGTGCTGTCCGACCCGAAGCGCTACAACGTCGCGCTGAACAAATTCCCGAACCGCCCGTACTTCGTCGCCGTCAGCACCGGCAAGCATATCGACATCGACGTGGCGGCCAAACTCGCCAATGTGCCGGAAGCCGAGCTGAAAACGCTGAACCCCGGCTACAAGCGCCCGCTGCTCGCCTACAAGAACGGCCGCCAGTTGCTGATTCCGGTCGACCACTTCGACCGCTTCGAGAAGAACCTGGCCAGCTGGGACAAGCCGCTGTCGCAGTGGCAGGCCGTGGTCGCCCAGGATGGCGACACGCCTGACGTGGTGGCCGAACGCTACAACATGACCGTGGCCGAGCTGCGCTCGGTCAATGGCGCGCTGGGTGGCCGGCTGCAGGCCAGCCAGCCGCTGCTGGTGGCCCAGCGCGGCAGCAGCGCGGCACCGGCCCTGATTGCCGCCGCCGATCGCGACGACCAGGCCGAGGCCCCGCGCACCGTCGCCGCCCGTCCGGTCAGCGACAGCCCGGCCCGCCCGGTGGTGACCGTTGCCCGTGCGCCGGTCGTGGCCGACAAGGCCCCGGTCGTGGCGGCCGCGCCGGTCGCCAGGCCCGCCGTGATGGTCGCCAGCGCCGATACCCGCCCGGCGGCCAGCAGCAGAAGCAGCAGCGCCGTGACCACCGACCTGCCGCCGGCCGTCGATACCGTGGCCTCGCCGCGTCCGTTCGCCGATATCGAGGTCGTGCCGTCTCCGGTCGTCGCCACAGCCGCTTCGGCCGAGGATGCGATCAGCGAAATCGCGTCGATCAGCCCGGCCGTCGATACCGTGGCCCGGACTGAACCGGCCCGCCCGCAGCAGACAGTCGCTGTCGCGACTTCATCACGGCATACGGTCAGCAGCGGCGATACGCTGTATAGCCTGGCCAAACGCTACAACATGAGCGTCGCCCAGCTGCGCGATCTGAACCAGCTGAACGGCAATGCGCTGCAGCTCGGCCAGACGCTGCAGGTCGCCGCCGGCAGCAGCAGTGACCTGATCACGGTCGCGGCCAGCAGCGCCGCCGCCCCGCGCACCCAGCAATACCAGTACGTGGTCCAGCGTGGCGATACGCTGTACAGCATCGCCCGCAAGTTCGGTCTTGATCATCAGGACCTGCGCCGCTGGAACGACGAGCGCAAGCTCGCCCGCCTGCAACCGGGCAACCGGGTCACGCTGGTGGTCGGCATCTAGTCGCAGCGGGGCCACCCCGCTTTGCCGCGCCTCGCGTCAGAATGAAAACAGGCCACCGGTTTACCCGGTGGCCTGTTTGTCTTTCATGCCGGCTTCAGCCGAAGCGCTTGTCGGCCACAAACGGATTGTGCCGGCGCTCGTCACCGAAGGTCGACTCCGGGCCATGGCCGGGAACGAAGCGGATGTCGTCGCCGAGCGGGAACAGCTTGCCGCGAATTGACGCCACCAGGTCATCCTGATTGCCACCGGGAAAGTCGGTACGGCCAACCGAGCCGGCGAACAGCACGTCGCCAACCCAGGCCCGGGCGGCTTCGCGGTCGACAAACACCACGTGGCCGGGGGTATGGCCGGGACAGTGCAGTACATCCAGCGTGCGTTCGCCGACGCGGATGCGGTCGCCCTCGTCCAGCCAGCGGTCCGGCGTCAGCGCCTCGGCCGGCGGGAAGCCGAACATCTCCGCCTGCTGCGGCAGGCCGGTCAGCCAGTACTCGTCGGCGCGATGCGGACCGAGAATCGGCACGTCCAGCGCCGTTGCCAGCGCGGCAGCGGCCCCGACGTGGTCGAGATGGCCATGGGTCAGCAGCACGCGGGTCACCTTGACGTCCAGCGCGTCAATGGTGGCCAGCAGCGTGTCGACATCACCGCCGGGGTCGACCACGGCGGCTTCACGGGTGGCGTCGCACCACAGGATCGAGCAGTTCTGCGCGAACGCGGTGACCGGAACGATGCGGTCGCCCATCAGCGCAACGCGTCCGCGTAGCGGGCCACGCCATCGGCGACGGTCAGGAACTCGTCAGCGTAGCCGGCCGCACGCAGCGCGCCGATATCGGCGCAGGTGTAGCTCTGGTACTTGCCCTTCAGGGCGTCCGGGAAGTCGATGTACTCGACGATGCCGGCGGCGATCATCTGCTCCAGCGTCATTTCTGCCTCACCCTGCTGGCGGCGGCAGGCGTTGACCGCTGCCAGCGCCACATTGTTGAACGGTTCGGCTCGGCCGGTGCCCAGGTTCCAGATGCCGGACGATTCCGGGTGATCGAGGAAGTGCAGGTTGACCCTGACCACGTCTTCCACCGACACGAAGTCACGGCTCTGCATGCCGGCTTCATAGCCATCGTAGCTGCCGAACAGCTTCACCTTGCCCGTGTCGCGATACTGGTTGAAGTGGTGGAAGGCCACCGAAGCCATGCGCCCCTTGTGCTGCTCGCGCGGGCCATAGACGTTGAAGTAGCGGAAGCCGGCGACCTGGGCGGTCAGCCCGTTCTGCATCCGCTTGCGCACGACCTGGTCGAACAGGAATTTCGAGTAGCCGTAGACATTCAGCGGGCTTTCGAAGCCGCGTTCCTCGCGGAACACCTGCCCCCCGCCGTACACCGCCGCACTGGACGCGTACAGCAGCGGGATGGCGTCCTGCTGGCAGTATTCGAGCAGGCTGACCGAATACTGGTAGTTGTTCTCCATCATGAACTTGCCGTTGTGCTCCATGGTGTCGGAGCACGCGCCCTGGTGCAGGATCGCGCGGATCTCGCCGTCCCAGACGCCATCGAGCAGCATCTCGATAAACTGGTCCTTGTCGACGTAATGGGCGATGTCGCAATCGACCAGATTGCGGAATTTGGGGCCATCGGTCAGATCATCGACCGCGATAATGTTGCGTTCGCCGCGCGCATTCAGTGCGTGGACCAGGTTGGCGCCGATAAAGCCTGCGGCACCGGTAACGACGGTATACATGGAGTGCTCCTTCTGGCGCGCCGCGAACGATCGCGACGACGCGTTTGATCAATGACCGAACAGTTCGGACCGTCGGACGACGGCCGTGCCCAGCTTGCCGACCACGATGCCGGCAGCGACATTGGCCACCTGCATCGCCTCGGGCAGCGCCAGCCCGGCGGCGACCATCAGGCCGAGTGTGCCGATCACGGTGTCCCCGGCGCCGGATACGTCGAACACTTCGCGGGCGACGGTCGGCACATTCAGCGGGCCGTCGGCGCGGAACAGGCTCATGCCGTCCTCGCTGCGCGTGACCAGCAGCGCGTCGAGCTGCAGATCGCTGCGGATGCGCTCGGCGCGCGCCGCCAGGTCATGCTCGTCGCGCCACTGTCCCGCCACCTGACGGAATTCGCTGCGGTTCGGCGTCAGCAGCGTGGCACCGGCGTACTTGTCCCATTCATCGCCCTTCGGGTCGATCAGCACCGGCTTGCCGGCAGCGCGGGCCAGTTCGATCATGCGCGTGACGTGGGTCAGGCCCCCCTTGCCGTAGTCGGACAGGATGACCACATCGTGGTCGGCGATCAGGCGGCTGTACTCGTCGAGTTTTTCCGCCAGCACTTCATGGCTGGGCGCATCCTCGAAATCAAGCCGGATCAGTTGCTGCTGGCGGGCGATCACCCGCAGCTTGACCGTAGTGGCGATGCGCGCGTCGCGCCGGAACGACACCGCCACGCCATCGCGTTCCAGCAGGGCAGCCAGGGCATCGGCCGCCTCGTCCTCGCCCACAACCGACAGCAGCGTAGCGTTGCCACCGAGGCTGACGATATTGCGCGCGACGTTGGCCGCGCCACCGGCGCGCTCTTCCATGCGGGCAATGCGCGCCACCGGTACCGGCGCTTCCGGCGAGATGCGCTCGACGTCACCGAACCAGTAGCGGTCCAGCATCACGTCACCGACCACCAGCAGGCGGGCGGCGGACATCCGCGCCATCAGACCGGGTTCGCGCGCCAGCAGCGCGGGAATGAATTCACTCATCGGACGGACTCCGTTCAGGCCAGGCCAAGTTCGGCATGGATGGCGGCCAGCGTCGCCAGCGGATCGGCGGCACGCGTGATCGGCCGGCCGATGACCAGGTAGTCGCTGCCGGCCTGCAGCGCGGCGGACGGGGTCATGACCCGACGCTGGTCATCGGCCACGGCATCGGCCAGGCGGATGCCCGGCGTGACCAGCCTGAACGACTCGCCCAGTGCAGCCTTCAGTTGTGCCGCCTCGAGGGCGGAGCACACCACGCCGTCCAGCCCGCTGTCGCACGCCAGCCGTGCCAACCGTTCGACCTGGGCCGCAGCGCCGTCGTTCAGGCCGATTTCGGCCAGTTCGGCATCACTCATGCTGGTCAGCACGGTCACGCCGATCAGCAGCGGCGGCTGCGACAGGCTGGCCACGGCTTCGCGTGCGGCCTCCATCATTCGCCGGCCGCCGGACGCATGCATGTCGACCATCCACACCCCGAGATCGGCCGCCACGCGGCAGGCGCTGGCCACGGTATTCGGGATGTCGTGGTACTTGAGGTCGAGAAACACGTCGAAGCCGCGCGCGGTCAGCTTGTCGACCAGGTGGCGACCGGATGCGGTGAAGATTTCCTTGCCGATTTTCAGCCGGCACAGGCCCGGCTCCAGCCGGGCGACGAATTCGAGCAGGTCTTTCTCGGCCGGGAAGTCGAGAGCGACGATAACGGGCGACGCGCTGTGCGCGATCGGGGCGGCGGGAGCAAACGGATTCATGGTTGGGCGGCGTTCAGACGGACAGCGACTCGCTGCGGTTCGGAGTCAGGCTTTCCCACTCCCCGCAGGCCGGGCACTTCCAGAAAAAGGTTTTGGAACGGAAATTGCAGTGCTGGCAACGATGCACGCGCAGGCGCTTGGCATGTGACAGCACCACTTCGCGGGCCAGTTCGGCATCCTGCCGGGTGGCCGGGTCCATGGAGCCGAATTTGGCGTCGATCAGTTTGGCAATGCCGGCCAGCGACGGATAGCCGTGCACGGCATCGCGCAGGAACGACAGGCCTTCCCGCTCGCCGCCATGCTGGGCGACCCGCGGATACAGCAGATCGGCCAGGTCGAGCTGCGGATAGGTTTCCAGCCAGCCCCGGACCAGTTTGATGCCGTCAGCGGTCCGGCCCAGCGCGTCATAGGCGCCCAGCACCCGTTCCGCGACCAGGGTCAGGTATTCCGGCTGCTGGTTTTCCAGTGACTGCCAGGCAGTAATCGCGCCTTCGGTGTCACCGGCGGTCAGCAGGATGTCACCATTGAGCAGATACGCTCGCGGGCAGCGGCGATTGGCAGCGAACGCGGCCGCGACTTCCTTGCGGGCCTGTTCCAGATCGGACTTGAACAGCGCAGCCTGGGCCAGCTCGCAATGGAATTCGGCCAGTTCGCGCTGGAACTGGGTCGCGTCGTTGCGCAGCGTCTTCGCCAGCGTGATGGCCCGGTCCCAGTCGCGTTCCTGCTGGTACAGGGCCAGCAGCCGCGAGCGTGCCAGGCTGGCGACGGCGGGCCGGTCGGTCAGCTGGGTAAGGATTTCCTCGGCCCGGTCGACCAGTCCGGCGCGCTGGAAGTCGTCGGCCAGTTCCAGCCGGATCTGGTCATGGGCAGGCTCGGGCAGGTCCGGGTTTTCCAGCAAGCCCTGGTGCAGGCGGATGGCAAGGTCGTTCTCGCCACGGCGGCGGTACAGCTTGCCGAGCGCGATCTGCAGATCCAGCGCACCGGGCTCCTGTCGGGCCACTTCAGCCAGCCGGCGGCTGGCTTCGCTGGTGTCGTCATCGACCAGGGCGGCCAGGCCGCGGAAATAGTTGGTCGGCAGTTTGCGGGCACCGGCGATCACGGCCCGCATGTCGATGCGCGCGGCCAGCCAGCCCAGCGCGAAGAACAGCGGGAAGATCAGCAGCCACCAGAGTTCGAAATCCACCAAGAGGAAGATCCTTAGGAAACGGGAATGACGGAAAGCGCCGGGCCGAAACGGCCCGGGATGCGGTCAGGCGCGGGAAGCGCGATTACTCGGCCACGGATTCGCTCGGGTCGTTGACGACCTGACCCGGCGCCTGCTGACGCGCACGCAGTTCTTTCTTCAGTTGCGTCAGTTCGCGACGCAGCTTCAGCGAATAGAAGAAACCGGCAGACAGGCCGGCGGCGGCGCCGACGGCGAAGAAAACCAGCAGCACCAGGATCAGCGGTGCCTGCCAGGTATGGCCCATGAACAGGTTCAGCGTGACCGAATCACTGTTCTGCATGGCGAGCGTGAGCAGCAGCACAAACACCAGAAACTTGATTATCCAGCCTACATAGCGCATTGCGCGACCCTCCATGACAGAGGCTGAAGTTTAAACGATGTCGGCGGGCCCGGCATCGCGTTGGACGAAAAACGCTAAGGAATGACAGCCGCGGATGAACAAATACTGCGCAATCCCGCAATGCGCGGACGGCAGACGCAAAAACGCCGCAGGTTACCCTGCGGCGTTTCGTGACTCGCGTTAGCCCGAGGCTTGCGCTTCTTCCTGAATCCGAGCGTCGACGCGTTCGCGCAACTCCTTGCCGGCCTTGAAGTGCGGAACGTATTTCTCCGGCACTTCAACACTGCTCCCCGACTTGGGATTGCGACCGGTACGCGGCGGACGGTAGTTCAGATCGAAGCTGCCGAAGCCGCGGATCTCGATGCGCTGGCCACGTGACAGGCACGTTGCCATCGCATCAAGAATGGTCTTCACCGCGAGCTCCGCGTCCTTGGCAATCAACTGAGGATAGCGCTCCGCGAGCCTGGCAATCAGCTCAGACTTGGTCATTGCACTGCCTGATTACTCGTTGCCGCCGGACAGTTTGGCCTTCAGCAGCGCGCCCAGGTTCGTGGTGCCGGCGTTGGCGTTGGCTTCAGCCTGGAAGCGGCTGACCGCACCCTGCTCTTCAGCCGCATCCTTGGCCTTGATCGACAGCTTCAGCGAACGGCTCTTGCGGTCGACGTTGATGACCAGAGCTTCGATCTCTTCGCCTTCCTTCAGCAGCGAACGGGCATCTTCGACGCGGTCACGCGACAGCTCGGAAGCCGGCAGGTAACCTTCGATGTCGCCGTCCAGCGCGATCACGGCGCCACGTGCGTCAACGGTCTTGATGATGCCCTTGACCAGCGTGTTCTTGTCGTGGATCGACACGAAGCTGCCGAACGGATCGCCTTCGAGTTGCTTGATGCCCATCGAGATGCGTTCCTTGTCGGTATCGATCGACAGGACCAGCGCTTCGACTTCGTCGCCCTTCTTGAACTGGCGGATGGCTTCTTCGCCGGCAACGCTCCACGACAGGTCGGACAGGTGCACCAGACCGTCGATGCCGCCCGGCAGGCCGATGAACACGCCGAAGTCGGTGATCGACTTGATGGTGCCGGTGATCTTGTCACCCTTCTTGTAGTTGGCCGAGAAATCATCCCACGGGTTCGGCATGCACTGCTTCATGCCCAGCGAGATGCGGCGGCGGTCTTCGTCGATCTCGAGGATCATGACTTCGACTTCGTCACCCAGCGACACAACCTTGGACGGATGCACGTTCTTGTTGGTCCAGTCCATTTCGGACACGTGGACCAGGCCTTCGATGCCCTGTTCGATTTCGACGAAGGCGCCGTAGTCGGTCAGGTTGGTGACCTTGCCGAACAGGCGGGTGCTTTGCGGGTAGCGACGGCTCAGGCCCACCCACGGATCTTCGCCCAGCTGCTTCAGGCCCAGCGACACGCGGTTCTTCTCTTGATCGAACTTCAGCACCTTGGCTTCGACTTCGTCGCCGACGGCCAGGACTTCGCTCGGGTGCTTCACACGACGCCATGCGAGGTCGGTGATGTGCAGCAGACCATCAATGCCGCCCAGGTCCACGAAGGCGCCGTAGTCGGTGATGTTCTTGACGATGCCCTTGACGACTGCACCTTCCTTCAGGTTTTCCAGCAGTGCCTTGCGCTCTTCGCCCAGGGTTTCTTCCAGCACGGCGCGACGCGACACAACGACGTTGTTACGCTTGCGGTCGAGCTTGATGACCTTGAATTCGATCTGCTTGCCTTCGAACGGCGTGGTGTCCTTGACCGGACGCACGTCGACCAGGGAACCCGGCAGGAAGGCGCGGATGCTGTTGACCATGACGGTCAGGCCGCCCTTGACCTTGCCGCTGATGACGCCGGACAGGATCTTGCTGGTTTCCAGCGCTTCTTCGAGCTCAAGCCATGCAGCCATGCGCTTGGCCTTGTCGCGCGACAGCTTGGTTTCGCCATAGCCGTTTTCCAGGCTATCGAGCGCCACGGTAACGAAATCACCGATGCTGACTTCCAGTTCGCCCTTGTCGTTCTTGAACTCTTCGACCGGGATCAGCGACTCGGACTTGAGGCCGGCGTTGACGGTGACGAAATTCGGATCGATAAGGACAACTTCAGCGGTGATCACTTCACCGGCCTTCATCACCTGACGGGACAGGCTTTCTTCGAAGAGGGCGGCAAAGCTTTCCATGGCGGGAACAGTGTTAGTCATTGAAATGGAGACTCGGTGCGAACGATGGGAATCCGCGAGGTGACGTTGATGATGTCCGCACGATCCCATCCCGTACGGAGAAAAAAATCATGCCCGCGGCGCGATGGCGCGATACCACTCGATGACCTGATCGACGGCGGCGTCAATGGTCAGGCGGGTGGTGTCGAGCAACCGGGCGTCGGGCTCTTGCCGGAGCGGTGCCACCGGGCGGGCGGCATCGCGCTCGTCACGGTCGGCAATATCCTGCTGAATCTGCTGGAGATTAGCAGACGCGCCCTTTCCGATCAACTGCTTATAGCGTCTGCGGCCCCGTTCGTCGGCACTGGCGGTCAGGAAAACCTTCAGCGTGGCGTCGGGAAACACGACCGAGCCCATGTCGCGACCGTCGGTCACCAGACCGGGCGGGTGGCGAAAGTCGCGCTGGCGCTGCAGCAGCGCGCTGCGCAGCGCCGGCAGGGCGCCGATCCGCGACGCACAGAGACCGATGTCCTCGCTGCGGATCTCGTCGGTGACATCGATGTCCTCGAGCCAGACCCGGCCGTCGCGAAACGCGATCGGCAGCCGCACGGCGGCCATCGCCAGCTTGGCCTCGTTGTCCAGCGGGATCTGGTGGCGGACGGCGTACAGCGCAGCCAGACGGTAAAGCGAACCGGAATCCAGGTAGTGGAATCCCAGGCGAAGCGCGACCATCGCAGCCACGGTGCCTTTGCCGGAGGCGGACGGACCATCGAGCGTAATGACAGGTGCAGACATGTGTAAGGTTGGATACCGGCAGCAAATGACAAACAGCCGGACGCATCCGGCTGCAAACGTATGAAATGCTAGCGCATTTTCATTGCGCTGCACAATCCGCCGGCATGACTATGGCGTCGTCGCTCCCACGCCGGCGGGCGGGTGTGCTAGCGTTCGGCATCCGACTCAACGCTTGGTTCCCCTCTCCCGCATGGAATTTCTCGATCTGTCCGTTCGTGACCGGGCACAAGGCACCGTATGCCTTCCCGGTTCGAAAAGCATCTCCAACCGCATCCTGCTGCTGGCCGCACTGGCCAGTGGCGACACTCTGGTCCGTGGCGTGCTCGCCGCCGACGACACCGAGCGCATGCTCGACGCGTTGACGACACTGGGTGTCGCGCTTTCGCCGCAGTCCGGCACGCGGGATATCCTGATTCATGGCGTCGGCGGCCGCTTTCCGGTCCGGCGCGCCGATCTGTTCCTCGGCAATGCCGGCACCGCCTTCCGGCCGCTGACCGCCGCACTGGCGCTGACCGGCGGTGATTACCACCTGCACGGCGTACCGCGCATGCATGAGCGCCCGATCGGCGATCTGGTCGACGCGCTGACCGCACTCGGTGCCCGGATCGACTATCCCGGCCAGCCCGGCTTCCCGCCGCTGGACATCCATCCGGTCGACATCGCCGCCGGCGGCACCACGCGCGTCAACGGCAATGTGTCCAGCCAGTTCCTGTCCGCGCTGCTGATGGCGCTGCCACTGGGGGGCGGCGGTACGGTCGAGGTGATCGGCGAGCTGATTTCCCGCCCCTATGTCGACCTGACGCTGAACCTGATCGCCCGCTTCGGCGTCACGGTCGTGCGCGACGGTTACGCCCGCTTTACCGTACCGGCCGGCAGCTGCTATGTGAGCCCCGGCGAGATCCATGTCGAAGGTGACGCGTCCAGCGCCAGTTACTTCCTGGCCGCCGGCGCCATCGGCGGCGGTCCGGTCCGGGTCGAGGGCGTGGGTCGCGACAGCATCCAGGGCGATGTCCACTTCGCTGCCGCGCTGGCGCAGATGGGCGCGCAGATCGAGATGGGTCCGGACTGGATCGAGGCGCGGGCGCCGGCCGATGGCCGGCTGCGGGCGGTCACGCTGGACTGCAATGCGATTCCGGATGCGGCGATGACGCTGGCAGTGGCCGCGCTGTTTGCCGACGGCACCACCCGGCTGGAGCAGATCGCCAGCTGGCGGGTCAAGGAGACCGACCGCATCGCGGCCATGGTCACCGAGCTGACCAGGCTGGGCGCCACGGTCGAGTCCGGCGACGATTTCATTGCCGTGACTCCGCCGGCACAACTGACGCCGCAGGCCGCCATCGACACTTACGACGACCATCGCATGGCGATGTGCTTCTCGCTGGCCAGCTTTGCGGTACCGGTGCGCATCAACGATCCGCGCTGCGTGGCCAAGACCTTCCCTGACTACTTCGACGTTTTCGCGGGGCTGTGCGCATGAGCCGGGACCGTTTCGTCACCGATCGCCATGCCTTCATGGCCGCCGCCGGCGAACCGCAGCCGCAGTCGCCGGTTTTCCGCCCGCAACAGCTGCCGATGTGGGAAACCATGCTGGCTGAAGAGCTGGCCGAATTGCGCGAGGCGATCGATCACTATCGCGCGGTCGACCCGAATGACGCCGACGCGCTGGCGGCGGCCCAGGCCGAGTTCTGCGCCGAGGGCTGCGACGCAATCAATGTGCTGGTCGGGCTGATGATTTCCCAGGGGCTGCCGATCGATGCCATGGCCGATGCGATCCACGCCGCCAATATGGCCAAGTGCGTCGATGGCCACATGGTTCGCCGCGACGACGGCAAGATCCTGAAGCCGGCCGGCTGGCAGCCGGCGGACAAGCTCGGCGTGATTCTTGCGGCCAGACAGCGGCAAATGGAGAAGGCGCAAGGGTAACCGCAGCGTCGGTGCACGCCCGGCTGATAACGGGATTCGCGAACACGCCATTCCCGCCTCACCCGCCACGCTTCACAGGCAGAAAAAACGGCGATGCATTCGATGCATCGCCGTTTTTTCCTGCGCGGACGGGTTTATTCGTCCATGACAGCGCTGGTATAGACTTCCTGCACGTCGTCGAGGTCTTCGAGCGCGTCGATCAGCCGTTGCATGCGCGCGGCGTCGTCGCCGGTCAGTTCGGTATCGTTCTGCGCGCGCATGGTCACTTCACCGATATCGGTCTTGTAGCCGGCCGCTTCCAGCCGTTCCTTGATGTCGGCGTACTCGTACGGCGGCGTGATGACTTCGATCGAGCCGTCGTCGTTGGTGACCACGTCGTCGGCGCCGGCTTCCAGCGCGGACTCCATCAGCGCATCCTCGTCGGTGCCCGGTGCGAACACCAGGTAGCCACAATGCGTGAACTGGAAGGCCACGCAGCCGTCGGTGCCCATATTGCCGCCGAACTTCGAGAACGCATGGCGAACGTCGGCCACGGTGCGGGTCTTGTTGTCGGTCAGGCAGTCGACCATGACGGCAGCGCCACCGATGCCGTAGCCTTCGTAGCGGATTTCTTCATAGGTCACGCCATCGAGCTGGCCGGTGCCGCGCTTGATCGCGTTCTCGATATTGTCCTTGGGCATCGACTCGCCCTTGGCCTTTTCCACCGCCAGGCGCAGGCGCGGGTTGGCCGTCGGATCCCCGCCGCCCATCTTGGCGGCAACGGTGATTTCCTTGATGAGTCGGGTGAAGATCTTGCCGCGCTTGGCGTCCTGGCGACCCTTGCGGTGCTGGATGTTCGCCCATTTGCTGTGACCGGCCATGTGTAACCTCGTGAAGATCGAAAAAACCCGCCGCAGGCGGGTTCAGACGGGTGATATCGGTGAGCACCGGCGGCGACAGAGGCGTCGGTGCGGGGTCTGGTACGGATTCTAGCACCGCCTCACGGGGCGCTGCCAGTCTGCGGCAGCAGCAGTTGACGCATGAGGACGAAGGCCTGCAGGTAGACCTGTTCCAGCGCCGTTCCCAGCAGCGGGATCGACAGGTACAGCACGACGAAGCCGATGGTCAGCGTCATCGGAAAGCCAAAGCTGAAAATGTTGAACTGCGGCGCGGCGCGCGTCATCACCCCGACCGACAGGTTGACGATCAGCAGCGCCGCCACCAGCGGCAGCGACAGCCACAGGCCAAGGGCCAGCATGGTGCCGCCCCAGCCGGCCAGCATTTTCAGGCTCATCGCCGGCAGCGGTGCCAGCGATACCGGCAGCAGGGTGAAGCTTTCCACCAGGGTGCCGAGCATGACGTGGTGACCGTTGATGGCCAGCAGGATCAGATAGGTGAACAGGGTCAGCAGCCGCGAGACCGACGACACCTGGGCGCCAGAGCCCGGATCGAACTGCATGGCGAAGCCCAGGCCCATCTGCATGGCAATAATGGCACCGGACACCTCGACGGCGGTAATCGCCAGCCGCATGGTAAAGCCCATGGCGGCGCCAATCAGCAGTTGCTGGACGATGATGAACACGCCCTCGCCCGAGACGACCGGCACCGCCGGCATCGGCGGCAGCAGTGGTGCAATCAGCACCGTCAGCGAGATCGCCAGCACGGTCTTGATCCGGCGCGGGACCTGCTTGGTGCCGAACAGCGGGTCGGCCAGCAGGAAACCGGTAATGCGGAACAGCGGCCACAGATAGGTCGACAGCAGCAGGCCGATCTGGGTGTCGGTCAGTTCGAGCACGTCAGCCGATCATGTTGGGAATACTGGCCAGCAGGCGCGTGGTGTATTCGATCAGCGTGCGCAGCATCCACGGTCCCGCCAGCACCAGCACCAGGAACATGGCCAGCAGCTTCGGGATGAAGGTCAGCGTCATTTCGTTGATCTGGGTCGCGGCCTGGAACACGCTGACCAGCAGGCCGACGCCGAGCGCGACCAGCAGCATCGGCGCGGCGACGATGATCAGGATGAACAGCGCATTCTGGACCAGGTTGATGACCATTTCCGGCGTCATGTCCGCACCTTCACTTTATGTAGAAGCTCTGCACCAGCGAGCCGATCAGCAGGGTCCAGCCGTCGACCAGCACGAACAGCATCAGCTTGAACGGCAGCGAGATCATGGTCGGCGACACCATCATCATGCCCATCGCCAT
The DNA here is from genome assembly GCF_000620105.1 of Microvirgula aerodenitrificans DSM 15089. Classification (NCBI taxonomy): domain Bacteria; kingdom Pseudomonadati; phylum Pseudomonadota; class Betaproteobacteria; order Neisseriales; family Aquaspirillaceae; genus Microvirgula; species Microvirgula aerodenitrificans. The sequence goes on along the minus strand of NZ_JHVK01000001.1, from coordinate 165,741 downwards.
CAGCACGCTGGCCACGACCAGGTCGATGATCAGGAACGGGATGAACACCATGAAGCCGATCTGGAACGCCGTCTTCAGTTCACTGACCACGAAGGCCGGAATCAGCGTTTTCAGGCTGACGTCGGCCTGGGTGGCCGGCTTGTCCTCGCGGGCAATCTCGATGAAAAAGGCCAGGTCCTTCTCGCGCGTCTGCCGCAGCATGAATTCGCGGAACGGCTCCGCGCCCTTCTCCGCTGCCTGCAGGATGCTGATCTGGTCTTCGGAGAACGGCAGCCAGGCGTCCTTGTAGGCCTTGTCGAAGGTCGGCGCCATGACGAACAGGGTCAGGAACAGCGACAGGCCGATGACCACCTGGTTAGGCGGCGCCTGCATCAGGCCGATGGCCTGGCGCAGCAGCGACAGCACGATCACGATGCGGGTGAACGCGGTCATCATCAGCAGCAGCGCCGGGATGAAGGTCAGCCCGGTCAGGAACAGCAGCATCTGCAGCGACAGCGAGTACTGGGTACCGCCATCCGGCGCCGGGCCGGAATTCATCAGCGGCAGCCCGCCTGCCGCCATCGCCGCTGCCGGAAGCAACCATAGCGCCAGCGGCAGCAGCGCCCGGCGACAGTAGGACAAAAGGGAAACCATCATGCTTTTCGGTCGGAAGGCGTTCGTTGCAGACGTTCGATCGCCGTTTTGAGACGGGCGGCAAAGTTGCCGTCCGCAAGGGAAGGAGGAGGCGTATCGGCGTTGTCGGGGCGTTCCATGTCCTTCAGCAGGCTGATGTGCTGCGGCGTGACGCCGAGCACCAGCCAGCGACCGGACACCTCGACCACCACCACGCGTTCGCGCCCGCCAAGCAGCGTGCCGCCGACGACGCGCACCGCGCGTCCACCGGACAGTCCCGCCTGGTTCAGCCGGCGTACCAGCCAGGCCAGTGCAGCAATCAGTCCGAGAACCAGACCGAGGGCCAGCACGACCTGCACCAGCCCGCCGATCGGGCCGGGCATGGCGGCGGCCGGCGCCGCGGCGCGGGCCGACAGCGAAACCGCCGCCAGCGTTGCGGCGGCGGCGACGGGCGTCAGGCGCATGGTGCTACTTCTGCAAACGGCGCAGCCGCTCGGCAGGGGTAATGATGTCGGTCAGGCGGATACCGAACTTGTCGTTCACCACCACGACTTCGCCCTGGGCGATCAGGCAGCCGTTGACCAGCACGTCCATCGGTTCGCCGGCCAGGCCGTCGAGCTCCACCACCGAGCCCTGTGCCAGTTGCAGCAGGTTGCGGATGGCAATCTTGGTCCGCCCCAGTTCCACGGTCATGCTGACCGGGATGTCGAGAATCATGTCCAGGTTGGTCGCACCACCGGCGGCCTGCTGTGTCGCGGGCGAAAACTCCTGGAACAGCCCGGCGGCCGGCTGTGCGCCGCCAGCCGCTTCTGCCGGCGCGGCCGCAGCCTCGCCTTCAGGCGGCGCGTCGGTGGCACTTTGCTGTTCGGCCATTGCGGAGGCCCAATCGTCCATCGTCACTTCGTCGTTCATGTCTTATCGATCTCGTTTGCGTCGGATTGCTCGCCACTCAACTGCCATGAGCCAGCGCTTGTTCACTCAGTTCCTGCGCGCCGGCCAGGACTTTTTCGACCTTCAGCGCGTATTGACCGCCGGAGGTGCCATAACCGCACTCCAGCACCGGGATGCCGGACACGTCAGCCACCACCGTCGAGGCGATATCGACCGGGATCACATCGCCCACTTTCAGGTTCAGGATGTCGCCCAGCGCGACCTCGGTTTCGGTCAGCGTGGCAACCAGCTCGACCTCGGCGATCTGCACCTGTTTCGACAGCAGGTTGACCCAGCGGTTGTCGACTTCGGTCCGGTCGGCCGCCATGGTCGACGACAGCACGTCGCGGATCGGCTCGATGGTCGAGTACGGCATGCAGACGTGGAAGTCGCCGCCGCCCGCGCCCAGCTCGATGCGGAAGGTCATCGACACCACGACTTCGGTCGGCGTGGCGATGTTGGCAAACTGGGTATTCATTTCGGAACGCATGTAGTTGAACTCGATCGGATAGACCGGTTCCCATGCCTTCTGGTACTCGTTGAACACCACGTCCAGCAGTCTGCGGATGATGCGCTGCTCGGTCGCGGTAAAGTCGCGCCCCTCGACCCGCACATGGTAGCGACCGTCGGAGCCGAACAGGTTGTCGACGATCAGGAACACCAGGTCGGGATCGAAAATTAGCAGCGACGTCCCGCGCAGCGGCTTGACGTGGCACAGGTTGAGGTTGGTCGGCACCACCAGGTTGCGGATGAACTCGCTGTACTTGTGGACCTTGACCGGCCCCACCGAAATTTCGGCGTTGCGGCGGATGAAGTTGAACAGGCCGATACGCAGGTTGCGCGCGAAACGCTCATTGATGACTTCGAGCGTCGGCATCCGGCCGCGCACGATGCGTTCCTGCCGCCCGATCTCGTAATTGCGGACATCGGGCGAACTGGCGTCGCCGACATCGTTGTCGTTGCCGGTAACGCCGCGCAGCAGCGCGTCGACCTCTTCCTGCGAGAGGATGTCGTCGGACATGATTACTGCAACTGAACGATGAAGGACGTGAATACTACCGAGCGCACGACGTCGGCGTGGCCGGAATCAGCGAGCGACTCGTTGATGACGCTGCGGATCTGCGCCTTCAGCCGGGCCTTGCCTTCGGCCGTGGCCACATCGGCCGAGGTCTTGCTGGACAGCAGCAGGATCAGGTTGCTGCGGATGCGCGGCATGTAGGCCGAGATCAGCTCGGCGTCGCCCGGCTTGCCGAGTTCGACCTGCAGTTCGGTCTGCAGCATCGTGCCCGGATCGGACAGGTTGACGACGAAGGTGTCGATCTTGCTGAACGTCGGCGCGGCCGGCGCGGCGGCGGCTTCTTCAGCCTTCGGCTTGCTTTCGCCATTGCCGTGCGCCAGGAACAGATAGCCGACAGCGCCAGCGAGCAACAGGACAACTCCGACCAGCGCGCCAATGACCAGCATTAGTTTTTTACCGCCCGCTGCCGGTTGAGCTTCTGTCAAAGATGCCATGTGCAATACCTGTAAAGATTTGTAAATACGTATTTTCGCGTAATTGTCGCTTGCCGACTAGCGTATCACGCAAATACGCTGACTCTTCCATCATCCTTGCCGGTCGCAGGCTGGATAACTGTTGTCGTCACCCCCGCGCCGGCATTGCCATCCAGCGAAAAACTGCCGTCGCCGCGGCCGGACGAGGACTGCCCGCCCTGTTGCGCAAATGACGACGCGCTCTGCTGATCGCGCTGCCCGCTCGACACCTGCGCATCGGCAAGCTGGATGCCCTGCCCGGCCAGTTGCTGCGCCAGGCGCGGCAGGTTCTGTTCCAGTACATCCCTTGTATTCGGCACGGCGGAGACAAAATTGAGCGTCAACTGATTTTCCGCGCCGAACTTCAGCGTGACCTCGATCGGCCCCATTTTTTCCGGGTTCATCTGCAGGCGAGCCCCGTCGAGCTTGTGCTGCGCCAGCAGGGCGACGTGCTGGCCGAGCTCCTGGCCCCATTGCGGGCTGGTCACCGGCTGCTGCATCTGCAGTGCCAGCGGGGCCGGAGCGGCGGCAGTCGGCGCGGTCTGTCCGCCATTGGCGATATGGGCCAGTGCCGAGGCCGCCTGCTGCGGCGTGGCGGCGCTGGCGACGGTGGCCGCACCGGAGGATCGGGCCGCCGCCTGCAGTTCGCTGCCGAAGTCCACCGGTTGCTTGCTCTCGACCGGCGCGGTTTCGTCCAGCGTGGCTTTTGCCACGCCCTGGGTGCCGGGCTGCGCAGCCCGGCCCGCGGCAGCGGTGGTGGCGGCAGCACGCTGCGCGGCAGCATCCTGGACGGTCTTGCCGCCGTCCTGTGCCGGTACCTGAGCCTGGCCCTGTGCATTGCGCGCCGCCACAGCGGCACGGTCGGCCGCCTGGGCGGCATTCTCCTCGCTGTCACCGCTGGCGGCCACGACCGCGGCGCCCTCGTCCCTGCCCGTCAGGCGCAGGTCGGCCTGACCGTCGTCGCTGGCAGCCACGACCTGCTCGCCAACCGCGGTGTCGACGACCGGTTTGACCGGCTCGGTCAGCACCGGCGCGCCCAGCATGGCGGCAAGTGTTGCCGGATCGGGACGGACGTCCTTGCCGTCCGGCTCCCCGGTCTTGCTGTCCGCCTCGTCGACCACGGTGGTCTTGTCGGTCTTGCCCTTGCCGTCGAGCACGGCGATCTGTTCGTCGACCAGCTGTGTGAACGTGTTGTCCGGCGTGGACGGTCCTTTTCCTGCCGAAGCGGTCTTGCTGCTGGCGGCAGACTGCGCCTGGGCGACGGTCGGGGTGGAAAGCGAAATACTCATGGCAGGCAGGCCCAAGGTTAGGTACACAACAGACAACAGCAATGCAAGAATCATGCCTGAAAAAATGCGCCATGCGGCGCAAGAAACGATCCGGAATTCCAGTCGCGGCCTAGCGTGGACGGCGGAAACCGCGGGTGGCCAGTTCGTCGGTCAGCTTCTGCTCGCGCCGCGCCTTGACCGCCTGTTCGCGCTGCGCGGCCTGCTCGTCGAGGGTTTCGAATGCCTTCAGTTTCTTGCGCTCGGCCAGCCAGCGGGTGCGCGTGGCTTCGCACTCCGCCTCGCGCAGAACCAGTTCCTCGCGCTGGGCATTCACGGCAGTCTCGATGCGTTCGAGAAAGTGCTGATAGTCGGCCCACTGCACGGCCGACATGCCGGTGCTGGCACGCTGGATGCGCTGCATGCGGTATTCGGCCAGAAACTGCTCCAGTTGCGCGAGTTTCTGCCCGGCCTGGACCAGACGCTGCTGTGCCTGGCCCATCAGTTTGGCGGCGGCGTCGGTGCGATCGGTCGCCAGCCGGGTCAGCAGTGCGTAACGGCTGTTCATGCCGGGCTCACTGGCCCGTGACCTGCACCAGCCCGGCGAGCGAGGTCTCGAAGTCGCTGGCCTCGCCGGCCGGCTGGATCAGGTAGGCATTCATGGCCGGTTCGAGGCGGATGGCCTCGTCCAGCAGGCGGTCGGCGCCGGGCACGTAGGCACCGACGCTGATCAGGTCCAGGTTGCGCTGGTAGCGCGAATAGAACTGCTTGAAGCGGCGGGCGGCGTCCAGGTGTTCCTGCGGGACGACGTCGGCCATGACCCGGCTGATCGACTGTTCGATGTCGATGGCCGGATAGTGGCCGGATTCGGCCAGCCGGCGACTGAGCACGAAGTGGCCGTCGAGAATGGCCCGTGCACTGTCGGCAATCGGGTCCTGCTGGTCATCGCCCTCGGACAGCACGGTATAGAACGCGGTAATCGAGCCACCGCCCGGCCGGCCGTTGCCGGCCCGCTCGATCAGTTGCGGCAGCTTGGCGAACACGGACGGCGGATAGCCTTTGGTGACCGGCGGTTCGCCGATGGCCAGGGCGATTTCGCGCTGGGCCATCGCATAGCGGGTCACCGAGTCCATCAGCAGCAGGACGTCCAGTCCCTGGTCGCGGAAGTACTCGGCCAGCGCGGTCGCATAGGCGGCGCCGTGCAGGCGCATCAGCGGCGGCGAGTCGGCCGGCGCGGCGACCACGACCGAACGGGCGAGGCCTTCCTCGCCGAGAATGGCTTCGATGAAGTCCTTGACCTCGCGGCCCCGTTCGCCGATCAGCCCGACCACGACCACGTCGGCACGGGTGTACTTGGCCATCATGCCGAGCAGCACCGATTTGCCGACACCGGAGCCGGCGAACAGGCCGAGACGCTGGCCGCGGCCGACCGTCAGCAGGCCGTTGATGGCGCGCACGCCGACGTCCATGCTGTCGCGCACCGGGTCGCGGTCGAGCGGATTGACCGGCTGCGAGTACAGCGGATAGAAATCGTCGGCCAGGATCTCGCCGCCGTCGTCGAGCGGTCGCCCGAGCGAGTCGACGATGCGCCCCAGCAGCTTGAAGCCGACCGGCACCCGTCGCCCGCCAGCCTGGTCGGACGGCGCCTGGCTGTGGCCGAAGCGCGGCGGCGAATGCACGATCAGCGGTTCGACGGCAATGCCCGGCATCAGGCCGTGCACGTTGTTGACCGGCATCAGGAACAGGGTGTCGGTGTTGAAGCCGACCACTTCGGCTTCGACCCGCCGGCCGTCCGGCAGGCAGACCGAGCAGGCGCCGCCGACCGGCAGCCGCAGCCCGGCCGCTTCCATCACCATGCCGGTGACGCGCGTCAGCTGGCCGTTCGGTCGCGACAGGTCCGCCGTGCGCACGGTGTCGCGGCAGGCGGACAGGTAATCACTCCACGGATGGCCGGATTGGCCGGTCTCAGCGGACGACATGATCCGCCTCGACGTCACCCGGCACCGGTTCGGCACCGAGCGCTTCACCCAGCGCTTCGCGCCGGGTGGCCAGGCGCAGGTCGATCCGCCCGCTGGGCAGGTCGATCAGACAGCCGCCGCGTCCGACCGAGGCGTCGGGAATGTACTGCCAGCTGGCATCAGCCGCCTCGCGTTCGATCACGCGGCGCGCGACGATCAGGTCGTCGGGATGCACGCGCAGCCGGGCCTGCTTCAGCGAGCCGGCCAGATTGGCCAGCGCCCCGGTCAGCAGCGGTTCCAGGGCATCCTCGCAGGCCGCCACGTGCGCGCCAACCAGCCGGTCCGCACATTCCAGCGCCAGCGACAGCAGTTGCGGCGCCAGGTCGGACTCCAGCTGGGTCAGCGAGGTTTCCAGCCGTGTGCGCAGCGCCTGCAGCAGCGCCAGTTCGGCCTGCAGCTCGGGGCGCAGTTCGTCATGTGCCGCAACTTTGCCTTCTTCGCGGCCCTTGTCCAGACCTTCGGCATGACCGGCCTCGAAACCGGCCTGCCATGCTTCCTGGTGAATGGCTTCCAGTTCGGCGGCGGTCGGGTACGACGACAGCGTTTCCGGCTCGATGTCGACCTCTTCGGTCGGCACGTCGACGCCGCGCGGATCGATTTCCGGTTCGTCGACGACTTCCGGTTCCGGCTCGGCCACGGCTTCCGGCGCGACCGGATTCAGGCGCGCGCGGGCCTTGGCCGGCGTCAGAAACGCCGGGGGGGCCGGGGGTTCTATGGGGCGAAGGTCCCAACGCTGCCACGCAGCGTCTTCGCCTGACACGGGCTTATTCGACAACACCTTCCTCGCCACCCTTGCCGCCCAGCACTATCTGGCCGTCGTCGGCCAGTTTGCGAACGATCTTGAGAATTTCCTTTTGCTCGGCCTCGACCTCGGACACCTTGACCGGTCCCTTGGCCTCCAGGTCGTCCTTGAGCATTTCCGCGGCCCGCGACGACATGTTCTTGAAGATCTTGTCCTTGAGGGTCTCGCTGGTGCCCTTGAGGGCGGTAATGAGGCTTTCGCTGGAGACTTCGCGCAGCAGCACCTGGATCGACCGGTTGTCGATATCGCACAGGTTCTCGAACACGAACATCTTGTCCTGGATGCGCTGGGCCAGATCCGGGTCGTGCTCGCGGATCGATCCCAGCGCCGCGCCTTCGACCTGCGCCCCCATGAAGTTGAGGATTTCGGCCGCCAGCTGCACGCCACCCATGGCGCTCTTCTTGATCCGGTCGGAGCCGGACAGCAGCTGGGTCAGCACGTCGTTCAGTTCGCGCAGCGCCTGCGGCTGCACGCCTTCGAGTGTGGCGATACGCAGCAGCACGTCGTTGCGCAGCCGCTCGGTAAAGTTCGACAGGATCGCGCTCGACTGGTCCGGGTCCAGGTGAACCAGGATGGTGGCGATGATCTGCGGGTGCTCGTTGCGGATCAGGTCGGACGCGCTGGACGGGTCCATCCACTTCAGGCTTTCGATGCCGGTGTGGTCGTTGCCCTGGGTAATCTTGTCCAGCAGGTTCGAGGCCTTGTCCTCGCCCAGCGCCTCGGTCAGCACGCTGCGCAGGAATTCGTCGGACGAGTCGATGGACGCGCGCATCCGCGCTTCGTCCTTGAACAGCTGGGCGGCCTGGATGATCTCGTCGCGGCCAAGGTTGCTGATCTGCGTCATCAGCGTCGAGATCTTCTGCACTTCCTTCGGCCCCAGGTACTTGAACACCTCGACGGCATCCGCCTGACCGAGACTGAACAGCAGCACGGCACTGCGCCGGATACCCGCATCACTCATCGTTGCTCACCCATTCCTTGATGATCTGGGCCGCCATGCGCGGATCGTTGCGCACGACCTGTCGGGCAGATTCCAGCGCCATTTCGTATTCACGGCGCGCCACTTCGACCGGGTCGTCGCTCGGCAGGCCGCTGTCGGTGCTGCTGATGGCGACGCCGTCGGCATCGACTTCCGCCCCTTCCATGCCCGGCGGCAGCGGCACTTCCTTCGGCCGGATGATGTCGCGCACCACCGGACGGACCACGCCGAACAGCAGGTACAGCACCACCAGCAGCAGGAAGCCGTACTTGAGCACGTCGCTGAGGTTGTTGGTCACGTAGTCGACGGCACGATCCTGCAGCGACAGCCGTTCCGGACCGGTGGCGGCAAAGCTGGCATTGACCACGTTCAGCGAGTCGCCACGGGTCTGGTTGTAACCCATCGCTTCACGAACCAGATCCTGGATCTGCTTGATTTCCTTGTCCGACAGCGGCGTCGGGCGCTCGACGCCATCCTTGCCGGCAGCGAGCTTGTAGTTGACGACCACGGCGGCGTTCACGCGCTTGATCGAGCCGACCGGCTGCTTGACGTGCTGGATGGTGCGGTCAAGCTCGTAGTTGGTCGTGTTGTCCTTGCTGCTCTTCAGCGGCGGCTGCGCCGCCTGGCCATTGGCCGGCGTCGGCATCAGTCCGGCCTGGGTGCCCGGCGGCAGCGTGATCGGCGCGGCGGCGGCCGACGGCGGCTGGTTCGACAGCGCGCCCGGCACGCCCCCCTGCGGATCGGTCACGCGCGTGGACGATTCGGACGTCTGCTGGCTGCGGATCGCAGCCGCATTCGGCGGGGTGTTCGGGTTGAAGTTTTCCGAGGTCTGCTCGGTTTCGGAGAAGTCGAGCGCGGCGGTGACTTCGGCGCGCACGTTGCCGGCGCCGACGATCGGTTCGAGGATGGCCTCGATGCGCTTGGTCAGTCCCTGCTCCACCTGACGCACATAGTCGAGCTGGCGGCGCGACAGGCCGGACAGGCCGTCATCCAGATCCGGGTGCTTGGAGATCAGGTTGCCTTCCTGGTCGACGATGGTGATGTTTTTCTGCGACAACCCCGGCACCGCGGACGCCACCAGGTTGCGGATCCCGGCAATCTGCCCGGCATCGAGGATGAAGCCGGGACGCAGCGTCAGCATCACCGACGCGGTCGACGGCTGCTGCTCGCGCACGAATACGCTCTGTTTCGGGATGGCGAGGTGAACGCGGGCGTGCTCGACCACGTCCAGCGACTCGACCGTACGCGCCAGTTCACCTTCGACGGCGCGCTGGTAGTTGACCTGCTCGGCAAACTGGCTGATACCGAACTTCTGGTTGTCCATCAGTTCGAAACCGACGCCGGAGGCTTTCGGCAACCCCTGCGCCGCCAGTTTCAGACGAGTGTCATAGACGCGGGCGGACGGGATCTCGATCACGCCGCTGTCGGTCAGCTTGTACGGCACGTTCAGCTTCTGCAGCGCTTCGGTAATCTGCCCGCCATCGCGGTCGGACACGTTGCTGAACAGCACCTTGTAGGCCGGTTCGCGCATGTAGAAGTAGCTGCCGAGCAGGACGGCAAAAATGGCGGCGAGGCCACCGAGCAAGAGCATTTTCTTGTTCGGCGGCAAATCGCGATAACGCGCCATGCTTTCACGCACACGCGTCTGCATGGAGGGAGGGGGAGGCGAACCAGCCAATTCGGCCATGAGATAGACAATTCCGGACCCACCAGCCGAGCCGGCCGGCAGGAAAAGGTAGATCACAGAAAAACCGCGCAGTACACGGAGACCGACGCAGAACGGGAACGCGGAGGCTTTGCCCGGTTTTCGTTACATCAAATCTGGGTGTTCATGACTTCCTGATAGGCGGTCACCAGCTTGTTGCGCACCTGGACCATGGTCTGGAACGACAGGCTGGCCTTCTGCAGCGACAGCATTACGTCATGCAGGTTGACGCTTTCATCGCCAAGTTCGTAGCGCTTCTGCATGTCGACGCTGGTGCCCTGGGTCTCGGCGACCTTGTCGATCGACTGCTTCAGGATGTCGGAAAAGTCGACAGCCTTGCCTGCGCCATCCAGCGCGGCCGGTGCAGCAGCCGGTTTGCCGCTGGCCATCGCGGCAGCAGAGCGCAGTTCGCCCAGCAACTGATCGATACCTTGAATATTGTTCATTGATTCTCTCCGCGGTCGCCGCCGCAAGCCGGTTCGCTGGTCTCGACATCGCCCGTTTCGCGCCAACGGGCCAGTTTGTAACGCAAGGTTCGTTCGCTGATGCCCAGTCGTTCCGCCGCCAGGCGCCGCACGCCGTTCACGGCCTGCAGCGTGTCCAGAATGTACTGTTTTTCCAGACTGCGAATACCCTGAGTCTCAGCCTCATCTGAGGATTTCGTCCGGACAATCTCGGACTTGAGTATTTGCCCTAGCTCTACAACAGTAGTTGCTGGTGCCGGCACCAGTGTGAAATGCAGGCTGTCGCAGTCAATTTCCTCACCGCATGCAAGAATTTCCGCACGCTGCAGGACATTTTCCAGTTCGCGGATGTTACCGGGCCAGTCATAGGCGGTCAATTTGGCGATGGCTGCCTGCGACAGCCCCGGAGACAGCCGCTTCGAGCGCCGGGCCAGTCCGCACAGGATGTTTTCGGCCAGCGGCACGATGTCGGCGCGACGCTGGCGCAGCGGCGGCAGGGTCAGCGGGAACACGTTGACGCGATAGTACAGGTCGGCGCGGAAGCGTCCGGCCGCGACTTCGCCGGCGAGATCGCGGTTGGTGGTCGCCAGGATGCGGATGTCGAGCTTGACCGTACGGCTGCCGCCGACGCGTTCCAGCTCGCGCTCCTGCAGCACGCGCAGCAGTTTGGCCTGCAGCGACAGTGGCATTTCCGAGATTTCATCCAGCAGCAGCGTACCGCCCTGTGCCTGCTCGAACTTGCCCTGGTAGGTTGCCACCGCCCCGGTGAAGGCACCCTTTTCGTGGCCGAACAGCGTCGACTCGAACAGTGCTTCTGGGATGGCCGCACAGTTGACGGCAATGAACGGCGCCAGCCGGCGTGGCGAGTGGCAGTGCAGGAAGCGCGCCATGACTTCCTTGCCGACGCCGGATTCGCCATTGATCAGCACGGTCGCCTCGCTGGCGGCGACGCGGCGGGCCAGTTCGAACACATCGCGCGACGCCTTGGCGACCGCGACCACGGCCGGCGGCTGCGACTCGTCGGCCGGCAGGGTCATCCGGTGGCGATTGACTTCGGCCAGCAGGACGTCGGGTTCGAACGGCTTGGTCAGGTAGTGACAGGCGCCGGCACGCAGCAGGTCGACGGCGCGATCGACCGCGCCATAGGCGGTCATCAGCATGAACGGCACCTGCAGCGCACGGCGACGAATCTCGTGGAACAGCCGGTAGCCGTCCATCGGTTTCATCTGTCCGTCGGACAGCACCAGTCCTACTGCCTCGTGGCGCAGCACGCTCAGCGCTTCCTCGCCGTCGCCGGCCGTCAGCACCTGCAGTCCGCCCAGTTCGAGCGTATCGACCAGCGCTTCGCGCAAGGCGACGTCGTCTTCCACGACCAGTATCGGCAACTCCGCCATTCGTTTACTTTCCTCCGGGTGCAGGCCGGCGCGCCAGACACTCCATGATTCGTCCGCCTATGCGGTCCAGCGGCAGCACTTCATAAGCGGCGCCCAGCGCGATGGCTTCTTTCGGCATGCCGAAGACCACCGAGCTGGCCTCGTCCTGGGCCAGGGTGTAGGCACCGGCCTGTTTCATTTCCAGCAGCCCGCGCGCGCCGTCGCGGCCCATGCCGGTCAGGATCACGCCCAGTGCGGCGCTGCCGCTTTCGTTCGCGGCGGAGCGGAACAGGACATCGACCGACGGCTTGTGCCGGTTGACCTCCGAACCACGGTCCAGCACCGCCATCCAGTTGGCCCGCCAGCCGGCCATCAGGTGGGCATCGCCGGGCGCAATATACGCGCAGCCGCGTTGCAGCGGTTCGTTATGCTCGGCTTCCTTGACCCGTATCCGGCACAGGCCATCGAGCCGCGCGGCAAACGAACGGGTGAAGTTCGGCGGCATGTGCTGGGCGACAAGGATAGGCGGACAATCGGGCGACAGGGCCGACAACACTATTTTCAGTGCCTCGGTCCCCCCGGTGGACGCGCCGATAAAGACCAGCGGCGGCCGGACAGGCGGCGGACGGGTGCCTCGCGGCAGGATGACATCTGCGTCATAGCTGGGAGCAACCTGAATAATCGTGCTCGGGGACGCTTCTTTCACACTTCACTCCTGAAGCCATCATGGCGTACGGTTTCGGCCAGTTCCATTATCGGTAACGGCCGCGAAATCAGGAAGCCCTGTACTTCGTCGCAGCCCTGCCCGCGCAGGAACTGCCACTGTGATTCGGTTTCCACGCCCTCGGCCAGCACCTGGACGCCGAGGCTGTGTCCCAGGCCGATAATGGCGTTGACGATAAGGGCATTATCGTCGTCCACGCCGATATCCTGCACAAAGGAACGATCAATTTTGATCTGGTCCAGCGGAAAACGCTTGAGGTAGGCGAGACTGGAATAACCGGTGCCGAAATCGTCTATCGACAGCGACAGGCCACGCGCCTTCAGTTCGGACAGCACGGCTTCGGTTTCGCGCAGGTCTTCCATCAGCACGCTTTCGGTCGCTTCGACCTGCAGCCAGCACGGCGCCAGCCCGGTCAGTGCCAGGGCGCGGTCGATGGTGTCGACCACATGCGCAGTAAACTGCCGCGCCGACAGGTTGACGGCAAAGGTGATCGGCGGCAGCCCGTCGTCCTGCCAGGCTCTGGCCGCCTGACAGGCGGTATGGATCACCCAGTCGCCGATCGGCACGATCAGCCCGGTTTCCTCGGCGATCGGGATGAAGCGCGCCGGCGAGATCAGCCCCTGCTCCGGATGTTTCCAGCGCAACAGCGCTTCGACGCCAATCAGTTTCCCGCTGCGCATGTCGATCTGCGGCTGGTAGTGCAGTTCGAATTCCTGCCGGTCGAGCGCGCGGCGCAGCCCGTTTTCGATCACCAGGTATTCGCTGATGCGTTCGTTGATGGCCCGGGTGAAGAACTGGTAGTTGTTCCGGCCCAGCGCCTTGGCGTGGTACAGCGCGGCATCGGCGTGACGCAGCAGGGTGTCGATGTCGCGGCCGTCATGCGGGTACACGGCGATGCCGAGCGATGTGGTCACCATCAGGTCGGTATCGCCGACGTGTACCGGCGCGCTGACCGAGGCCCTGAGCTGGTCGGCCAGCCGGGCGAGGTCGTTGACCGAGTGCATGCCGGTCAGCACGACGACGAACTCGTCACCGCCGTAGCGGCAGACCACGTCGCTGCTTCGCGTCTGGCGCGAGAAGCGCTGGGCGATCACCCGCAGCAGCCCGTCGCCGTAGCTGTGGCCGAGGGTATCGTTGATGTTCTTGAAGCGGTCGAGATCGCAGAACAGCACGCCGACCAGCGAGCCGTCACGGTCCGCCTGCGCCAGGGCGGCGTTCAGCCGTTCGTACAGCAGCGGCCGGCTCGGCAGGTCGGTCAGGTGGTCGTAATTGGCCAGCCGCAGTGCGCGCGCTTCGGCGGCTTTCAGGTCGGAAATGTCGACGAACATGCCTATGTAGTGGGAGATCCGGCCACTGGCATCGCGTGCGGTGGCAATCGAGCACCACTCGGGATGAACCTCGCCACTGGCGCGCAATCCCGACACCTCGCCCTGCCAGTGTCCGCTCTGCGCCAGTGCGGCTGCCTGTGCGGTCAGCAGCGCGGGCGCCCCCTGCCAGCGATAGGTCATCGGCTGGCCGCATGCCTGCCCGGCCGCATAGCCGGTAATGGCGCAGAACGCGGCATTGACGCGGACAATCTCGCCCTGCGGGTCGGTGATGAACACCGCTTCGCGGCCGTGCTCGAACACCTGCGCCGACAGCGCCAGCTCCCGCTCGGCCGCCCGCTCGTCGGTCACGTCCTGTACCGACCCGATCAGCTGGATGGCACCGGCCGCCAGATCGTGGCGGTGGCTGATCAGCTCCAGGGTGCGCAGTTCGCCCTGCGCGGTCAGCACCTGGATATCGATCGACTTGCCGCTGCTCTCGCCGCGCAGCAGCTCGGCCAGCCGGCTCATGACCCGTCCGCGGCTCTCGGCAGTCATGAAGTCGAGTGCCACCGACAGTTCGACCTTCTCGTCCGCCGAGACCAGACCCAGCAACCGGTAGGTCTGCGGGGTCCAGAACAGGGTCAGTGTTTCCGGGTCCAGTTGCCAGCCGCCAATCCGCGCGGCGTGCTGGGTCTGGGCCATCAGCTGTGCCTGGCGCTCGCTGTCGGTGATGTCGCGCAGCATGCAGACCATGCCATCGAAGCGGCCCAGCGTATCGCGGTACGGCTCCAGGCTGATCTCGACATGGCGCGGGCCGCGCCCGCCATGGTTCACCCAGCAGCGCTCGCGCACGCTGTCGCCGCCCTGGCAGCGCGCGCGCGCTGCCGCCAGATCCAGCGTCAGCCCCATGGCCCGGGCCCGCTCGGAAAACGGCCGGCCCAGCACGGCGGCACCATCGGTTCCCAGCCAGTCACGCATGGTCCGGTTGGCCAGCTCGATACGGTCATTGCGGTCGATGAAGGCCATGCCGTCCGACGTGGCTTCGACCACCTTGCGGAAGCGGCGCGCCGTTTCCTCGGCCTGCTTCTGCGGGCTCAGGTCGATCATGACGCCATGCATGCGCTGCGGCAGGCCGTCCTCGTCGCGCAGATAGACCTGCCCCCGGTCCAGCACCGGCAGGACACTGCCATCCGCGCGCAGCAGCCGGTATTCGGCGAAATACAGTGCGGTTTCGCCGCGCAGGTGGCGACCGAGTTCATGCGCGACATGGGCGACATCCTCCGGATGCACACGGGCACCGCGGTCGCGGTAGCTGTCGGCCGGCATCGTATCCAGCCCGACCATGCCGAGCCAGGATGGCGAAAAATAGGCTCCGGGCAGCGCCAGGGTCAGCAGGCCGTCGCCGTCCGGCGAGCGCAGCGCAGCGCGCCAGGCGTCGCCGGACGGGAAAGTCAGGTCGAACACCATGTCGCCGGTCGCGGCAAATACCGCTTTCCAGCGCGCATCCTGTTCGGCCAGTTCATGTTCACGCTGTTTGAGTTCGGTAATGTCGACAAAGGACACGATCAGGGCAACTGACGCCGCCCCCTCGACATGCAGCGGCTCGACATGGGTGCGGACCCAGCACGGCGGCTGGCCGTCATCGCGCAGTACGCCGATGACGACATTGCGCACGGCCTGTCCGCCGCGCAGCACGCGTTCGGTCGGATAGTCGTCGGGGGCCAGCGCCCTGCCCTGCTCGTCGACCATGCGCCAGCGCCGGTCATTCAGCAGCATGCCGCCCGCTGCCAGTCCGGGCTGACCGAGTATGCGTTCGGCCGCCTGGTTGCCGACCAGAACCCGCCCGCCGCCATCCACCAGCAGCAACCCCTCGGATAGCGCCGAGACCATGGCCCGGTAGCGCGCCTCATTGACGGCCAGCGAGCGCTCGGCCCGCTGCAGCCGCTCGTCATGGCACCAGACCGCGATCAGCGCCGCGCAGGCGGCCGTGACCGGACGCAGACGTTCCCGCACCAGCAATTCGTCGCCATCATGCCGGGTGACCAGTCCCAGCAGGCCGACCTGCCGGCCGGCATGCATCAGCGGCACATGGATCAGGCGCCGCGCGCCGGCGACGCCGGACTCGCAGCAGGGACCGTCCGCCGGCGCCCGCGGGTTTTCTCCACCGTCCAGCAGCAGCTGACGCAGGCAGGGCGGCAGCACGGCGCTGTCACAGCCACTGGCCAGGCAATCGGGTCCGTAGCGGCCGGTCGCCAGCGTGCGGGGCGGCCGGCCTTCGCAGACGTGGGCGATCAGCCCGCATTCGCTGCCGGTCAGCTCGACCAGATGGGTAATCAGATCAGTGAACACGCCCTGCTCGCCGTCGGCATGCAGCAGCCGCGACAGCGCGCCGGTCACCCAGTCCAGCAATGCATGGCCGTTGTCGCCGGCCGGCGTGTCGCGTTCGGTGACATCCTTCTGCATGCCGAGCAGGTAACGACCGTCCCCGAACTCCGCCGCCACCACGCTGAGGTCGTTCCAGAACACCGAGCCGTCGGCGCGGACATTCTTCAGTACGCCCCGGAACGGACGTCCGTCGGCCAGGCAGTCGCGCAAGCGCGCGCGGGTGACGGTGTCGTCATCGCCATATTGCAGGAAGCGGCCGTTGCGCCCCAGCACCTGGTGACGGCTGTAGCCGGTCAGCCGTTCGAATGCCGGATTGCAGTAGACGATGGGATGGCCGGGATGGTCGGCATCGACGATCACGGCACTGTGCTCGATACAGTCGAGCGCCTGGGTCAGAAAGCGCGGCGGCCCCGATTCCTGCCCGGATGAAGAGACGTTTTGAACGGTATATTCGTCCATACGACGGCGGAGGCATCCCTGCAAAGTCGAAAAAATCCCGGCGGGCCAGGGCCTCGCCGCGCACTCGTGTCGTCGTTGCCGCTCCCCCGCCGTCAGCGGAGGAAACAGGCCGGGAAACATTCTTTACCTGTTTGAGATTTTTTTCCACACCGATCAAGCCGGCAAGCATAAACCCTGCCAGCCCCCAAGCGGATCGTGCGCGAGTCCGGCCCCGACCACAAGGGGTGGACAGCAACCGCCTGCCCGGCCAGGGACAAGGCGGCGGGCGGGTTGTCTGCCCTGTCCTACTGGCAGTCCACAATCTCGAAGTCGTGGCTGAGGGTGGCCGTCTTGCCGAGCATGATCGAGGCCGAGCAGTACTTTTCCGCCGACAGGCTGATGGCCCGTCCGACATGTTCCGGCTTGAGGTCGCGTCCGTGGACAATGAAGTGGAAATGGATGCGCGTGAACACCTTGGGATCGCTGTCGGCGCGGTCGGCATCCAGCTCGACCTGTACATCGCGCACATCCTGGCGGGCTTTCTTCAGGATGCTGACCACGTCGTAGCAAGTGCAACCGCCAGCGCCCATCAGCACCAGTTCCATCGGGCTGGCGCCAAACTGCTTGTCCGGGTCGATGACGACCCCATGGCCGCTTTCGGACTCGCCAAGGAAGCGGGTACCTTCGATCTGCTTCAGTCTTGCTTTCATGAATCAGGGACTTTCAATTCGCTATCGGAAACAGCGTTGAGAATACCCGACAGCGGAATCCGGCCGCCAGCCGTTTCCGCGGCAGGCCACCTGCTGCCGCCCCTGTCGCCACGCGCTTTCGCCACTACCACAGGGGCACCGCACGCCAGGCCGGAGAGCGTCAATGGCGATTCACTACCGCCTGTCTCCACCCGATATCCATTCATCGGAACGCGAGCAAATCGACTGGAAAAATAGCACGCTTGGCAGATACTGAGGAAAACCTTCAGTCCTCACCGCAAAGCCAGCGTCTCTATTCTGCCGGATCGCATTCCGCCAATGGCCATCGGCCCAGCAATACCGGTTTGCGCCCCCGGCCCGGCATGTCACGCCGTGAATCCGGATTCACGATAAAACGCCAGGTGCCTCGCGTTCGCTGAATACCGTATCTGCTCCATGGTGTCCGTTGCACGACGATGGAGAGTCATCCGCCTGTATTTCGTTCGGGCCGGGAGCCAGTTCATGTCTGAAAACTCCAAAAATGATCTGCTTGCCATGATGCTTGGCCATTCAATAACGCTTGGCTGGGATGCCATAAGCGTTTATCAAAGAAACAGCCTAAACGATATTATCTGGCAACAGTTTTCCCAATATATTTCGACAGGCGAATTATTTGATACTGCGGAAGAAGACATCCCGGGAAACCACGATCAGAATGGCGACAGCGTCTATATACATGCCAACAATCTGGTACTCGGGCAGCCCCGGCTTTCATTCGATACGGCAACGCTCGACGACGCGGCGGCATCGCTGCAGATACCGTTCCTGTCCGGATTTTTTTTCACGCTGAGCGAATCGCCTGGCGCACCGGTCGCCCTGACCGGATACCACACGGTTTTCCCGGACAGCGAGTTCAGCCTGGAACTGGGTTTGCCGCTGCAGCAAAGCAGCAGCGATGTTTCTCCCCAAAGCGACATCTACTTCGACCTGTCCGACGGCATCCCGGGCAGCGCCACTGTCAACCTGACCACTGACGACCGGACAAATCAGCAGATCGGCCAGTATTTCCTGGACAAATTCACCAGCATTGGCGTCTCTGCCAGGCACTATGTGCTGGCCACGCTGAGCACCGGCGACGATGAGACGCCACTGACCCCGGTGGCATTCGCCACCCGTACCCAGGCCGCGCCGGGCGGGGCGGGCGATGGCGCCGTGCTGGTCTTCGTCCAGACCCGCAACGGCACCGGCGGCACCCTGCCGTCGGCCGACTCCGGTTTCCCCTACCTGATTCCGGATGATTCGCAGGATGGCAGTGCGCTTTATTCCGGTTCGGTGCTTATTTCCAGTCGTGCCCTGTGCAACGATCTCGTGGCCCCTGCCTTTCAGGACCAGATTAGCGCAAACGGGCTGTCGCTCCAGCCCGGACAGAGCAGTACGAGCGGCCTGTGCGGATATCTGGTCGCCACCGGGGGGGTCGCACCGACGGACAGCGTCACGCTCTCATGGTCGGCCACGCACGAGGCCGACGAGTACGACTATACCGCGACCCTCTCGTCACTCGATTTTCCCTATGCGCCACAGGATGGCCCGGGTTTTACCCTGGTGCCGAATCTGACCGGCCTGTATCAGGAGTGGAACAACAATGAATCCTGTGTTATCCGGCTGCACGGCAGCAGCCCGCGGGGAAACAGCGACGGCGAGGAAACCCTCGATCCTGTTTTTTATTCGCACAGCCACTTTCCTGTTTCCATTTCGCCAGAAAACGCGGTCGCATTCCATTTGTCGCTCAATGAGCGGGATATTACCGTCAATCTGCCCGGCATAAGTGCACTGCTGAAAGCCTGGGACTGGCGCTGCGAACAGACCGATGAATTGCTGGCCACGCTCCGCGGCCTCGTGTCGCAGATTCTTCATTCTGCCGATACGATCGATCTTCCCGGTATCGCCCGGTTCACACTCGACAATCAGCTGTTCCCGGACGGCAGCACGCTGCAGCTCGGTGATGTTGCCATTCCCGGCGACATGGCCCTGTTCGGCCAGCTGGCTCCCTCGTCGTCCAGCCAGTCGCTGTTGCCACGGCAGGCAACCGTGGCGGCCGGCACCTCCTGCACCTTCACGCTGGAGGCCGACGGCGCAAGTGCTGTCACCTGGTCGATCGGGAACGCATCGGGCATCGATGTCACCGGCCGCATCCGGGCCAGCGCCAACGGCAGCGCCGTCTATCAGGCGCCGGACCGGGCGGCATTGAGCAGCGCATCGATGCCGGAAACCGTCACGGCCAGCTTTACTGCCCGCGATGGCAGCAACGGCAGGGCCAGTGCGGTCGTGGTCGTGTCCGGCAACGCCATCAATGTGAATCCGGGCTTCATTCTGGCCACGGCCGGCCAGGCACCGATCATTTTCACCGCCTCGGTGGCCGGGAATGCCGACACCACCGTCACCTGGAGCCAGGCCACGGAAACCGGATCCCCGCAACCGGGCGTCCACCAGGCCAGCTATTCCCCCGTCCTGGGCAGCGGCCAGTCCTGCGCACTGCAGACCGTCACCGCCAGCATCGGCAGTGCGACCGGTGACACCGCCACGGCCAGCGTACTGGTCATGGCGCCCGACACCACGCCTTCCCTGCTGGTCGGCGGTGGCTCCTGGCAGTCCGGCAACCCGTCGGAAGTCGTCACGGGAGGCCTGTTTCCGCTGCCGCCCTATGGCCAGCGACAACTGACCGCGCTGGAAGGCAATCCCGGCGATGGCAGCTATGCGAACGTCACCGCCAGTTGCACCTGGCAGATTCTGGACGACCCCCCCCAG
Source organism: Microvirgula aerodenitrificans DSM 15089 (assembly GCF_000620105.1). Lineage (NCBI taxonomy): Bacteria > Pseudomonadati > Pseudomonadota > Betaproteobacteria > Neisseriales > Aquaspirillaceae > Microvirgula > Microvirgula aerodenitrificans. The sequence goes on along the minus strand of NZ_JHVK01000001.1, from coordinate 145,715 downwards.
GGGTCCATCAACCAGGGGCTGTATATCGCTCCGGCAACCATCACCACTTCCTGCGTGACCATTCTTGCCAGCAATGGCAGCCATTTCGGTTACACCGTCGTCCCGCTGGCGCCAGGCGACTGAGGTTTTTCCGACGCGCCCGTTTCAAGGAGTCCCATGATGTCAAACTCGAAAACCGACCTGCTTTCCGCTCTGGACGGCAAGTCCATCACGCTGGGCTGGAATGCCGTCGTCGTCTACAACCGCGACCGGATCAATGCCCTGTTTGCCCAGCAGTTCGCCCAGAAAACGGCCGCGGGAAACAATCTGGTGGTGCCGGATCAGGAAATCCCCGACAACCACTCGTCCAGCGCCAGCGACATCTATCTCAGTGTCAGCGATCTGGCGCTGGGACCGCCCCTGCTGTCGTTCGCCAATGCGGACCTCGACACTTCCACGGCCGCGCTGACCATGCAGTTCCTGTCCGGCTATTTCTTCTCGATTGCGGAGTCGGAAACGGCGCCCTCGACCATCAGCCGCTATGACGGGGTATTGCCAGACAGCAATTTCAACCTGACCGCCACGCTGGACCTGTCAAAAACCGAGGGGGACATCAGCAGCTCCGGCGATGTGTATCTTGACCTGTCCCAGGCCAGCGCGGCGGACATCAGTGTCAATCTGGTCGAAGGGCAATCCAATATCACGCAGTTGAGCACCTATTTTCAGCAGCTGTTCAATCAGGCAAGCGACGAGCAAAAACGGTACCCGCTGGGTTCACTGCAAAATATCGACAGCAGCAACCCGCTGAACCCGACGCAATTTGCACTGCGCACCCAGCCGGCCCCCACGGCCTCGGCAAATATTTCGGACAAGAGCTATGGCGACGGCGCCGTGGTCCTGTTCATCCAGACCGCAGCCAATACCAGCGGCACGACCGGCAGCCTGCCCTCGTCAGGCTCCGGCTATCCCTACCTGATTCCGGACGATACAGACAGTGCAGGCAATGCCCTGTACTCGGGCGCAGTCATTGTGGAAAGCGCAACGCTTTTCGACAGCATCATCAGACCGGCCTATCTGTCCCAGATCGGCAGCGATGACGTTGTACTGAACACCAAACTGCTGGACAACGGCACCGCCTCCCCGGCCAGTTATCTCATGGCAGCGACCGGGCATGTCCGTGGCGGCACGCTGGACATGTCATGGGAATTTTATGAAGAGCAACCTTATCCAGCCCCCACGGCGCATGTCATCGTTACTGTCCACACGTCCGACACCAATAAAAATCTCCAGCCAGTTCTTCTCGATATCACCGGCATGACGGTTGTGCCCTCTGCCCAGTCGATAAAACTAAGCTGGTCGGGACAATTCGACCAGTTCATCTATCAGTTGCACCACCAGCTTTCCCCGAATGATTTCCAAGACATTACCAACCAGAGCATGCGCATTTCCTACCCGCTCACCAGCACGTCGACACCTTCCGTCGATCCCGACAGCAATATTGTCAAAATCACAAATTCCCGGAGCAGCACGGACATTACGCTGGGCGGTTATCCCTGGTGCAACGAAATCGATGACGCCGAGTACCGTGATCAAATCACGCAGGACTTGTCCGGAGACACTTACTCGGCCATCGAGAAGCTGGCCTCGCTGCAGGTTCCGGATATCGATGTCTTTACCCTCAGCAACATGCTGTTCCCGAACGACAACGCACTGCAGCTCAGTGATGCCTCCGTCCCCGGCGACATGGCGCTGTTCGGTCAGATCAATCCATCGGCCACGACCTGCCTGCTGTCGCCGCTGCAGGCGACGGTCGTCGCCAGCAATCCGGCGCAATCCGCCCTGGTCAATGACACCCAGGTCTTCACCCTGACCGGACCGGCCGGCGCCACCATCAGCTGGTCGCTGAGCAACAACGCCGACGTCTGCACGGATGATCGCATCGAAGGTCGTGAAGACGGCATCAGCGCGACCTACAAGGCGCCGGATATCTCGCTGCTGAGCAGTGCATCGTTCCAGGAAGTCATCACCGCCGTCGCCGTTGTCGACAATGCCGACGGCACCACGAGCACGTATACCGCCAGCGCGGTTGCCATCGTGTCGGCCAACCCGATCAATATCAATCCGTGCTTCGCCTATGCCGTCTCCGGCAGCAGCGCGCCAATCACGTTCACCGCATCCGTGGTCAACAAATCAGCCGAAGATGCGGGTCAGCCCGCCTGGGGCGGCGCCACCGACACGACCCCCGACAGCGCCCCGCCCGGCATCTACACCGCCAGCTACACGCCGACCCTGTCTACGGGAGCATACGGGCTGGAAACCGTCACGTTCTCGATAGGCTCGGTCTCCGCCACGGCCAGTGTCCTGGTGGTCAAGCCGGGTCTCTACCCGACGCTCCATGTCGGTGCCGGCACCTGGCACGCCGGAGATACCGATCCCGATGAAGTCGTGGCCGGCAACCTGACCCCGCTGGCGCCCGGCGCATCGCGCCAGCTTGCGGCAATCCAGACCAACATGATGACGGGCGAAAGCACCGACATCGCCAGCACCCCCGGCTGCACCTGCTCCATTCTCGGCGCCCCGGTGCCGGATGACGGCTCACTGGGCTCCCTTTCCGCAACCGGGCTCTACACGGCGCCGGCCCTCGCCAAAACCACCTGTGTCGCCATCATGTTCATGACCACTTCCGGCAGTGACTTCGGCTACACCGTCATCCCCCTGCTGCCCGGCAAGACGGCGGCCTGAGCTTCGTCCCAACCGGCCGCGGCACCGGCCATCCGCAAAGGAACTGACATGCCCTCCACCCCTCTGCTTTCACAGTTGCTGCAACGGCACGGCCTCGACAGCAACACGTTCGACTCGCTGTTCGATATCGTCGGCCAGTCGAAAAGCGCCTTTGTCCGCCGGCATGGTTCCCGTCTCGGAGCCGGCGCCGCCAGCCTGTACGACGATGCGCTGCGCCAGGCGGTCCCGCTGGCCCGCCGCTATCGCACCCGCCGCCGGGGCGGCAGCGCCCCGGCGGCGCTGATCGACGGCCAGCCGACCTATCAGTCGCTGTTCCAGGAAGACTGGCACACATGCAGCCCGGAAGACGCGCTGGAAGCCAACGATTCCCCGGTCATCTATCTGTGCCGGCTGTACCAGTGGGCGCAGCAGATGGATGCGATCTCGGACGACGGCAGCGGCAGCATGATCCCGCTGACCACCCGCCGTCCCGATCTCGCATCACTGGTACTCGACCGGGTCAGCACCGACCAGACCGTCACCGCCCTGTCGCTGGTGAACGAGATCCTGGGCAAGGCGCTTGAGAGCTACACCGGCACCACCACGCTGAAAGCGCTCAACGACAAGCTGGCGGCAGCCCGCTTTCCGTTCACCCTGCCCTACGATTACGCCAGCCAGCAGATTACCCGCGGGCTGGACGGTGTCCGGTCGTCGCTGATGTCGCTGACCCAGCAGCTCGATACCGCATGGCCGTATTTCCTCGTCCCCGCGTTGTCGACCACGCAGGGGGAAACCGCCCAGCAACAGGGCAGCCAGCTGTCGACGGAACAGTACACGCTGCTGACCGAGACCCCCCCGAGCACTTATTCCTACCCGACGAACTACGGTGTCGCGGACAGCAGCAGCCTGAAGACACTGTCCGGTTTCTGCCACCAGACCGGCCTGGCGGCCTGTGACGTGCAGGACCTGCTGTGCTCGCAGGGCAAGGACGCCGCCTACAGCGTGGTGGCCTCGCACAACGTGACCTCCCCGGCTCTCGTCGCCGCGCCAAACCAGTATGGTGCGGTCTACATTCACGGCGACAGCACGGCCGACACCAGCATCATGACCCTTGCCGCTGACAGCGGAGACCCGGATGCCTCGACCCTGACCCATACCAGCGACGATCGCTTCGACCGCATGAGCCGGTTCATCCGCCTGCGCAACTGGATGCAATTGCCGTTCGACCAGCTTGATCTGCTGCTGGTGTCGACGATGATGGCCGAGGGCTATGTGAAGGATAACACCCAGCCTGTGGACCTGCTGGCCAATGCCAATACGGTGCGGACGCTCGGCGTGTTCAGGGAACTGAACCGCAGCGCCACCATCAGTGCCGAAACCTTTGCCGCCTGGGTCGGCCAGATCACGCCGTATGCAGTCGGCAACAACGTCCCGTTCTACGACCGGCTGTTCAACAGCAATGGCCTGTTCAGCACGCCGCTGGTCTGCGATGGCAGCGCATTCTCGTCCAGCAGCACCACCGTCATCAAGCAGCTGTCTGCCGGCCTGGGCATTACCCAGGCCGAATACGAGCTGCTGGCCAGTCATGTATCGGCCAAGCAGAGTCTGACCTGCTCGCTGCCGGTATTCTCGGCCTTCTACCGGCTGGTGACCCTGCCGCGCGCCTTCGGCCTGAGTGTCACCGCCGGTCTCGGCATCATCAACCTGCTCGGTTCCCATGTGATCGGCACGCTGGCGGGCAAGCCTCCGGTCAACACCACGCCCAGCGACACCGCGCCGGACATCCTCGACATTATCGTGGCCTTCGCCGCCTGCGCCGACTGGATCAGCAGCCACGACCTGTCGGTGGCAGCCGTCACCTTCATGGTGCATGCGCCGACGGGTACGCTGACCGGCACCCCGGCCCAGACCACCCTGATCGACGGCATTGTCCACGATCTGGCGTCGACGCTGCTGACCGTGGACCGGCTGATCGCCGCCGGCGCACCGCAAAGCGACAGCGACGGTGCCGCCATCGACTGGGCCACGGCGCTGGCCAGCGTGCTGGATGCCAGCGGGCTGGTCATTGATCAGGCCGATCTGTCCGGCGCCATCGATACGGCACTGGCCGCCGTCAAGATCGACGCCGCCGCCAGCCAGCTGGTCAAGACACAGTTGCTGACGGCCGATACCGCCCAGCAGGGCGTGACCATCGCCGCGCTGTCCGGCTATCTGGATGCCGCTCCGGACTATCCGCTGCTGCTGCTGCAGTGGGCCGGCAGCGACAGCTACACCTTCCTGTCCACCACGCTGACGCTGGATGCGGATGGCGTCATCACGCCGACCGCGGACTACCTGAAACTGCTGTACACGCTGGGCCGCATCCAGGCGGTAGTGGTGAGCTTCGCGCTCAGCGCCGGTCTGGTGCAGACCTATGTGAACCATCCGGGCTGGTTCGGCGCCAGCGTCTCCAGCGGCGCCATTGCGGTCACCCTCGGTACGCTGTACGGCTTCAGCCGCTACAACGACCTGCTCGATGGCAGCACCGCCGATGAAAGCGCCCTGCTCGACTATCTGGCCGGCGTCAATGCCGCCACTCCGCCGAGTGCCGCCGTCGCGGCAAAGCTGCTGGCAGCCCTGATCGACTGGTCGGACAGCGAAGTCGCGAATGCGGCAGCGCAGATGGAGCCCTCCGGCAAGATCGCCGGGACGCTGCAGGAGATCGACGGCGTGCGGCGCCAGCAGGCGCTATGGCAGCAGACCGGCCTGTCGGCCGAGCTGCAGATCCAGCTCAGCGCACTGGTCCCCACCAAGACCGACGGTTATGCCGCAGCGGGCGAGTCCGTGGTCGCCGGCCTGAACAGCCGTCTGAACGGCACGGGCGAAGCCGGATAACCCGTCTTCCGCATCCCGCCTTGCCTTCCCCCATTCGCACCGCAGAGGTGAATCATGAGAAATCTCCATGCACAACTGGACGAGTCGCTGCGCGACGCATATGTCTCGTACTACCTTGGGCAGCTCGTACCCAATACGCCGGCGCTGTCGGCGGTCAAGACCGAAGCCGATCTGTATGAATACCTGCTGATCGACCCCCGGGTGGCGACCGACGTCACGACCAGCCGGGTCGCTCAGGCCATTGCCAGCGTCCAGCAATACATCAACGCCGTGATGCTGAACATGGAGCCCGGCCGCGCGTCGCTGCCGGCCGACGATGTCGCCGACTGGGCGCAGAGCGGCAGCCAGTACTCGATCTGGGCCGGTGACCAGGAATTGCAGGACTACCCGGAAAACTATATCGACCCGACACTGCGCGAGCGGAAGACCGGACTGTTCGGGTTGCTGGAAAACCAGCTGGCCGCCCACGCCCTGAACGACACGTCGATCCAGCAGAGCTTTCTCGCCTACCTGACCGGCTTCGAAACCATCAGCAACCTGAAGGTACTGAACGGCTACGCCGAATCGCCGGATTCGGGCAATGCGGTCTACTACCTGACCGGCCAGAGCAACATCGTGCCGAACCAGTTCTACTGGCGTTCACTGGACATGTCGGCACGCGACAGCAGTGGCGCGCTCAATCCGACCGCCTGGACCGAGTGGAACGCTATCGAGCTGGCGCAATCGGCCGATATCGAAATCATCCGCCCGTTCGTGTTCGGCGGCCGGCTGCATCTGGTCTGGCTGCAACGCGGTGAATTGCCGCAGACCGGGCCGGAGACGGATACCACCGAGTATTCGGAATACAAGCTGTGCTGTGCCTATCGCGGTTTCGACGGCAACTGGAGCGTGCCGCACACGCTGCGCAGCTGGAGCAGCCCGGACGGCACGACCGATGCCAGTGCCTACGATTACGAGCTGATTGCCGTCATCGACCAGCGACCGGACAAGTACAAGGCCGGAACCACGCCCGACTACACGTACTACAACGACGAAGACATCATCTACATTTCGCTGGTCGCGACGCAGACGGCTGACGCCAGCAAGGTCACCTATCTGAATGCGCCCTGCGACCTGCTGTTCACGCCACTCGGCGAACCGGCCGTGCCGAGCAGCGACTACGACAGCTTCGGCCAGTACCTGCACATGACGCTGTACAGTTCGGACAGCACGCTGCAGAGCACATTCAGTAAACAAACCGCCACCACCACCACAGCAACAGGGGCAAGCGGTTCGTCGACGCATCAGGCAGACATGGCGCTGAACATCATCAGCAGCACACTGAGTGCCGATGGCTCGCAGATCACTTACGTCCTCGAAGGCACGGACAGCTACACCAGCGCGGCCACCGGCAAGGGCACGCTGCAACTGACCAGCGCGGACGGCTCGGTGACCATCTGCAGTGCAAGCGTTGCGCTGAATGACAGCGGCAGCGCCAGTACCGGCCAGGGCAGCTGCACCGTCGCCTACAGTGCCGGCGCCACCACCACGGTTCAGCTGTCGTATACCGCCAGCACCTCCAGCGAGGAGATGGCAGACGACGCCGCCGTCAATTTCAAGATCACCACGGCCGAGAGTTATCCCGATACCAGCAACATTCCGATACTGAAAACGAATGCCGGCAACAATGCCCAGTATCTGGATTTCACCGGCAGCGACGACACCGGCGTCAATACGCTGCGCATCCGCCTGAACACCCAGATCGGCAAGGACCTGATTGCCCGCGCCAGCGCCTCGGTTGCCAGTGTGCTGAGCTGGGACACGCAGAACCTGACCGAACCGCCGCTGCTCAGCACGGATGCACCGGCCCCCATCGATTTCAACGGCGCGAACGGCCTGTATTTCTGGGAACTGTTCTTTCATGCCCCGCACCTGGTTGCCTACCGGCTGAACCAGGAACAGCAGTATGCAAAAGCGGCGCTGTGGATACATTATCTGTTCGACCCGTCGGCGCGACGTTCCGACGGCAGCTCGCCGCCGCCCTACTGGAACTCGCGCCCGCTGGTCGAGGCCGGCAATGCATCCTATGAGGCAGCGGGTCCGACCGATCCGGATGCCATCGCCTACTCGAATCCGGTCCACTACCAGAAGACGCTGTTCCAGTTGTATGTCCGCAACCTGATTGCGGCCGGGGATGCGTTCTACCGCACGCAGACCCCGGACAGCCTGAGCATGGCCAAGCTGATCTACCGCCAGGCGCTCGATCTGCTGGGGCCATTCCCGGGCGGGGAACTGGAGAACGACTGGGCGCCGGTCACGCTGGGCAGCGCCGTCTCCGCAGGCAATCCGGCGCTGCGGGACTTCGAGCGCACTCAGGCCGGGCCGACGCCGGTGCCGCAGGCCACACCGGCCCCCCACCCGCTGCTGGGCGCGCTGGACCTGCCCTCGCGGCCGCCGCTGAACTCGCAGTTGCTCGGTTACTGGTCGACGCTGGACAGCCGCCTGTACAACCTGCGCCACAACCTGAGCCTGACCGGGCAGCCGATGTCGGTGCCACTGTACGCGACACCGGCCGACCCGGCCCGGCTGATGGCCGCGCGTGGCGCCGGCGCCACGCCGCTGCAGGTGCTCGGCTACGCGGCAGCGCCAACCATTCCGGCCTATCGCTTCCAGGCACTGCTGCCCAGCGCCTACCGCGCCGTCGCCACGCTGAACCGCTTCGGCGATCTGCTGCTGTCGTATCAGGAACGGAAGGACCGTGCCAGCCAGGAAGAAATGCAGCAGGAACAACTGCTGGCCCTGTCTGCCTTTACCGTCAGCCTGCAGCAGCTGTCGCTGCAGGCGGCCAACGACACCCTGGATGTGCTGAATGCCAACCTGAGCAGCGCAACCGACCGCCAGACGCACTTCCAGCAGTTGGCCAGCAACGGCAACTCCACCCAGGAAACGGCCGCGATGGGGCTGCAGGGTACCGGGCTGATACTGGGGACGTCCTCCATTCCGTTCCTTGCCGCCGGTGCCGCCCTGGCAATGATGCCCAATATCAGGGGCACCGCCTGGGGGGGCGCCATGAAGCAGGCGCCCCTGCTGGCCACCGGAACCATTCTCCAGACCCTGGCCATCAGTCTCAACGGCTCTGCCGCGATCATCGCCGAGTCGGAAGCCTACGATCGTCGCAACAAGGAGTGGCAATTCCAGGCCGATCAGGCACAAGACGAGATCGATACGCTCCACCTCCAGGTCACCGTGCAGAATGTTCTGGTCACCGCGGCCCAGACTTCACTGGATCAGGCCAATGCCCAGCAGCAGCAGATTCTGGACATGAAAAATTTCCTGCAGACCCGGGACAGCAGCGGCTCCCTGTACCAATGGCTGGTCGGCCAGATGTCCGCGCTGTACAGCAGCGCCTACCAGGCAGTCCAGGCACTGTGCCTCGGCACCCAGGCGAGCTGGCAGTACGAAATGGGGGATTACAAGACCACCTTCGTCAACCCCAATGCCTGGGATGACAGCCACAAGGGCCTGACTGCCGGCGACACGCTGACGTTCAACCTGCAACAGATGGAAAACGCCTATCTGCAGCGCAACGAGCGCAGGCTGGAGATCGTCAAGACGGTAGCGCTGAGCACACTGCTCGGCAGTGACTGGAAAGGCAGCATCGTCACGCCCACCGACGGCACGGACACCAGCTATATCGATTTCTCCATCAATGAAGCGCTGCTGGACAGCGACTACCCGGGCCATTATCTGCGCCAGCTGAAATCGGTCAGCCTGACCCTGCCGGCCACGGTCGGGCCCTACCAGGATGTGCGTGCCACGCTGGCACAGTCCAGCAGTTCGGTACTGCTGACGGCGGATATCGCAGGCGTCAACTACCTGCTGGATCCGGACGGCAGCGGCGCATCCCCGGCCAATGTCATCACCAATCTGCGGCCAAGCCAGCAGATCGTGCTGTCCACCGGACTCAACGATGCCGGCCAGTTCGTGCTCGACATGTACGACCAGCGCTACCTGCCATTCGAGGGTACCGGCGCCGTCTCGGGCTGGCGGCTGACTTTCCCGCACGCCAGCGGCACCGATCAGGCGTCCCTCCTCGGCTCGCTGACCGACATCATTGTCCAGTTGCGATACACCGCCAGGGACGGCGGCCCGGCCTTCGCCAAGGCGGTCATTGCCGCGCAGACGGCACCGGCCGCCAGCGGCAAGGCGACAAAAACCGCGTCCCGGGCCACCCGTCACTGACCCGGCCCCGCCGCCCGGCCCGCCGGGCGGCACCTGCATAATGAGGTGCAGCAATGATAGACAGCTACGACGAAATCGGCCGGGTGTGCGCCAATACCCCGGACATCACCGTCTTCGACGTCTGCGGCAACGTGGCACGACAGGTTCAGTCCAACCGGATACTGCCCGACGATCCGCTGGAGATCCGGATCACCCGCAACACTTATTCGATAAACGGTTTTCTGGTCTCCAGCATCGATCCGCGCCTGTTCGACCTGCAGCAGCAGGACAGCACCGTCCAGCCAAACGTCAGCCAGTTGAACGACCTGACCGGCCGCTGCCTGCGCAGCGACAGTGTCGACGCCGGCAAGCGCACCCTGGTATGGGATGTCGCAGGCAATCCGTTCCTGCAGTTTCTCGACGACGACGCCACCAGGCAGAGCCGCTTCGACTACGACACGCTGGGCCGACCGACTGCCGCCTACCAGAACGACGCCACCGGGACCGAACGGGTACGGGAACGCTGGTGCTATGGCGAGGGGGAGTCCGACCAGACGGCCGCCCGGGCCGGCAACCTGCTCGGCCGTTGCGTCCGCCATTACGACACGGCCGGCCGGCGAAGCATTTCCGGCTACACGCCCGGCGGCAAACCGCTTGGCGAGACCCGCCAGCTGGTCAAGGACCGCAGCCAGGGAACCGACTGGCAGGGGGCCGACGATGCAGCCTGGGCGGCCCTGCTGGAAACAAACGCCTATACCAGCACTCATGCCTACGATGCGCTGGACAATCCGCTGTCGCTGCTCGATGCGGTCGGCAACCGGCATGACCGCACGTACAACGTCGCCGGCCAGCTGGTCTCCATTGCCATCACCCAGAAAGGCAAGGATGCGGTCACGGTGATCAGCGACATCCGCTACGACGCCAACGGCCTGCGCATTTTCGACCGGCTCGGCAACAATGTGACCAACGAGCACAGCTACGATCCGGCCACCCGACGACTGATTGCCAGCCAGACCCTGCGCCCGGAGCAGGAAGGGCGCGACCCGATGCTGCAGGATCTGTACTACGACTATGACCCGGTCGGCAACATCATTGCCACCTACAACTATGCGCTGAACGACAGCGACAACGACAACGCCGGCATGCTGGGTGAGTCCACCTTTACCTACGATGCGTGCTACCAGCTGTGCGCCACGTCGGCCCGGGAAAATGCCAGGACCCGGCAGGGCCCCATGCCGCCCGATCCGATCACGCCGATCGTCATCGACCCGACGCAGATGAGTCCGTACGGACGCACCTACCGCTATGACAAGGGCGGGAACCTGCAGCAGATCAAGCATGAGGGGGCGGTGTCGTTCACCCAGGATTTCGTCGTGTCCGCCCGCAGCAACCGCAGCGTACTGCAGACCGCCACCGGCATCGACCCGGGCGCCGTCGATGCGCTGTTCGACGCACAGGGCAACCCGGCCACGCTGAGCACCGGCGCCACGCTGGCCTGGAACCGCTACAACCAGCTGGCGCAGGTCACCACCGTCACCCGCAGCGATGGCAATCCGAACGATACCGAAAGCTATTTCTACGATGGGCAGGGACAGCGGGTCTGCAAGGAAAGCAAGACGCTGCAGAGCACCGACAGTGGCAGCGTCAATACGATCCAGACCCTTTACCTGCCGGGCCTGACGCTGCGGCGCACCTATTACGGCAGTACGCTGAATGAGGAATTGCACACGCTGTCGATCCACGGCAGCAGCGACCAGGATATCCGCATCCTGCACTGGGAAGCCGGCGCACCGACCGATATCGCCAACGACCAGTATCGCTACAGCGTCAACAACCAGACGCGGTCGAACCTGATCGAGCTCGATGCCAATGCCGATATCCTGACCCTGGAGGAATACTATCCCTTCGGCGGCACGGCGGTCTGGTCGACGAAAAACACCACCGAGGCGAAGTACAAATTCCAGCGCTACGCCGGCAAGGAACGGGATGTCACCGGCCTGTACTACTACGGCTTCCGTTATTACATCCCGTGGATGGCGCGCTGGGTCAATCCGGACCCGGCCGGCTATTCGGACGGGCTGAATGTCTATGAAATGACCAGGAACAATCCGGCCACCTATTTCGACCCGGATGGCCATCACAGTTTCAGCTACAGCGTACCGGACAGTGGTGTGCCGTGGATGTTCATGCTGCTGCCGGCACTCCTCGTGCTGCGACCGCCGGAACGCGGGTGGCTGGACGAGCCCCTCCCTGATCATCCAGGCATTCTCGAGTTGAGTCACTTCGATCGCGGACCGGCTTCCGGTACGGAAACGGGTAACGAGGAATACATCGACGGCTACCTGCTGGAAGACGTCCCGCTGGACAGCCCGTCGCCGGAGGCAGGCGACGCGTTCGTGGCGAGCGGGATGTCTGCTGAAGCGGCGCCGCTGCTGCCCGAGCGCCCTCTCGCCAGCCCGGCGCCAGCCAGCCGCGCCACCTTGAAAGCACGGGAGCTGGCAGGCAATCTGGGGGCACTCAGGGCCGCGACCGAGACCCATACCGGCACGGTGCGCTATACCGCCGAGATCGAGTATGCACAGACGATGGTCAATACCCTGACTGCCATCGAAAAGCTCATTATCGATGATCCTGGGCATGTGGCCGAGATCATGGAGGCATTGGGATTCCCTGCAACGGAAACGATGCACGAAGCATTCGATATTCTGCATACGCAGAAGGGGAGAAGCAGTGAAATTGCCCAGAGCATTGCGACCGACCTCGGCACGCAAATGAAGCGACTGCATGCCAACAAGCCCGTCCAGGCTTTCAACAGCTCCACGTATTACCTGCACATGGATGGCGCGACGACAATGTCCAGCCATGCTTGATCCCCCGGTCCCGGCAAGGGGCCGGTGCTGCCCGCCCCTTGCCGGTCCAGTGCCATCCTGATCAGGAACGCATCATGAATCAGCAATTGGATGTCATTACCCCTTCGTCACTGCCGAAGGGCGGCGGCACGATCCAGGGCATGGGCGAGGCACTCGGCAAGGTCGGCATGACGGGCCAGGCCGGCCTGACCCTCCCCCTGCCGGTGTCGGCCGGCCGCGGCCATGCCCCGTCCGCCGTGCTTGCTTATGGCAGCGGCAGCGGCAACGGCCCGTTCGGGCTCGGCTGGTCGCTGGCCGGCCCGTGGGAAATCCGTCGCCGCACCAGCCTCGGCGTGCCGCGCTACCAGGACGATGACCTGTTTCTCGGCCCGGACGGCGAGGTGCTGGTCATCGCGGCCGGAGACGACAATCCGGTCATGGTCTCGACCTATGGTGACCTGACACTGGACCAGAGCTATACCGTCACCCGCTACTTGCCACGCATCGAAAGCGGATTCGATCGCATCGAACGCTGGCAGGGCAAGGACGACGGCAATGATTTCTGGCTGGTGCATGGCAGCGACGGCCAGTTGCACTGCGCCGGCAAGAGTGTGGCGGCCCGCGTCGCCGACCCGGCCGACGCCAGCCGCATTGCCCGCTGGCTGCTGGAAGAGTCGGTTACGCCGTCCGGCGAACACATCAGCTACCAGTACCGGCACGAGAATGCCGATGGCGTGACGCTGAGCGGCGCCGAGGCACTGCGCGACCATGCCGCGCAGTGCTATCCGCTGCAGTTCCAGTACGGCAATACCGTGCCCTGTGTGCCGTTGTACGCCTGGGGCCAGGGCGATCCGCCCGTCTGGCTGTTCACGCTGGTGTTCGACTATGGCGAACGCGGCACCGATGGCATGACCGCGCCGCCGTGGACAGCACCTGACAGCTGGCCGGTGCGGTAGGACCCGTTCTCCGACTATGCATGCGGCTTCGAGCTGCGCACGCTGCGGCTGTGCCACCAGGTGCTGATGTTTCACCAGTTCGCGGCACTCGGCACGGCACCGGTGCTGGTTGGTCGCCTGCTGTTCGACCATGACGAAACTCCGTTGTGCAGCCAGCTGGTCGGTGCCCGGCACTGGGCCTACGACAGCCGTGGCACGCCGCTGTCGCTGCCGCCTCTGGATCTCGGCTATGCACCGTTCAGCACCGACTGGCCGGCCGACGGCTACCAGCCGTTCCCTGCCCTGCCGGGTCTGGATGAAAGCCCGCATTACCAGCTGGTCGACCTGTACGGCGACGGCCTGCCCGGGCTGCTGTACCAGCAGGCCGGCGCCTGGCTGTACCGCGCGCCGCAGCGGGTGATCAGCGCGGACCCGGACGGCATCAGCTACGGCAAGGCCACCGCCCTGCCGCAGGCGCCCAAAGCCGCAGCGGGGGGGGCGGCAACTGCTGCTCGACATGACCGGCGACGGCCGGCTGGACTGGCTGCTGGCCAGCCCCGGTCTGAGCGGTTATTTCACGCTGAACCCGGATCACAGCTGGTCCGGCTTCGTGCCGTTTCCGGCGCTGCCGACCGAGTTCCACCACCCGGAAGCACAACTGGCCGACCTGATCGGTGCCGGGCTGTCCGATCTGGCGCTGATCGGTCCGCGCAGCGTGCGGCTGTATGCAAACCGGCGCGAGGCCGGTTTCGGCCCCGGCGAGCAGGTCGACTGCCCCGACGCCACCCTGCCGACCATCGGCCACGACCCGGCCGCACTGGTCGCCTTCAGCGATATACTCGGCTCCGGCCAGCAGCATCTGGTACGCATCCGCCACGACCGGATCGAATGCTGGCCCAATCTGGGGCGCGGCCATTTTGGCGCCATGCTGACCCTGGCCGACGACCTGCCGTTCGATGCCGCCTCGTTCAACCCCGCCCGGGTGTTTCTCGCCGACCTGGATGGCTCCGGCGCCGCGGACCTGATCTATGCCGAGTCAGACCAGATCCGGATTTTCCTCAATCAGTCCGGCAACGGTTTCGACAGCAACGGACACACCCTGCCGCTGCCGGCCGGCATCCGCTTCGACGACCTGTGCCACCTGGCTTTCGCCGATGTCGGCGGCAATGGCACCGCCAGCCTGGTGCTCAGCGTACCGCACATGACACCACAGCACTGGCGCTACGATTTTGCCGCCGCCAAGCCGTATCTGCTGACCTCGATGAACAACAATATGGGCGCCGGCACCACCTGGAGCTATCGCGGTTCGGCACAGGAATGGCTGGATGAAAAACAGGCGGCGCCGGAGCACGTTTGCTCACTGCCGTTCGCCATGCCGCTGCTGTCGCGCATGGTCAGCACCGACGAGATCACCGGCAATACGCTGACCCAGCAATACCACTACCGCCAGGGCGTGTATGACGGCGCATGCCGGGAGTTCCGCGGCTTTGGCTTCGTCCAGCATCTGGACACCGACGCGTGCGCAGTGCCGACCGGCAGCGATGATGACTACTCGCCGCCGACGCTGACCAGGGCGTGGTATCACACCGGTGTGCAGGATGCCGAGGACAACCCGGCCGACACCCCGTATGCCGATCCGGCGCTGTTCGCTCTCGGCCCGTCCCGCTTCAGCAGCCTGAACACCGGCACCGGCGCCGACGACGTGCTGCCGGCGCCGGATGCCAGTACCCTGTTCCAGCTGTCGCGAGCCCTGAAGGGATCGCTGCTGCGCCAGGAGGTCTACGGCCAGGATGGCAGTGCACAGGCCGGGGTTCCGTACCATGTGCAGACCGCCCGCTACCAGGTCCGCCTGCTGCAGCCAGCCAGCGACACACAGCCGTACGCGGTCGTGCTGCCTATGCTGCTGGAGCAGCTGGACGTGCACTACGAGCGGATCGCCAGCGATCCGCTGGTGCAGCAGCAAGTGACACTGCAGGTCGACGCGTATGGCGTGCCCACGACAGCGGTCGCCATCAACTACGCGCGCCGGCCGCAGGGCGAGGTCGACCCGTACCCGTCCACGCTGCCGGCAACGCTGTGGGACAGCAGCTATGACGATGCCCAGCAATCGCTGCGGCTGACGGAAAGCCTGACCGGGGTGTATCACCTGACCGACCCGCAGGCATGGCGGCTCGGTCTGCCATGGCAGCAGCGCCGGAATGTGGTGACCGATCCGGACGGCTATGCCGGCTACCCGGTCGGCAACAGCAGCACCGGGCTCGATTACGAGGCGCTGGTCCAGCCCGACGGCGTGCTTGGCGACAGCCAGCCCCGGGACTATGCCGGGCAAAGCCTGGTCTGCTATTTCAATCAGGCCGGCACCGCACAGCAGGATGCGCAGTCCGCGCCGCCCTGGCTGGCGCTGGTCCACCACATCGAAGTCGCCGAGCTGGATGCCGAGGCGCTGCATGCGTATGACGATGTGCCCGACTTCGACCTCAAGACCGAACTGGCGGCGGCCGGCTATGCGGAACAGCCGCTGCTGTTTCCGCGAGCGGACGAATCGGCCGCCACGGTATGGGTCATCGCCCACGGCTATCACGGCTACGTCGATGCCGAAGGCGCCTGGCTGCCGTTCAATCTGCCGCGCACGCAGCAAAGCAGCCTGCTGGTCGGCGCCAGCACGCTGGCCTATGACGACGACAGCTGCGTCGTTGTCAGCAGTACCGATGCGCTGGGCAACCAGACCCGGACCGCCTGCGACTACCGTTTTCTGGCCCCGTGGCAGTTGATCGATGCCAACGGCAACAAGCAGGAAGTCCTGTTCGACGCACTCGGACGCGTGTGCGCGACCAGTTTCTACGGCAGCGAACTGGACGAGAACGACGCGGTGATCAGCACCGGCTTCAACCCGGTCGCGGACTACGATGCCGGCGCGGCCGCCCTCGCCAGCATCGACGCGGCACTGGACGATCCGGCCGGTGCGGTGCAGGGCTGCGCGTCGGCCTGCCTGTACCAGTCCGACAGCTGGATGGGCAGCATCAGCCAGGCAGGGCTGGCCGCGTACGGATCAGCGGCACAGGCCGCCGCCTGGTGGCAGGCGCTGCTGCACGCCCACCTGATTGCGCCGGATGGCCGGATCCGTTCCCGCGGCCATGCATGGGCGCGAGGCGCGACCGATATCGCCGGCCTGCCGTCATCACTGCGCCCGCTGCTGACCGATGCGCCGCGCAGCCCGGTGCAGAGCGCGATCCTGCAGGCCGACCAGTACCCGGGCGCGGGCACCGCCGCGCAGATCCGCATCGCGCTGACCCAGTCCGACGGCTTCGGCCGTGCGCTGCAGAGCAAGCAGAAGGCAGAACCCGGCGACGCATACCAGGTCGATGCCGACGGCAATGTGCTGCTCGACGACAACGGCATGCCGGTGGTGGCCGATACCGGTACCGCACCGCGCTGGACGGTGTCCGGCCGGGTCGAGTACGACAACAAGGGCCAGCCGATACGCCAGTACCAGCCGTATTTCATCAATGCGCCGCAGTACGTGAACGACTCGTCGATCCGCAACTGGGGCTATGCCGATACCCATTACCACGATGCGCTAGGACGGGAAATCCGCGTTGTCACCGCACTGGGTTACCTGCGCCGGCACAGCGACTACCCGTGGTTCAGTGTCGACGAGGACGAGAACGATACTTTGAGCGAGGTGCTGTCGGCACAGGGGGCGCGCTGACCGCTTCACGGCCGGATCTCGACCTGCGTTCCCTGATCGATCAGGTCGAACAGCTCGCGCATGTCGGCATCGTCCAGCGCCACGCAGCCATCGGTCCAGTCGAAGGTGGCGCCGCCGCCATGGATGAACAGCGCGCCGCCGAGCCGGGTGTCCCACGGAGGGACTTCGCCGGCGGCGTGGGCGGCCATGATGCGGCGGTAGTCGTTGTCGGAAATCAGCCCGGCTTCCAGCCCGCGCAGGGCGTCATCCGGCCCCGGATAGCTGATGCCCAGTGAGCGATAAAAGCGGCTGGCCGGATTCTTGACCCGGATATCGTACTGGCCCTCGGCGGTGCGACCGTCGCCGGCCTCGTGCTTGGTGCCCAGCGGGTGGCTGCCCAGCGACACCCGATAACTGCGGATCGGCTGGCCGTCAGCCAGTACCACCAGGGTGCGGGCACGCTTGTCGACCCGCAATGTCAGGGTAGCCGCACCGGCCAGCAGCGGCAGCAGCGCGATCAGGAACAGCAGCAGGCGAAGGCGGGTCACGTCGGGTCGGCCGGGAAGTCGGGGGGAAGCGGCATGATGTTACCCCGGCGCGAACCGGGCCCCGCCCGCCCGGCTGACGAACGGTTCGCGCGCGTCCGCTTGCCGCACGGGGTAAAATGACCGATTGATCACGCAGACTGCCGGCCTTCGCCGGCCCGCTCCCCATGCTCGTTCTCGGCTTTGAATCCTCGTGCGATGAGACCGGCGTTGCGCTGTACGACAGCGAACGCGGTCTGATCGCCCATGCACTGCACACCCAGATGGCCATGCATGCCGAATATGGCGGCGTGGTGCCGGAACTGGCCAGTCGCGACCACATCCGCCGTGCGATCCCGCTGGCCCAGGAGTGCCTGAAATCCGGCGGCAAGACACTGGCCGATGTCGACGCCATTGCCTACACCGAAGGCCCCGGCCTCGGCGGCGCGCTGCTGGTCGGCGCATCGGTCGCCAATGCACTGGCCTTCGGCCTCGGCATCCCGGTAGTGGCGGTCCATCATCTGGAAGGCCACCTGCTGTCGCCGATGCTGGCCGACCCGGCACCGGCCTTCCCGTTCGTTGCCCTGCTGGTGTCCGGCGGCCATACCCAGTTGATGGCGGTCCGCGCCATCGGCGACTACCAGACCCTCGGCGAAACGCTGGACGATGCAGCGGGCGAGGCCTTCGACAAGACCGCCAAACTGCTTGGTCTGCCGTATCCCGGCGGCCCGCTGCTGTCGAAGCTGGCCGAGTCCGGTGATCCGCTACGCTTTACCCTGCCCCGGCCGATGCTGCACTCCGGCGATCTCGACATGAGCTTTTCCGGACTGAAAACCGCGGTGCTGACGCTGGTGCGCAAGATCGAACGCGAAGCCGGCGGCATCGACGAACAGACCCGCGCCGACATCTGCCGCGCGTTCCAGGAAGCCATTGTCGACGTGCTGCTGCACAAGTCGCTCGGCGCGCTGAAGCGCAGCGGCCTGAAACGGCTGGTGGTGGCCGGCGGCGTCGGCGCCAACACCCAGTTGCGCGCCGCGCTCGACCGCGCTGCCGCCCGCCACCGTTTCGAGGTGTTCTACCCGCCGCTGTCGCTGTGTACCGACAATGGCGCGATGATCGCGCTGGCCGGCTGCCACCGGCTCGCGCACGCACACCCGGCAGGCAGCTATTCGGTCAAGCCGCGCTGGGATCTGTCGGCACTGCCGGCACTGACCGGAGGCTGAACCGATGGCGGACCTGTTCAAAGTCGACCCGAC
The DNA here is from genome assembly GCF_000620105.1 of Microvirgula aerodenitrificans DSM 15089. NCBI lineage: Bacteria > Pseudomonadati > Pseudomonadota > Betaproteobacteria > Neisseriales > Aquaspirillaceae > Microvirgula > Microvirgula aerodenitrificans. The sequence continues at coordinate 126,689 of NZ_JHVK01000001.1, read as the reverse complement.
GCCGCCGCTGGCCGAAGCCCTGCGGCCGCAGACACTGGACGAGGTCATCGGCCAGACCCACCTGCTCGGTCCCGGCAAGCCGCTGCGGCTGGCGTTCGAGTCCGGCACGCCGCACTCGATGATTCTGTGGGGCCCGCCCGGCGTCGGCAAGACCACGCTGGCGCGGCTGACTGCCCATGCGTTCGACTGCGCGTTCATCGCGCTGTCGGCCGTATTTGCCGGGGTCAAGGATATCCGCTCGGCCATGGAACAGGCCGAGCAGCATCTGGCACAGGGCCGGCACACCATTCTGTTCGTCGACGAGATCCACCGCTTCAACAAGTCGCAGCAGGACGCGCTGCTGCCGTATGTCGAATCCGGCCTGGTGACCTTTATCGGCGCCACGACCGAAAACCCGTCGTTCGAGGTCAACTCCGCGCTGCTGTCGCGCGCCCAGGTCTATGTGCTGAAATCGTTCGGCGACGACGAGCTGCGCCAGTTGCTGGCGCGCGCGCGCGACAAGGCGCTGACGACGCTGCAGTTCGACGATGCCGCCGTCGATACGCTGATCGGTTATGCCGACGGTGACGCCCGCCGTTTCCTGAATCTGCTCGAACAGGTGCAGACCGCGTCGCGTGCTGCCAGAACAACCACGATCAGCGCCGCCTTCCTGCAGGAGGCGCTGACGCTGAACGCGCGCCGCTTCGACAAGGGCGGCGACAATTTCTACGACCAGATTTCGGCGCTGCACAAATCGGTGCGCGGCTCGGACCCGGATGCCGCGCTGTACTGGCTGTGCCGGATGCTGGATGGCGGCGCCGACCCGCGCTACCTGTCGCGGCGCATCGTGCGCATGGCGTGGGAGGATATCGGGCTGGCCGATCCGCGCGCGATGCAGATCGCCAACGACGCGGCGACCACCTTCGAGCGCCTCGGCTCGCCGGAAGGCGAGCTGGCGCTGGGGCAGGCAGTCATCTATCTGGCCATCGCCGCCAAGAGCAACGCCGGCTATATGGCGTACAACCAGGCACGTGCCTTCGTCAAACAGGACAAGTCGCGCGAGGTGCCGGTGCATCTGCGCAATGCGCCCACGAAGCTGATGAAGGAACTCGGCTACGGCCATGAGTACCGCTATGCCCATGACGAGCCGCACGCCTATGCGGCGGGTGAAACCTATCTGCCCGACGACATGCCGCCACCGCGCTGGTATGTGCCGGTGCCACGCGGGCTGGAAAGCAAGATTGCCGACAAGCTGGCCTTCCTGCGCCAGCTGGACGAGGACGCCGGCAAGTCGTAGAGGGGCGCTACGGTACGCTCAGCAACCTTCGTGTCAATAGTGACTGCATGTCTTCTCTGGCATCTGCGATCAGGTGGATGTAAACCGTACTCTGCCTGACCTCGTAGATGATGCGATTCATGCCCGCCAGCGCCTGCCGGTATTGCGTCAGGTTCAGGCGCTCGATTTCCTCGGGAATCCCTCCCGCCAGCGGGAAGGTTTCCAGCGCGCGGATGGATGCCTTTATCTTGTCGTAGCTGTCCTGCCAGACCGCCGCAGAAAAGCGCCGGAGCAGATAGCGCCTGAGTGTCTGCAGATCCCGCGTGGCGGAGGCCAGCAGTACGACGCGATGGCTCATTGCGGATCTTCCCGGTCCAGTTCGGCAAAGACGTCTTCGGCATCACGAAATTGCGCCAGCTCGATTTCCCGGTTTCCCATGGCCAGCAGCTTCAGCAAGGCCATGGTCTGCTCCTGCTCCTCATAGCTTTTTACGTCCATGACCACCAGCTTGGCTTCGCCATTCTGGGTAATCAGCAACGGCTCGCGGCTGCAGGAAATGTCCCTGACAATTTCGGCAGCATGGCTCTTGAGATAACTGATGGGTTTGATGTGCGATGAAAATTTCATGGAGGGCCCCGGCTCGGCGCTGAACAGACAGGACTGATTTTAGACCGAATTCAGTCCACAACCAATTCTGTTCCGCCCGGCGGTACCCTCACCGCTTCTGAAAGCGCGCAAACCAGTCCAGCCGGACGGCGCGCGCGCGCCGGTAGCGGGCTTCCATCGCGTCGCCGTCCCCGGCTGCCAGCTCGGCACGCAGGGCGGCCAGTTCGTTGCTGAAGGCATCGATCTCGGCCAGCAGCGCCTCGCGGTTGACCAGCGAGATATCACGCCACATTTCCGGATGACTGCCGGCGATGCGGGTGAAATCGCGAAAGCCGGTCGAGGCGAAGTCCAGGCAGCGCTGGGCATCGGGCCGCGAGGCCACGCTGTTCACGTACGAGAATGCCAGCAGGTGCGGCAGGTGACTGACGGTGGCGAACACCCGGTCATGGTCGGCCGGCGCCATCGCCACCACGGTGGCGCCACAGGTGCGCCAGGCGTCGCTGACCCGTTCGACGGCATCGGGCAGGGTCGTGTCCAGCGGCGCGACCACCACGGTGCGGTGCTCGAACAGCCCGTACTGGGCCGCCGCCGCACCGGACAGGTCGGAGCCGGCGATCGGATGCGCCGGGACACAGTAACCGAGCTGGCATGGCAGGTGCCGCTGCATCAGCAAGGCCACGTCGCCCTTGGTGCTGCCGGCATCGGTGACGATGGCCCGGGGCGGCAGGTGGGCAGCAATGGCGTCGAACACTCCGCCCATCTGTCCGACCGGCGTGGCCACCAGCACCAGGTCGGCATCGCGCACCGCAAGGCCGGCATCGTGTTCGCAAGCATCGATCACGCCCAGTTCGATGGCGCGTTCGAGGTTGCGCACGCTGCGCCCGACCCCGACCACATGGTCCACCTGGCCGGCGCGCTTCAGCGCCAGCGCGAAAGAGCCGCCGATCAGGCCGACGCCGATGATCACCAGTTTGCCGATCCGCACACCTGTCCCCATCCCGAATAAATGCCCGTCATGATAGGCGAAAGGCGCGCCCGCCGGTCCAAGTTTGTCGATTGCCGGCCAGGGCCGGCGTCGGCTGCGCCATTGCCAAGTCGCCATGATTACGCAACTATGCAGAGACAAGCGCTTGATCCTCGCCCGACCGCCCCCAGCTGTCTTCTTGTAGCCGCCGACGGCCCGGGTCCGGACCGTCAGTGCATGTCTTCCCCTTCTTTCAACCCCACAGGAGAGTTTCATGGCAACTCAGAACGCAAGAAAGCAGGACCCGCAGGAAGCCCTGATCGACGATCTGCGCGATGTGCTGGCCGATACCGAAGCCATGATCGACGATGTGACCGCCCAGGGTGGCGAAAAGGCGCTGGCGCTGCGCGGCAAGATTGCCGACAACCTGCGCGCCGTGCGCAGCCGTCTGTACGACGCGGAACAGAAGGTGGCCGGCAAGGCCAAGGAAGCCGCCAGGGCGACCGATACCTATGTGCATGACCATCCGTGGCAATCGGTCGGCGTCGCCGCCGGCGTCGGCTTTCTGCTCGGCCTGCTGGTGTCGCGCCGCTGAGGCACCACCGATGACGCTGCCAGGCCGTCCCGCACTGCGGGGTGGCCGGCGCGTTTTTTTCTGATACCCGACCGAGACCCTTCACTGCGACCATGACCGATACCCGGCGCCCCTCCGCTTCCCCTGGCGTCATGCAACGGCTGCTTGGCAGCCTGCTTGGCCTGCTTCACGCCCACATGGGCCTGCTCGGCGTCGAGCTGGAGGAAGCGCGCGAGCGCATTCTCAGGATGGTGGTCCTCGGCATGCTCGGTGCCGGCGCGCTGCTGCTGTGCCTGCAGACGGTGATGATCGGCATCATCGTGCTGGCCGATCCGTCATGGCGACCGTATGCGGTCGGCACCATGGTGCTGGTCTTCCTGCTGATGGGCCTGGGCTGCATCGCTGCCGCACGCAAGCTGGCGCTGCACTCGCCGACGCCGTTTGCCGCCACGCTGGATGAACTCAAGCGCGACAAGGAGCGTCTGCTGTCATGAGCATGAGTGCCGCCGAAATCCGCGCCCGCCGCGATATCCGCAAGCAGCTTTACCGTCTCGAACTCGAATCGCACCGGCTGGAACTGGTCAGCGTGCTGGACGAGATGAAGCACCCGATCCGTCAGGCCGGCCGCTTTGCCGCCATGCTCGGCCTGCTGCGTGGCGGCTCGTCCGGCTGGATCGCCGCGCTTGGCAGCCTGGCCGCCTCGTCACGCTGGAAAGGTGCCGCCAGGTTCATTCCGCTGGCGCTGGCCGGCTGGCGACTGGCCGGCATCGTGCGCCGGCTAATTGCCCGCCGGCGCTGATCCCTTCTCTCAGGCTTCGTCGCCGACCGCTACCGCGGCCGGCACGGCCGCATCGACCGCCACCGCAATCGCGCCGTCGCCGGTCACGTTGCAGGCGGTGCCGAAGCTGTCCTGGGCCACATACAGCGCAATCATCAGCGCCAGACTGGCATCGCCAAAACCGAGCATCGACGCCAGCAGACCCAGCGCCGCCATCACGCCGCCGCCCGGCACGCCGGGTGCGGCGACCATGGCCACCCCCAGCATCAGGATGAACGGCAGCATGGTCGACCAGCTGGCCACGTCGAGCCCGGCGGTCATCATCATCACCGCCGTCGCGCACGACACCAGCGTGATGGTGCTGCCGCACAGATGGATGGTCGCGCACAGCGGGATGACGAAATCGCCGATCTCGTCGCGTACCGGCATCGCCCGCGCCTGACGCAGCGTGACCGGAATGGTCGCCGCCGACGACATGGTGCCGAGCGCGGTCAGGTAGGCCGGCAGCATGGTCCGCAGCAGGCGCAGCGGATTGCGTCCGGTCGCCGTACCGGCCACCGTATACAGCACCGCCAGCCATACCCAGTGCAGCAGCACCGCCAGCAGCAGCACCACGCCAAAGGTCTTCAGCGTATCGAACACCGTGCCGTCGGCCGCCATGCCGGCGAACACGCCGGCAATATAGAACGGCAGCAGCGGGATCAGGGCACTGGCCAGCACCCACTCGACGATATTGCGCCCCTCGTCGGCGACCCGGCGCAGCGAGGTCGCACCGGTCGCGGAAATGCCGATGCCGCCGATAAAGGCCAGGCCCAGCGCGGTCATGACGTCAAACAGCGGCTTGATGTCGACGGTAAAGAACGGCTCCAGCGCCTGTTCATGCCGGGCCGCGGCATGGATGCCCTCGGCGATCAGCCCCGGCAACACCTCGTGCGCCACCGCAAAGGCGAAGCCGCCGGCCAGAATGGTCGACAGATAGGCCAGCCCGACCGTCAGCCCGAGCAGCCGGCCGGAATTGCGTTCCAGGCTGGCAATCCCGCTCATGATGTAGAACAGGATGATCAGCGGAATGACGAAATTGAGGAACTGGCCGAACAGCGCCTTGAAGGTCAGCAGACCGCGCACCACGTCCGCCGGGGCAAACAGGCCGAGCAGCGCACCGACCAGCATGCCGGCCAGCAATTTCAGGATAAGGTTCATCGACGATTCGAATCTGACATGCAAACCGGCGATTATATAAGTTATCCACGAAATGCTCAGTCAGACGCTTCCTGTTTTCGTTCAGAAAAGCGCCACTATCCGGCCTCGGCCAGTACGGCCGCCAGCTGTTCTGCCGCCGTGCGCGAGCGGCTGCGCCAGTCGCCGAGCCGGGCCAGCGGCCAGACGCCAATCAGCGAATTGACGCAGAGGATCTCGTCGGCAGCAAGCAGTTCGTCCAGTCGCAATTCGGTTTCCTGCAGCGGCAACGTCGCCATCAGGCAGGCGCGCACGGCGCCGGCGACACCGGCACCGTCCAGCCGTGGCGTCAGCAACGCACCCCCACGGCAGATGACCAGATTGGACATCGTGCCTTCGATCACCCGGCCTTCGCTGTCGCGCAGGATGCCTTCGCGAATGGCCGGGTCGGTCCATTCGGCCCGGGCCAGCACGTTCTCCAGCCGGTTCAGGTGCTTGATGCCGGCCAGCCGCGGCTGGAGCGCCAGCCGCCAGTCGCACAGCCGGGCGACGATGCCGTCGCGAAAGCAGCTGTCCGGCGCCGCCAGATACGGCGAGGCCTGGACGATCAGGGTCGAGCCCGGCGCCGAGGCCGGCGAATAGCCGCGTGCGCCCTGCCCCCGGGTCACGGTGATCCGGACCGTGGCTTCGTCAATGCCGGCGCAGACGCGGGTAATGTCGGCCAGCAGCGGGTCGACATCCGGCAGCGGCAGCCCCAGTGCCGCGCAGTCATGCGCCAGCCGCTGCCATTGCCAGCGCCACAGCCGGGGCTGGCCATGGCTGGCGCGCAGGGTGCGGAACACGCCGTCGCCATAGGTGAAGCCCCGGTCGGACACGGACAGACTCTCGGCGGGCTGATGATTGATCAGGATCGGCATGGCGGCAGCAAACAGGGGAACGAAGCCGCCATGATGCCAGTTCGGCAGCGGACAATCACCGCGCCAGCGCCTCGTGCACGGCGGCGATCCGGGCCGGCTCCAGCCCCGGCGCAGCCAGTTGCAGGGCCAGCCGGCCCAGCGCCCGGTAAGCGTCGGCGTCGGCCGGCACCTGGTCGAGACCGGCCAGATGCAGCGCCACGGTGGCCGCATCGCCGCGCGCCACCGGTCCGGTCAGGGCGGCCGCCGGGCCGAGGGTGAAGGCATTGGCCAGCGACTGGCCTGCCAGCGGTGCCAGCACCGCACGTGCGGTCGCGGCATCCAGCCCGGCCCGCTGCGCGGTCCGCAATGCCAGATCGGCCAGCACCACCGCGTAGTTCGAGGCGATCGCACAGGCGGCGTGATACCCGGGCTTGGCGGCGGCGGCAAGCGGGAACGGCGCGCCACCGATGGCGGCAAACAGGGCAGACAGGGTCTGGCAGGCTGCCGCATCGCCTTCCAGTGCCACCGGCGTGCCGGCAAACTCGCGCACCGCCCTTGCCGGCTCGGCAAAACTCAGCGCCGGGTGGGCACTGGCGGTCGCCAGCCCGCGCGCGGCCAGCGGTGCCAGCACGGCGGCGGTCAGCGCACCGCTGGCGTGAAAAACCGTGCCGCGGTCGATGCGACCGGCCAGTGTCTCGGCAACCGCAGCCAGTTCGCTGTCGGGCACGGCCAGCAGCCACAGCGCAGCCGGCGGCATGGCGTCCAGCGCCAGAGCCTGACCGGCGCCGATAAAAGCCACCGCGTCAGCGGCGGAGTCCGTACGCCGGGTACAGACGCCGCCGAGGCGCACCGCGCCGGCCTGATGCCACAAGCGCGCCAGCGACCGGCCGACCCGACCGGCGCCCACCACGTTCAATACCTGCATGCCAGGCAACCTCCAGCAATGAAAACGGCGCGATGGCCAAGGCCATCGCGCCGGCAAACATACACTTTGTCAGGCTGCAGCGGCCAGCGCCTGGTCGATATCTTCCAGCAGGTCGTCGATATGCTCGATGCCGATCGACAGCCGGATCATTTCCGGACGCACGCCGGCCTTCAACTGCTCTTCCGGGCTCAACTGACGGTGGGTGGTGCTGCCCGGATGGCAGGCCAGGCTCTTGGCGTCGCCGATATTGACCAGTCGTGTGACCAGCTGCAGCGCGTCGATGAACCTGGCGCCACCGGCCGCACCGGTCTTGATGCCGAAGCTGAGCACGCCGGAAGCGCGTCCGCCCATGTACATGTCGACCAGCAACTTGCTGATATTGCCTTCCAGCGCCGCATACTCGACCCAGTCGACCAGCGGATGCCGGGACAGGTGGCGGGCGATGGTCAGTGCGTTGTCGCAGATCCGGTCCATGCGCAGCGGCAGGGTCTCGATGCCCTGCAGGATCAGGAAGCTGTTCATCGGCGAGATCGCCGCGCCCATATTGCGCAACGGCACCACCCGCGCCCGGGCGATATAGGCAGCCGCACCCAGCACTTCGACGTAGTTGACGCCGTGATAGCTGACGTCCGGTTCGTTCAGGCGCTTGAAGCGCTCCTTGTGCTCGCCCCACGGGAACTTGCCCGAGTCGACGATGATGCCGCCGATGCTGGTGCCGTGGCCACCAAGGTACTTGGTCAGCGAGTGGACCACGATATCGGCGCCATGCTCGAACGGACGGCACAGATACGGGCTTGGCACGGTGTTGTCGACGATCAGCGGCACGCCGTGGGCGTGGGCAATGTCGGCAAAGGCGGCGAAATCGACCACATTGCCGAGCGGATTGCCGATGCTTTCGCAGAACACCGCCTTGGTGCGTGCGTCGATCAGGCCGGCAATGTCTTCCGGTTTGCGATAGTCGACGAAGCGCACTTCGATGCCCAGTTGCGGCAGGGTATGGGCGAACAGGTTGTAGGTGCCGCCATACAGGGTCGAGGTGGCGATGATGTTGTCACCGGTCTCGGCAATGGTCTGGATTGCGTAGCAGGTTGCGGCCATGCCGCTGGCGACGGCCAGTGCACCGATGCCGCCCTCCATCGCCGCAACGCGCTTTTCCAGCACGTCGGTGGTCGGGTTCATGATGCGGGTGTAGATATTGCCCTGCACCTTCAGGTCGAACAGGTCGGCACCATGCTGGGTGCTGTCGAACGCAAAGCTGGTGGTCTGGTAGATCGGGACGGCGACGGCCTTGGTGGTCGGGTCGGGCGAGAATCCGCCATGGACGGCCAGGGTTTCAATGCGCATGACGACAGGTCCTGTACGAAAAGAGGGATGACCGCAACATAACCGGCCACGGCCATGCAGGCAACCATCCCTCTGTACTGACTTAATAGCTATTTGGCATTTGCCGTGGCGCTGCTTACCCGGCAGCACGCACCAGTTCGCGCTGCAGTACGGCCAGCCCGGTACCCAGTTCGACCGGGATCCCGCTGCGCACGGCGGCACGCTCGATCGCCGCCAGCGTGGCCACCAGATCGTGCGCGTCGATATTGCCCATATGGCCCAGGCGGAACATGCGGCCGGCATAGGCAGCCAGCCCGCCAGCCACCATCACCCCCTCCTCGGCCAGCAGCCGGCGGAAGGCGGCATCGTCGGCCCCGGACGGATAGATCAGGTTGGACAGTGTCACCGCACGATGATCGGCCTCGGCCAGTACCTGGAAGCCCAGTGCTTCCAGCGCGGCCTGCATCGCCCGCGCCGTGCGCCGGTGGCGGGCGTAGCGGTTTTCCAGTCCTTCTTCCTTGATCAGCCGCACCGCTTCCTTCAGTGCCCAGACCAGGTTGACGGCCGGGGTGGCAAAGTACTTGGCCGGCTCGTGCATGATCGGCAGCCACTTGTCGAAGTCGATGTAGTAGTCGGGAATGGTGCCCAGCGACGCACGACGCGCCAGCGCCTTCGGCCCGGCCCACAGGATCGCCAGTCCCGGTGGTACGCCGAATGCCTTCTGCGAACCGGTCAGCAGAATGTCGATGCCCATGTCGTCGACGTACTCCGGTTCGGCGGCGGTCGCGCACACGCCATCGACGATATACAGCGTGTCGGGGAAGCGGCGCAGCAGCTGGCCGATTTCGGCGACCGGCGCGCACACCCCGGTCGAGGTATCGACGTGGGTCACGGTGATCGCCTGGTAGTTCTTGCTCGCCAGCGCGCGTTCGATCTGCTCCAGCGGCACGATCCGGCCCCATTCGCTGGCCAGCACGTCGACTTCGATGCCACGGCGCGAGCACAGCTCGGAGAAACGGTCGCCAAAGTAGCCGTGCGACACCACCAGCACCCGGTCGCCGGCGCGCAGGCTGTTGGCGACGGCCATTTCCATCCCCAGCGTACCGGTGCCGGCGACGACAAAGACTTCGCCCGTCGTTTTCCACAGCGACTTCAGGTCATTGAGCAGCGACGTGAAGTCGCGCACGAAGTCGGGATCGCCAAAGGCGGCGGTCTCGCGTCCCATCTGTTCCTGAATGGAACGCACGACCGGCGTCGGTCCCGGAATCATCACCAGCTTCTTGGTCTTCATTCCCATCTGCCTTTCTGGAGCGTGTCGCAGGCCTGCGAAAAAAAATCCCTGTCAAACTGCCCACAACCCTCCCGGCGAAGAACGGACGAGCGCAGCGAGGTTTCCCCGCGACGGCGGGGACGGAAGGGGCAGGATTCAATCAGGCAGACTGCCGCCTGCACTGACAGTACTGTCAGTCGGGCATGCACCGACGCCACGCAAACCGTCGGTGCCCGCCTTCATGAGCAGTCTTGTAGTCATAAACCGGATTTACCGATTCGGCATTGACGCAGATCGACCACCGCCATGCTCAGCCGTTGATCGACTCCGCATGATGGCAGGCGACCCGGGTTTCGCCGAGCGGTCGCAATTCCGGCACCTCGTGCCGGCAACGTTCGGTCGCGAACGGGCAGCGCTTGTGGAACGCACAGCCTTCCGGCGGGTTGAGCGGACTCGGCAGCTCGCCGGTCACCTTGATCTTGATCTTGCGGTTCTCGGCATGGATGGACGGCGTGGCCGACAGCAGCACCCTGGTGTACGGGTGCAGCGGCGTCGCATACAGCGTGGCCTTGTCCGCCACTTCGACCGCCCGGCCGAGGTACATCACCATCACCGTATCGGCAACGTGTTCGACCACGGCCAGGTTGTGGGTGATGAACACATAGGCGGTGCGGAACTCGTCCTGCAGGTCCATGAACAGGTTCAGCACCTGGGCCTGGATCGACACGTCCAGCGCCGAGGTCGGTTCGTCGGCGACAACGATGCCGGGGTTCAGCATCATCGCCCGCGCAATGGCAATGCGCTGGCGCTGGCCACCGGAGAACATGTGCGGATAGCGGAAGAAGTACTCCGGTCGCAGGCCGACCCGGTCCATCATCTCGCGCACCTTGTCATCGCGCTCCTGCCGCGACAGCGCGGTGTTGATCGCCAGCGGTTCGCCAAGCTGGGTGCCGATCTTCTGCCGCGGGTTCAGCGAGCCGTACGGGTTCTGGAACACCATCTGCACCTTCTGCCGCAGGGTGTGGATCAGCGCCTTGTCGGCGCGGGCCGCATCATGGCCGTCGATCTGCAGCGAGCCGCTGGTCGGAGCCTCGATCAGGGTCAGTTGCCGCGCCAGCGTGGACTTGCCGCAGCCGGACTCGCCGACCACGGCCAGCGTGCGGCCCGGACTCAGGTCAAAACTGACACCGTTCAGCGCCTTGACCGTGGCCAGGCCCTTCATGAAACCGCGGCTGACCTGGTAGTGACGGGTCAGATCGCGGGCGGAAAGAATGACGTCGCTCATGCGGCCTCCGTATAGGTCAGCGGGTAGTAGCAGCGCGCCTCGCCATGCGAGGTGGCCACCAGTTCCGGCCGTGTGGCGCGGCAGTTGTCCTGCACGTACGGGCAGCGTGGCGACAGCAGACAGCCGCCGGGCCGGTCATAGGCGCCGGGTACCACGCCGGGCAGCGTGCGCAGGCGCGACGCGCCCTTGCTGTGCTCGGGAATGGCCGACAGCAGCGCTTCGGTATACGGATGGTGCGGGGTGCGGAACAGCTGCGGCACGCGACCGGTCTCGACCACCTGGCCGGCATACATCACCTGCACCCGGTTAGCGATTTCGGCAATGACCGCCAGGTCGTGGGTAATCATCACCAGCGCCATGCCATGGTTTTTCTGCAGGTTGACCAGCAGTTCCATGATCTGCGCCTGGATGGTGACGTCGAGCGCGGTGGTCGGCTCGTCGGCGATCAGCAGTTTCGGACGACAGGCGATCGCCATTGCGATCACCACCCGCTGGCTCATGCCGCCGGACAGCTGGTGCGGATAGGCATTGAGCCGGCTGGCCGGGCTGGGGATTTCGACCAGTTCCATCAGTTCGATCGCGCGCTGTTTCAGTGCGGCACCGTGCAGGCCCTGGTGCAGTTTCAGCACTTCCATGATCTGGAAGCCGACGGTATAGCTCGGGTTCAGGCTGGTCATCGGGTCCTGGAAGATCATGGCGATGTCCTTGCCGACGATCTTGCGCCGGGCGCGGGCGCCCATTTTCATCAGGTCCTTGCCATCGAAGGTCATGGCATCGGCACTGATCGTGCCATTGCTGTCGATCAGCCCCATCAGCGCCATCATGGTCACCGACTTGCCCGAACCGGACTCGCCGACGATGCCGACGATCTCGCCGGCCTCGACTTGCAGGTCGACACCCTCGACGGCATTGAAGTGGCCGAAGCGTACCGCCAGATTGCGGATATCCAACAAACTCATCAGCGGTCTCCTAGGCGGCGCGCTTGAGTTTCGGGTCCAGCGCATCGCGCAGCCCGTCACCCATCAGATTGATCGCCAGCACCGACAGCAGAATGGTCAGCCCCGGCAGAGTCACGACCCACCACGCACGCTCGATATAGTCGCGCGCGCTGGCCAGCATGGTGCCCCACTCCGGCGTCGGCGGTTGCACGCCCAGGCCGAGGAAGCCGAGCGCGGCGGCATCGAGAATCGCGGTGGAGAAGCCCATGGTCGCGTTGACGATCAGCGGCGCCATGCAGTTCGGCAGTACGGTAATGAACATCAGGCGCAGGATGCCGGCGCCGGCCACCCGGCTGGCGGTCACGTATTCGCGGTTCAGTTCGGACATGGCCGACGCCCGCGTCAGCCGCACATAACCCGGCAGGGCGACGATGGCAATGGCCATCATGGTATTGATCAGGCCCGGCCCGAGGATGGCGACGATGGCCACCGCCAGCAGCAGGCTCGGCAGCGCCATCATCACGTCCATCAGCCGCATGATCAGGCTGCCGGCCAGTTTCGGAAAGAAAGCGGCCGCCAGACCGAGTGCAATGCCCGGCAGCAGTGACATCACCACCGAGGACAGGCCGATCAGCAGCGACAGCCGGGCGCCATAGATCAGTCGCGACAGGATGTCGCGTCCCAGTTCGTCGGTACCGAACAGGAACTGGCTGCTGCCGCCATCCAGCCAGACCGGCGGTGTCAGCAGGTGATCGCGGAACTGCTCGATCGGATCGTGTGGCGCCAGCAGCGGCGCGAACAGCGCACAGGCGAGCACCAGCAGCATGAACAGCAGGCCGGCGACGGCGCCGCGGTTGTGTGCAAAGCTCTGCCAGAATTCGCGCAGCGGGGACGGATGGTCCGGCGCGTCGGCCGGTGCCACGGTCAGGGTATTCGTTGTCGTCATGACGCCCTCTTATCTCTGGTGGCGGATGCGCGGGTTGGCGATGCCGTACAGCACGTCAACGAGGAAGTTCACCACGATGACCAGCGTGGCGACGATCAGGATGCCGTTCTGCACCACCGGGTAGTCGCGGCGGCCAATGGCGTCGATCAGCCATTTGCCGATGCCCGGCCACGAGAAGATGGTCTCGGTCAGCACCGCACCGGCGAGCAGCGTGCCCACCTGCAGGCCGATCACGGTCAGCACCGGGATCAGCGCATTGCGCAGCGCATGCACGAACACCACCCGCATCGGCGACAGCCCCTTGGCGCGCGCGGTGCGGATATAGTCCTCGCGCAGCACTTCGAGCATCGACGAGCGCGTCATCCGCGCAATCACTGCCAGCGGGATGGTGGCGAGCACCACGGCCGGCAGGATCAGGTGGCGGACGGCGTCGACAAAGGCGCCGGCGTTCAGTTCCGGATCGGCCTGCTGCGCCAGCCAGGTGTCGATCAGCATGAAGCCGGTTTTCGGGTCGATGTCATACATCAGGTCGATGCGCCCGGACACCGGGGTCCAGCCCAGCGTCACCGAGAAGAACATGATCAGGATCAGCCCCCACCAGAAGATCGGCATCGAGAAACCGGTCAGGCTCAGGCCCATTACGCCATGGTCGAGAATGGTGCCGCGCTTGATGGCGGCAACGACGCCGGCCAGCAGGCCGAGCACCACCGCGATCAGCATCGCGGCACTGGCCAGTTCCAGCGTGGCCGGGAACAGCACGGTGAATTCCTTCCACACGCTCTCGCGCGTCACCAGCGACTGCCCGAGATCGCCATGAGCCAGACTGGTGATGTAGTCGAGATATTGTGCCGGCAGGGATTTGTCGAGTCCGAGGCGATGCATGGCTTCTGCATGCATGACCGGATCGACGCGACGCTCGCCCATCATCACTTCGACCGGGTCGCCAGGAATCAGCCGGATCAACCCGAAGGTGATCAGCGTGATGCCGAAGAAGGTCGGAATGAGCAGGCCGAGTCGTCTCAGAACGAACGAGAACATCGGTGAGTCCTTTTAGGAAATGCGTTTGACGCTTTCATGAACGGCGGATCATAGCGGCGGGGTCGCCCGGCAACAATCAACGCATGATCCCGCCCCCCGGCGACACCATGCCGCAGCGGGCCGGCACATGTTCGAACACGAACGCCCGCGCACCCGGCCAGTGCTGCACAAACCGGTCTGATGACAGAAATTCCGCAATTCGCCCAGAAAAACGCAAGCAAGCGCCACTTCCATTCCGTCAGCATGGTCATTAACACTCAAGGAATGGGGAATGTTCACTTTCGCGCCTCACCGCCGCAAGCACAGTATGTCGCCTGCAGAAATGAATATGGCGCATCGCTGTCTTTTATGCATCCAGTCACATGAACAAAAAACGGCCCCCGGAACCCCGGGGGCCGTCCTTGTCGTCTCGGTGGCTGCTTACTGCACACTGACGCCGTAGAACGAATTCAGCGAGAACGGGCTGATCTTGTAGCCCTGCACTTTCTTGCTCATCGGCTTGTCGATGGTCGAGTGAGCCACCGGCGTGAACGGCACTTCCTGCTTGAAGATCTGCTGTGCCTGCATGTAGTACTTGCTGCGCTCAGCCTGGTTGCTGGTCGAACGGCCCTTGACGATCAGGTCGTTGAACGGCTTCTGGCACCACTTGGAGAAGTTGTTGCCATTGATCGCGTCGCAGCCGAGCAGCGTGCCCAGCCAGTTGTCCGGATCCCCATTGTCACCGGTCCAGCCAATCAGCAGCACATCATGCTCGCCGGCCTTGGCACGCTTCATGTATTCGCCCCACTCGTACGAGACGATTTTCGCCTTGACGCCGATCTTGGCCCAGTCGGCCTGCAGCATTTCCGCCATCAGCTTGGCGTTCGGGTTGTACGGGCGCTGCACCGGCATCGCCCACAGCGTGATGCTGAAGCCGTTCGGCACGCCGGCCTTCTTCAGCAGTGCCTTGGCCTTGTTCAGGTCGTACGGCGCATCCTTCAGCGCCTTGTTGTACGACCATTGCGTCGGCGGCATCGGGTTGGTCGCCAGCTGGCCGGCGCCCTGGTAGACGGCGTTGATGATCGCCTTCTTGTTGACCGCCATGTCCAGCGCCTGGCGCACTTCCAGCTTGTCGAACGGCTTGTGCTTGACGTTGTAGGCGATGTAACCCAGGTTGAAGCCGGCTTGCGACTGCACGGTCAGCTTCGGGTCGGCCTTCAGCCCGGCCACGTCGGCCGGCTTCGGGTACGAGGCAATATGGCATTCGCCGGCCTTGACCTTCTGCGCCCGCACCGATGCGTCGGTGTTGATGGCGAAGATCAGGTTGTCCAGCTTGACGGCATTGGCACCCTTTTCCCAATACTGCTTGTTGCCGACGAAGCGGATCTGCGCATCCTTCTGGTAGCGCTTGAAGATGAACGGGCCGGTGCCGATCGGCTGGGTGTTCAGCTGCGCCGCCTTGCCGGTCTTCAGCAACTGGTTCGCGTATTCGGCCGACTGGATCGACGCGAAGCTCATGGCCATGTTCTGGATAAAGGCCGCTTCCGGTTTCTTCAGGACGAATTTGACCGTATACGGATCGATTTTCTCGACCTTGGCAATGGTCTGATTCATGCCCATGTCGGTGAAATACGGGAATTCGGTCGGATAAGCCTTGCGGAACGCATTGTTGCGGTCAAGCATGCGATCGAAGGTAAACACGACGTCGTCGGCGTTGAAATCACGCGTCGGCTTGAAATAGTCGGTGGTGTGGAATTTCACGCCCTTGCGCAGATGGAAGGTATAAGCCAGACCGTCCGGCGCAATATCCCATTTTTCGGCCAGGCCCGGCACGACTTTGGTCGAGCCGCGCTCGAATTGCGACAGGCGGTTGAATACGGTTTCGGCTGACGCGTCGAAATCGGTGCCGGTGGTGTACTGGGCCGGGTCAAAACCGGCCGGGCTGCCTTCCGAGCAATAGATCAGGGTGCCGGCAGCATAGGCCTGGGCCATGAAACCGGTTGCGGCTAGCGCCAGCGCGAGCTTCTTGATGCGCATATTCTCTCCAGTGTAGCGTCGTTATGGTGCGCGTGGTTCCACACGCATGTGCTAAAGCTACACAATGGAAAAACAATGGCGCAAGCGGAATATGCATTCTGTTGCGCTGCATCAGAGTCCAATGTCGGACAATTAGATCAAATCAGTAAAAATACAAGGCGATTTCAATAAATCCCGTGACAAACGGATAAACGGCCATCCCGACATACCCGCTTGTCAGTGGGTAAAATCCTGCCCGTTTTCAGTATCAGCCCGGGGATCGGCCGGTTCGCATGGCACGGTATAGCGACCCTCGGCCCATTGCCCGAGGTCGATCAGTTTGCAGCGCTCGCTGCAGAACGGCCGCCAGCGGCTCTCGGCGGTCCATTCGACCGGGCGGGAGCAGGTCGGGCATTTGACGACGGTGGTCATGGAAATCCTTACAGCTTGCAATAGGTCAGCGTGAACTCGATGTCCTTGCCGACCGGACGCGGCCGCTCGTTGCCGGTACCCGGCTGCACGAAACGGACGTTGATCGCGTACTTGTTGGCCGACAGTTCCGGCACGACACCATACAGCTCGTCGATGACGATGCGGATCATGTGGACGATGCGCCCCCCGGACATCTGCTGGAAATTGCCGCCACGGGCGACCAGCGGATAGGTCTTGCCATTGTCGCGCAGCAGCTGCAGCAGCACGTCGGCAGCAGCACGGGCCGGCTTCAGCGGCGCATACCAGCGATCGACGTCAGCGCGGCGCATGGCATCGGGCCGGTGCAGCCAGAAGTGATAGGACGGCAGGTCGAACTCGCACACCCCGCCGGGAATGCCGGAGCGCTGGCGGATGGTCGACAGCCATTCGTTCTCGCGCAAATGCTGGCCGACGCGACTGGTAGAGTCGAACAGACCGCTCATCGCCGCTTCGATATCGGCCAGCACCGCGTCCAGCGCGTCTTCGGCAATGGCCGGATTGTCGCGCAGCGCATCCAGCGCATGCTTCTGCCGGTCGAGTTCCTGCAGCAGCTCGCCCTTGACGTCGGAACGCGCACCGATCTCCGAAATCTCGAACAGCGACAGCAGCGCCGCATGATGGTCGGTCGGGGTACCGCGTTCCATGAAGTGCGCAAGACGCTGGAACAGATCTTCGAGGCGCAACAACAGACGGATGCGCTCGGCGATGGGAAACTCGAAGCTGATCACAGGCACTGTCGCAGCAAGAGGTTGATCGGGGTCAGGCGGCTGCCAGCGTCAGGTAGTCGTGGTGTTTTTCCGCCACGGCCAGCGCCAGCGACGACAGCGAACCGCTATTGTCGACAATATCGTCCGCCTGCGCCAGCCGCGCGTCACGCGGCATCTGGGCCGTCATGATAGCCCTGACCTGATCGGCCGCCAAGCCACTACGTGCCGTGACCCGCGCTACCTGCATCCATTCCGGGCAATCGACGGCCAGTGTGCGCTGGCACAGGTCGGCATAACCGCCGGTCTCGAACAGCAGCGGCACCACCAGCAGCACATAGGGGCCACAGCTGGCGGCAATCTGGCGCCGGCTTTCCGCATTGATGCGCGGATGCAGAATGGCATTCAGCCGCTGCCGTTCCGCCTCATCGCCGAACACCCGCGCCCGCATCGCCGCACGGTCCAGGCTGCCGTCAGCCAGCGCGAACTGCGGGCCGAATGCCGCCACGATGTCGGCCATCGCCGCCCCGCCGGCCACGGTCAGGTCGCGTGCGATCTGGTCGGTATCGACCACCGGCACGCCGTGCGACGCAAACAGGTCGGCAACGGCGCTCTTGCCACTGCCGATACCCCCGGTCAATCCGACCACAAACGGTGCTTTTTTTGTCATGCCTCACCCCTGGTCGCCATCAGTCTGATTTCACCCACGCCGATTCCTTCTGTCAAAACGGTGCGCGCCACAGCACGACCACGGCTGCAGCAGCAAGATACGGGCCAAACGGGATGGCATCATGACGATGACGCCGACCGGACGCGATCAGCAGCACGCCGACCAGCGCCGCCGACCCGGCTGCCAGCAGCAGCACCGGGCCCAGTTGCGGCCAGCCCAGCCAGGCGCCGATCGCCGCCAGCAGTTTGAAATCGCCATGCCCCATGCCATCCCGGCCGGTCAGCAGTGTGCATGCGCGACAAGTCAGCCACAAGACAGCATAGCCGCCCGCCGCGCCGATCACGGCGGCGGGGAGCGGCGCAAAACCGTCGGCGGACAGATTGAACAGCAGGCCCAGCCACAGCAGCGGCCGGGTCAGGCTGTCCGGCAGCAAACCGGTACGGGCGTCGATGACGGCCAGCGGCAGCAGAAAACCGCACAGCAGCAGTGCCCCCGCCAGCGGCCAGCCGGCGCCAAAGTGCCAGGCCAGCGCCGCCGCCAGCAGCATGCTGCCGGCCTCCAGCAACGGATAGTGCCAGCCAACGGGCGTGTGGCACGCGCGACAGCGGCCACGCAGCCCCAGCCACGACAGCAGCGGCAGGTTCTCCCATGCGCCCAGCACGTGCCGGCAATGCGGGCAATGCGAGCGTGGCGCCCACAGCGTATCGGCACTGTCGCCGAGCAGCCGTCGCGGCAAGCGGTGCACCAGCACGGTAAAGAAGCTGCCGAACAGCAGCCCGAGCACGGCGCAGCCCGCGATCAGCGGTGCCGGCGCAATCAGCGCGAGGACGCCATTCATGGCCGGGACTCAGCCCGGAGGCCGGATGCGGACCCGGCGCACACCCTTGTCGCCGGCCTGCACCACTTCGAACACGCAGCCATGCAGCTTGAAGCAGGTGCCCGGCTCGGGGATGTCCTGGAAGTATTCGAGCACCAGACCGTTGACGGTACGCGGTCCGTCGACCGGCAGCCGGGTATCGAACTTGCGGTTCAGGTCGCGCAGCTGCTCGCTGCCATCGACCAGCACCGAGCCGTCGGCCTGGCGGTCGAGGTGGGTGGCAAAGGTTGGCGCCGAGGTGGTGAACTCGCCGACCACCTGTTCGAGAATGTCTTCCAGCGTCAGCAGCCCCTGCATCTCGCCATACTCGTCGACGACGATGCCGATGCGGCGGCGGTTTTCCTGGAAATTCTGCAACTGGGTGAACAGCGGCGTGCCGGCCGGCACGTAGTACGGCGAGCGCAGCACGCTGCGCAGCCGCAGCGGTGTCAGTGCCGTGTCGGTCAGGCCAAGCACCTTGCGCGTATGCAGCACGCCGATCACATTGTCGCTGGAACCCTCGCAGACCGGCAGCCGGGTGTGATGGCAGGTGCGCAGCTGGCGCACGATATCGTCGATGTCATCGGCCAGGTCGATCATTTCGATCTGCTGGCGCGGGATCATCACATCATCGACCGTGCAGTTCTGCAGCTCGAACAGGTTCAGCAGCATCGACTGGTGCTTCTTGGCAATGAACTGCCCGCTTTCCAGCACCAGCACCCGCAATTCTTCCGGTGTCAGCTGCGTCGTTTCCGGCTCGGGCTGCACGCGCAGCAGACGGATCAGCCCGTGGACGAACAGGTTGACGAACCAGACTACCGGATAGGCGAGTTTCAGCAGCAACGTCAGCGGGTAGCTGGCGGCCAGCGCAATCCGTTCCGGGTGGGTGGCGGCAATGACTTTCGGCGTCGCCTCGGCAAACACCAGAATGGCGAAGGTCACCAGCACGGTGGCAATGCCGAGCGCGATCTCGTTCTGTCCGACCAGGCGGAAGGTGATGACCGTCGCCAGTGACGCCGCCGCCGCATTGACGAAGTTGTTGCCGAGCAGGATCACGCCGAGCAGCTTGTCGGTACGGGCCAGCAGCGCCTGCGCCAGCTTTGCCCCGCGATGGCCGTGCAAGGCCCGGTGTCGCAGCCGATAGCGGTTGACCGCCATCATGCTGGTTTCGGACATGGAAAAAAACGCCGACAGCACCAGCAGCAGGATCAGGGTGGTCAGCAACAGCGATAAGGGAATGTCGTCCAAGGTCGGTTTCGGGACTGGGTAGAACGGAAAGTATTGCCAGTGGCGACCCGCAGGTCAAGGCAGATGCAAAAACCCCGCCTGACGGCGGGGTTTTCCGTAACCGGCCGGAGCCGGTCATGCATTCCAATCGTAACGATTAGAACTTGTGTTGCACGCCAACGGCGAAGGTTTGTTCGCTGCTGACTTCGTTGGCCTTGTGGTCAACATAACCGTACGAAGCGTAGGTCGTGGTGCGCTTGGACAGGGCGTAGTCAACACCAACCACGTACTGGTTCAGGGCGCTGTCGGCAATCTTGTTGTCGTTTTGCTTGATGTCCCAGACACGGTTGTACGTGAACTTCGGCGTGAAGGCACCGATGGTGTAACCCACGGTCAGTGCAGCTTCCTTGGTCTTGAACTCGTCATTGCCACCAACGGCCAGGTTGGCCAGTTG
The DNA here is from genome assembly GCF_000620105.1 of Microvirgula aerodenitrificans DSM 15089. NCBI lineage: Bacteria > Pseudomonadati > Pseudomonadota > Betaproteobacteria > Neisseriales > Aquaspirillaceae > Microvirgula > Microvirgula aerodenitrificans. Next base: position 106,338 of record NZ_JHVK01000001.1, on the reverse strand, counting down.
GGCGTACGGGCTGTTGTCACCGTACATCTTGCTTTGACCGTAGGACACCACTGCCAGCAGGTTGTTGGCGTTGTAGCCGCCTTCAACACGCCAGTAGTTGGCGTTCTTGTCGCCAGCAGCGTTGTTGTCCTGGAAGCCGACATAGCCAGCGTCAACGAAGTAGCCGCTGTTTTCGTAGCCGAGGCCCAGGTTCCAGGTGTTCTTGTTGGTGCGATCGTCACCAACATAGGCACGCTGCTCGTCAGCACCGTACAGGGCGGTGAACTTGAAGCCGGCAAAGTTCGGGCTGTCGTAACGCACGGCGTTGTTCACGCGGCCGTCCAGCAGGTTAGCCGAGTTGTACGTCGAACCGTTCACGCCTGCGCCGTAGATCCAGGCGTCAAACTTTTCCATGTCCGAGTTCAGGTACGTGCTCAGACGACCCAGGCGGACGGTACCGAAATCACCGGTCAGGCCGACGAAGCTGTCGCGGGTCGCCCAGGTGTTGTTGTAGCCGTTGCCCGAACCCGAACCGGTGGTGCCGTCGATGTTCAGGCCTTGCTCGACTTGCCAGATGGCCTTCAGGCCATTGCCCAGATCTTCGTTGCCCTTGAAGCCGATGTACGAACCGGTGTCGTCGATGCGGACGCCACTCTTCAGCTTGCTGGTGTTGCTGTCGAAGTTGTAGCCGTTCGACTTGCCACCTTCAACGCTGGCTTCGATGTTGCCGTACAGGGTCACGTCGGCCATAGCGGCCAGCGGCAGTGCAGCAACGGCCAGTGCGATCAGTTTTTTCATGGTCAGTTACCTCTTTGGAGTAAATCAGCGGGTCGATGCGCCCGACTTCTAAACATCGGATCAGCACGTGCTCTGTGCTTTGTGTGAACTCACTATACGGTGCTTTGTTGCTATTTCGCCAACGCAATTCACGTTTATGCGTCTTTTTTGCAACATGCGGCCGAAACAACACGCAAATACATGATTCTATTGAATTTTTATTGTGACGACATTGTTGCACATTAGCAACATATGATTGATGACGTGGCAAAAACACGCCATTGCCCGGTCGGGATTCCGCGCCTGGCGGCCAGCGGCAGGCCATGAAAACCCCCCGCGAACCTGCGTTCGCGGGGGGTTTGCCGGGCATGGCGCGAGCGCCATGCAGCGGTATTACATCATGCCGCCCATGCCACCCATGCCGCCCATGTCCGGGGCCGACGGCTTGTCGTCCGGCACTTCGGCGATCATGCAATCGGTGGTCAGCATCAGGCCGGCGATCGAGGCGGCGTGTTGCAGCGCGCTGCGGGTCACCTTGGTCGGATCGAGCACGCCCATTTCAACCACGTCACCGTATTCGCCGGTGGCGGCGTTGAAACCGAAGTTGCCCTTGCCTTCGTAGACCTTGCTCACCACCACGCTCGGCTCGTCGCCGGCGTTGGCGACGATCTGGCGCAGCGGAGCTTCGATCGCCTTCAGCACGATCTGGATACCGGCGTCCTGTTCGGCATTGCTGCCCTTCAGGTTGCTCAGGTTGCCACGGGCGCGCAGCAGGGCCACGCCGCCGCCAGGAACGATGCCTTCTTCAACGGCGGCACGGGTCGCGTGCAGCGCGTCTTCGACGCGGGCCTTCTTTTCCTTCATTTCGACTTCGGTCGCGGCACCGACCTTGATCACGGCCACGCCGCCGGCCAGCTTGGCCACGCGTTCCTGCAGCTTTTCGCGGTCGTAGTCGCTGGTCGCTTCTTCGATCTGCTTGCGGATCTGGTCGACACGCGCCTTGATGGCGGCTTCCTGGCCGGCACCGTCGATCAGCGTGGTGTTTTCCTTGCCGATTTCGACGCGCTTGGCCTGGCCCAGCTGTTCCAGCGTGGCCTTTTCCAGCGTCAGGCCGACTTCTTCGGCGATCACGGTGCCGCCGGTCAGGATGGCGATGTCTTCCAGCATGGCCTTGCGACGGTCGCCGAAGCCCGGTGCCTTGACGGCCACGGTCTTCAGGATGCCGCGGATGTTGTTGACCACCAGGGTAGCCAGCGCTTCACCATCGACGTCTTCAGCGATGATCAGCAGCGGACGGCCCGACTTGGCCACCTGTTCCAGCACCGGCAGCAGGTCGCGGATGTTCGAGATCTTCTTGTCGAACAGCAGCACGAACGGGTTGTCGAGCTGGGCGATCTGTTTTTCCGGCTGGTTGATGAAGTACGGGCTCAGGTAGCCGCGGTCGAACTGCATGCCTTCGACCACGTCGAGTTCGTCTTCCAGGCCCGAACCGTCTTCAACGGTGATCACGCCTTCCTTGCCGACCTTTTCCATCGCGGCGGCGATCTTTTCACCGATCACGCTGTCGCTGTTGGCCGAAATCGCGCCGACCTGGGCGATTTCCTTGCCGGTCGCGCACGGCTTGGAGATTTTTTTCAGTTCTTCAACGATGGCGATGACCGCCTTGTCGATGCCGCGCTTCAGGTCCATCGGGTTCATGCCGGCGGCAACGTACTTCATGCCTTCCTGCACGACGGCCTGGGCCAGCACGGTCGCGGTGGTGGTGCCGTCACCGGCAACGTCGTTGGTCTTGGAAGCCACTTCCTTGACCATTTGCGCGCCCATGTTTTCGAAGCGGTCCTTCAGTTCGATTTCCTTGGCGACCGACACACCGTCCTTGGTGATGGTCGGCGAGCCGAAGCTGCGCTCCAGCACCACATTGCGGCCCTTCGGGCCCAGGGTCACCTTGACGGCGTCAGCCAGCACGTTGACACCAATGACCATCTTGGCACGAGCGGAATCACCGAATTTTACGTCTTTTGCAGCCATGTTCTTTTACTCCAGGAAATTGGATCGGGACAACGGGACGGGACCGGGTCGATTACTCGACGATGCCCATCACGTCTTCTTCGCGCATCACCAGCAGCTCTTCGCCGTCAACCTTGACGGTCTGGCCGGCGTACTTGCCGAAGATGACCTTGTCGCCCTTCTTGAGCTCCAGCGGACGGCGTTCGCCGTTTTCCAGAATCTTGCCATTGCCGGCGGCGACGACTTCACCCATGTCCGGCTTTTCTGCCGCGTTGCCCGGCAACACGATGCCCGAAGCGGTTTTCTCTTCGGCTTCGAGGCGTTTGATCACAACACGGTCATGCAGGGGGCGGATTACCATGGAAAAACTCTCCTGTACTCGAGTAGTTATCTGAAACAATCAGAAAACACTAAAAAAATCAGCGATTTGGCACGAGCGACTGGCACTCGTCCGTTGCGAGTGCCAATGGTATGGGCGAGGAAAGGGCTTTTCAAGGGTTGGCGGGCAAAAAAATTGCGGCGAATGGCCGCCGCACTGCGCTACCAGCTCATGTGCATGACGAGTTCGGCACGGCGGGCACCGCCGTGGCCGCCCGGTGCGCCCTGCCAGTCCAGGCTGCCGCGCACGCTGGTTTGTTTGCCCAGCCGGATGTCCAGACCGGCCCCGGCATCGGCCAGCATGCCGCGCATGCCGGTCCGGAACGGAAGATAGCCGTTGCCGGAAGAGAAGGATGCGCCCGGCCTGGCGGCGGACTCCCGGCCCAGCCCGGCACGAACCCAGACCGATGACGACGGCGATGCCGCATGCTCGCCGAGCAGACCGACCCGGGTCTGCAGCGACTCCATCCCGCCGAAGCGGACCTGGGCCGCACCATCGGACGCCGCGTCCAGCCGGATGCGCTGGTAGCTCAGCCGGACCTGAGGCGTCAGCCGCCAGGACGGGTCGACCCGCAGCGGGAAGCCGGCCTCCAGTGACACTGCGCCGCCATGGCCGCGGCTGTGCAGCGGCCGCACCTGGGCGGAGACGGAACGCACGCGGTATTGACTGGCCTGGGCCACGGCATCGACATAGGCCCCGCTGTCGGCCTGCCAGTTCCAGTAGCCGCCCAGCGTGCGCCCGTCGAGCTGGTCATGGCCGGCACGACGACCGTCATCGTGATCGACGGTGGCGCTGGCCTGGCCGATGGCCAGATACAACCCGCCACGCAGCACCGAGCCGTCCCGCCCATGACGGAGCAGCAGGTCATGACCAGCCTGCAGTGCCTGCAACTCGCTCGCATACCGCGGCCCGTTCGCCAGTATGCCGCCGCCATCGTAGTGGCCCGCCTCGTTGATCGCCCGCCCCCAGGCCGCCGGCAACGGCCGGGTGGTGGCCAGATTCGTCGCCCGGACCTCGCGCGTCGCCAGCATCGTCTGGCCATAGGCCAGCGCCATGGCCGGCACGACGGCATACAGCGAGGTTTCACCGCGGTAGTCGGGTCTTTTGCCATCATCCGGCGTATCCGCCTCATCGCTGCGCTCCGAACGCAGATACCAGTTGTCCGCCGTACCGGCCCCCTGGCCGCCGCGATACAGGCGGTAGGCGTACGGACCGGCCAGTACCGGCGCGTCGAGCCGGAACGCCTGAGCCCCGGTTTGCCCCCCGTTGCCGGTTTCGATCAGCAGGATGCCATCGCCCCGGGTCTGGGCACCGGCACCACCGACATTGACTACCTGCAGTGCGGTCTCGCCACTGGCGCGACCGCCATCCAGCAGTACGCGGTCAGCCGGCGAATCATCGCCGTCCAGCCGGGCATGAACCCGCAGCCAGGCAGAGCCGGTGCCACGGTAGTCACCTTGCAGCACCAGCGCATTGCCGACACCGGCACCGCCGAGCAGGATGCCGCCCCGGTTGTCCAGCGCCCCGCGGATTTCCAGTCTGCCGGTCCCGGACAGCCGCGTCGCAGCGTCAGCCACCACCAGATAGCCGTCGTTGCCGACATCGCCGACCACGACGCCGTAGCCACCCAGCACCGCCCCGCCGGCAACCGTGACCGGGCCGCCGCCTCCCAGCGTCGCGGCGGCATTGTCCAGTAGCAGTCCGCCGCCCTCAATGCGGGTACCGCCACGGTGATCGAGCCCCTGCCCGGCCAGCACGACACCGCTGCCGCGCTTAACCAGTTCGCCGGCCCCGGTCAGCGCATTCAGCAGCCGTCCCTCACCGGCAACGTCGAGAAGCAGCACACCCTCATCCGTCACACTGGCGCTGCCGAGCTGTCGCGTGTCGGTCACGGTCAGCCGGCTGTCGGCATCGATGTCGAAGCGACCGGCAAAGCCGTCATTGGCGCCGGACAGCGTCAGGCCGCTCTGCACCAGTTGCACATCCCCCCGGCCATCCAGCGCATTGGACAGCACGCCATTTGCCGCGTCGAAGCGCAGCGTGCCATCGTTGAAAATGCCGCCGCGTCCCAGCCCGCCGACATCGTCCACGACTGCGCTGGCGCCTGCCGCGATCTGCGTCGTTACCGCCAGCGCAGGATTGGCACCCTCCAGCCGCAGCTCGCCACCGGTCAGGGTCAGCAGGCCGCTGCCGGACAGCGTGCCGGCCGCGATGCGGCCGCCATTGCCGATACTCAGCCCGCCGCCGTCGAACGCCACGCGCGACCCGGTCCGGGCTTCGAGGCGGCCCGAGCCCCAGGGCGGCAGTACCGACAGCTGGCCGCCGGACAGCTGCAGATCGCCATCAATCAGCAATTCCCCCACGCCCTGCACATGCCCGTTGGCTGCAACGGTCGCCCCGGCATCGATGCGCAGCTGCGAGGTCTGTCCGAGCACATTGTCGTTGCCCAGTACCAGTGTCTTGCCGGAGACCTGCGTGGTGCCGGTGTAAGTGTTGGCCGCATTGTTCAGGGTAATGCTGCCGGCAGCCTCGATCAGCAGATTGCCGCTGCCGGTCAGCCTGGCATGCAGCGTCGAACCCGCCAGGGTGCCGTCGTCCCCGGTCAGGTGCAGCAGCTGGCCGGCCTGTATGTCGAGCCGGTGCAGGCCGTAGCCGACATACAGCCCGTCGTTGCCGGCACCGGTACCCAGATAAAAGCCATAGTCGCCAACGGCAACGGCCAGTCCGTGCTGCTCGATGCCGATCTGTCGTTCCGTTCCCAGCACCGTGCCATTCTGGTCGATCAGCGCCAGCAGGCTGGCGCTGCCGGTGATGCCGGTCGCACTGATCAGCCGGCTGACGATGGTATCGTCCTGGCGCAGCAGGGTCGGCGCCCGGCCATCCCATGCTTCGCCCGGCGTGTAGCGGTCGGGCACATAGGCCTGCACGCTGCCGCCCTGCAGGTCCAGCCGGCCGGTGGAGATCTCGCTGATGATGGTGGCCGGTGCCTCGGTCGGCAGTACCAGCGCACCGCCGGCAATGGACAGCTGTCCCAGCGCCAGCCGGTCATTGTCGACGGTGGTGGTATTGCCGCTTTCCAGCCGCAGTGTCGCCCGGGCCAGTTGCGCCGCCTGGTCGCCGTCCAGGTTGAACTGGCTGCGGCCCAGCGCCAGCGTGCCGGCAAATGCGGACCCCGCCCCGCTTCCCAGCCGGAAATCCGCAGACGGCGTTCCCAGGTCAACCCGTACCGTGCCGCTCCCCGTCAGTGCCCGGTCAAAGGTCCACGCCTGCGGCGTCGCGGCGAAATCGAGCAGGTAGACGGCGCCGGCTGCGACCGATACCGAATCACCGCTGATGGCACGGGCCGAATCCAGCCGCAATGTGCCAGCCTCGACCCGGGTCGGCCCGCGATAGCTGTTCGCGCCATTGAGGGTCAGCATGCCGCTGCCGGACTGGGTGAGCCCGCCATCGCCACTGATCGAGCGGGAAAAAGCCGTGTCATCGGCGCGGTCAAATACCAGTTCGCCATTGTCGATGATCGACCCATTGAACGAACCACTGGCGGCCCCCTCACCGATCCGCAGTGTGGCCCCCTGCGCAATCGTGGCCCCGCCCCGGCTGTCGACGGTGCCGCCGAGGGTCAGCCGTCCCTGCCGGACCGACAGGGTGTCGGCGGCGGTGCCGATCAGTGCCACATCGCCGCTGAGCGTCCAGTCGTCGCCGGCCATGGTCAGGGAACGGAATCCGTCACCGGCGCCCGCGCCCACGAAGCGGCTGTCTTCGACCGCGCTGCCCAGCAGTGTCAGCGTATTGTTGCTGCCGGCACTGAGCACATCGCCGTCCAGCACCGAACCACTGTCCAGTTCGAGCACATTGCCGGCGCCCCCCAGCCGGATCGCAGTGCCTGCCTCGCCGCGGATCCGGCCACGATTGCGTATCCGGTTGCCCGACGTCTGCAGGTCGATGCCGGTCTGTCCGCTGATGCTTGCACCAGGTCCGTTGTCGATGGTTGCCACGGCACCGCCGGTCACGCGCAGCCCTGCCGACCGGGTGCCGGTCAGCGAGCCGGTATTGCTGACCGTCGCCTGCGAACCCGTGATGAGCAGTCCGGTGGCACCGCGAACCGACCCGGTATTGCGGACCGTGGCATGCCCCTGAGCCCCCCCTTCGACGAAGATGCCATCGCTGGTCGTACCGCCTGCATCCACCGTACCCGACTGCGTGATATCCACCGTACCGGCATTGATCGTCCGCGCCTCGATGCCATTGGCCAGCGCGGTCTGCACCGTCCCGCTGTTGGTCACCGAGACATCGCCGCCCTGCAGGCTCTGCGCATACAGGCCGCGGGCGGTTGCACCCCGGGTGCTGATGCTGCCGGTGGATACCACGGAGGCGTTATTGTTCACCTGGACGAAGATGGCCCGCGCGTCGGCACCAAAGGTGGTGATATTGCCGTAGTTGATTACCGTTCCTGACGCACTTCCGACCGTCCCCCGGATGGAAATCCCACGGGCATAATCCTGCCGGGTGGTGATGGTCGCCCCCGCCTCGACCAGGACCCGTGCCGATCCGGCTTTGGTAAGCTTGCTGCTGCTGATTCCGATACCGACCGTATAGGGCCCGTCATTTTCGGCTGCACCGCTGGTATCGACAGCTACCTTGCCGGTCACGGTCAGATTGATATTGGCGTCGGTATAGCTGATACCATTTGCGTACGGGTTTTTCTGTCCGGCACTGCTGCCAGAGCCATTGCAACTGACGGTCAGACCGGTACCGCATTCATTGATGGCCCAGGCCGGGCCGGCAACCGTCCACAGCATTGCCGTGCCGACCAGCCAGCCCCTGCCGGTCGAAAGAGAAACCTGCACAGAATGAGCGTAAACCACACGATTCTCGATAAAAAAGACATCTTGCGGGTACCACAAGAAAATGGCATCGCCTGCAACCATGATTGGCGAAACAGGTAAACAGGGCAGATATCACCCTGACCTGGCGCATATCGGCAGGTTGCTCTTTTTTCATGAGAAAGGAAGGGAGAATACTGATTTCGTGCTCTCCCTTCATCGAACAGACAATAAAAACCTTCTATTTGATATTATTTTTTATTCAATAACGATTTAAAAACCGCCGCATCAAAAAAAGATTTTCATATATTCCAGACCAGGATCACGCCGATCAATACCGGTGCAAACAGCCGACACATCCAGCGCATTGCCACCGTCATTCCGGCGGGCAGCTCGAGCTCGTCGCGCAGCGTCGGCCAGATTTTCCAGCCGGCAAACAGCGCGGTGCCGATACCGCCGAGCGGCAGCAGGATATTGCTGGCGCCATAGTCCATCAGTTCGAACACATTGCGGTCGAACCACTTGTAGTCGGCCAGCAGACCGAACGACAGCGACGCGGGGATACCGGCGGCAAACACCAGGGCGGACACCACCAGGGAAGCGCGACGGCGCGACACACCCCAGTCGTCGATCGGCAGCACCACGATCAGCTCCAGCAGCGAAACCGACGAGGTCAGTGCGGCGAACAGCAGCAGGGCGAAGAACGCCAGGGCAAAGCCCTGACCGAACGGCAGGTGGTTGAACACGATCGGCATGGTCATGTAGGTCAGGCCGGGCCCGGCGGCGGCATCGAGGCCGAAGGCGGCGATGGCCGGGAAAATCATCAGCCCGGCCAGGATCGATGTCAGCGTGGTCAGCCCGGTCACCCACAGCGCCGCCCCGGTCAGCTTGACGTCGCGTCCCAGGTAAGAGCCGTAGGCGAGCATGCAGCCGGCGCCGACCGACAGCGAAAAAAAGGCCAGCCCCAGCGCGTCGACCAGCATGGCCGGCGTAACGCGGGAAAAGTCGGGCGCCAGGAACATCGCCACCCCGGCCGATGCGCCCGGCAGGGTCAGCGAACGGACGATCAGCACCAGCATCAGCAGGAACAGCGCCGGCATCATGATCTTGCCGGCCCGCTCGATGCCTTTCTGGATGCCGGACATCACCACCACCAGCGTCAGCAGGACAAACAGCGCCAGGGTCAGCAGCGGCTCGACCGGGCTGGACACATACTGGCCGAACAGGGCGGCCAGCGCCTCGGGCGAATCGCTCATGACCCGACCGTCGATCGCACGCCACAGGTAGCCGAGCGTCCAGCCGCCGACCACGCAGTAGAACGACAGCACCAGAAAGCCGCACAGCACGCCGGCGTAGCCGACCAGCGGCCAGCCACCGCCGCCCAGCTTGCGCAGCGCGCTGACGGCGCCGCAGCCGGCGGCGCGACCGATGGCGATTTCGGCCAGCAGCAGCGTCAGGCCAAGGGTGAAGGTAATGGCGACAAAGATGGCGAGGAAGGCGCCGCCACCATTCATGGCGGTCACATACGGAAACTTCCAGATCGAGCCGAGGCCAACGGTCGCACCGGCCGATGCGAGGATGAATCCGACCCTGGATCCCCATTGCGAGCGGGACATTGCATTCTCCTTTTGAGTGGGAATGCCGCCGCCAGGGACAGGCAGGAATGACAAGGCCGCCCTGTGCGGCGGCCTGTCGTAAGCAAAGAAATACCCGACGCCGCCCTTGTCAGGCGCGCCACCATCCGGCGAGAAAAACGGCTGTCATCGAAATATTCATATGTGGCGCCACCATGCCTTGCCCGGCGCCTCCGCGTCAAGCATTCTGTCCTGTCCCCACCGTGGCGACTGACCGGCACGGCCCCCGATCCCCGACCCGAAGCGAGGCTCCATGAACCTGAACCGCATGATCAGTACCGTCGAGATGCACACCGGCGGCGAACCGTTCCGCATCGTCACCAGCGGCCTGCCGAAGCTGCCGGGTGCGACCATTGTCGAACGGCGCGCCTGGGCCAGGGACCATATCGACGCGCTGCGCACCGCCCTGATTTTCGAGCCGCGCGGTCATGCCGACATGTACGCCGGTTTCCTGACCGACCCGGTCAGCGACAGTGCCGATTTCGGCGTGATCTTCGTTCACAACGAGGGCTACAGCGATCACTGCGGCCACGGCACCATCGCGCTGGCCACCGCCGCCGTGGCGCTGGGCTGGGTCGAGCGCACCGAGCCGGAAACCCGGGTCGGCATCGATGCGCCGTGCGGTTTCATCGAGGCTTTCGTCGAGTGGGATGGCGAGCGGGCCGGCGCGACGCGCTTCGTCAATGTGCCGTCGTTCCTGTATCTGCGCGATGTCGAGGTCGACACGCCGTCGTTTGGCCGCGTGCGCGGCGACATCGCCTTTGGCGGCGCATTCTATTTCTATACCCCGGGCGAACCGCACCAGTTGCAGATCCGCGAACACGAGGCCGAACGGCTGATCCGCTTCGGCGCCGAGGTCAAGGCGGCGGCCAACCGGGCGTTTCCGGTGGTCCATCCGCTGATTCCGGAAATCAACCATATCTACGGCACCATTGTCGACAACACACCGCGTCACGCCGGTTCGACCCAGGCCAACTGCTGCATCTTCGCCGACCGCGAAGTCGACCGTTCACCGACCGGCTCCGGCACCGCCGGCCGCGCGGCACAGTTGCATGCCCGCGGCCTGCTGACCGCGGACGACACCCTGGTTAACGAATCCATCATCGGCACCCGGATGCAGGCCCGCATCCTGCACGAAACCCGGGTCGGCGATATCGACGCGGTCATCCCCGAAATCAGCGGCCAGGCCCATCTGTGCGGCTTTGCCAACTGGGTCATCGATCCGCACGATCCGCTGACCCATGGTTTTCTCGTTCGCTGACCCCTTTCCCGGAGACCCGGACCATGTCCCCATCCGCCCCGCCCCGCGTATTTGACGCCACCGCGACGGCCGGCCTGCTGCCGTATCCACAGCTGGTCGACGCACTGGAACAGGCCTGCCGCGACTATGCCGCCGGCCGTATCGACTGCCCGGAGCGCCAGGTCGTACCACTGCCGCAACACGGCGTGATGCTGTCGATGCCGGCCGTGGCCGAACGCCTCGCCATTCACAAACTGGTCAATATCACCCCGGCCAACCGCGAGCGCAGCTTGCCGACCCTGCACGGCCAGGTGTCCGCCTACGACAGCGTGACCGGCCAGTTGCTGCTGATCCTGGATGGCCCGACCGTCACCGGCCGCCGTACCGCCGCCATCTCGCTGCTCGGCCTGCGCGCGCTGCTGCCGCAGGCGCCGACGGCCGTGCTGCTGATCGGCACCGGTACCCAGGCGAAGAATCATGCCGAAGCGCTGGCCGCGCTGTATCCGGGCATCACGCTGTATGTGCGCGGCTCGGCCCCGGGCCGCGACGAGGCATTCCGCCGCGAACTGGCGACGCTGGACGCCGACCTGCGAGCGGCGCCGGAACAGACGCCGGCAGTCGATGCCGTCATCACCCTGACCACCAGCCGCACGCCGGTCTACCACGATGCCGCCCGTGCCGGCCGGCTGGTGATCGGCGTCGGCGCCTTCCAGCCGACGGCGGCGGAAATCGCGGCGGACACCATTGCCGCCAGCCGGCTGTTCGTCGACGATCCGGCCGGCGCCCGCCACGAGGCCGGCGACCTGATTCTGGCCGGAGTCGACTGGGAGCGGGTCGAGCCGCTGGTGTCGGCGCTGGACCGGCGGCCGGACGACGGCCGGCCCATCGTCTGCAAGACGGTCGGCTGCGCCGCCTGGGACCTGGCGGCGGCCGGGCTGGCGCTGTCGAGGCTGGCTACCTGACCACGACCGGCGCGAAGTCCTGGCGGCCGAACGGACTGACCCGGTAGCCGCCGACTTCGCGCCGGACCAGCACCGTTGCGGTCGGATGGGCCAGCGGCACCCACAGTGCCTGGTCGTGAATCCACCTCTGTGCCGCCACGTACTGCCGGGTGCGCTCGGCCACATTGGCGGTACGCTTGCCGGCCTCGATCTGGCGATCGAGCGTCGGCGAGCAGTAGCGGGCGAAATTGGTGCCGGAGGTCACGGCCGCACAACTGAACTGCGGGGTCAGGAAATTGTCCGGGTCGCCATTGTCGCCGGCCCAGCCCATGAACAGCAGATCATGCTCGCCGGCCTTGCCACGCTTGATCAGCTCGCCCCATTCGATGACCTTGATCGAGGCGCGAATGCCGACGCGGGCCAGATCGGCCTGCAGCAGCTCGGCACCGGCGCGCGGGTTCGGGTTCAGCGTACTGCCGGACGGACGGGTCCAGATCGTGGTCTCGAAGCCCTTCGCCAGCCCGGCCTCGGCCAGCAGCGCCCGCGCGCGTGCCGGGTCGTGCGGCCACGGTCTGACGTCGCGGGCATAGCTCCAGGTATTCGGCGGGTAGATCTGGGTCGCGGCCACGGCCGTGCCGCCGAACACGCTGTTCAGATAGGCGGTGCGGTCGAAAGCCAGGTTGATTGCCTGGCGCACCTTCGGATTGTCCAGCGGCTTGTGCTGGCTGTTCAGTGCCACGAACGCGGTCATGAAGGCCGGCACCGACAGCGCCTGCAGCGCCGGATTGCCACGGATGCCGGCCACATCCTGCGGCTTCGGCGACAGCGCGATCTGGCATTCGCCGGCACGCAGCTTCTGCAGCCGCACGGTGGCATCGGGCACGATGCTGAACAGCAGCCGTTCGACCTTCGGCTTGCCACCGAAATAGTCCGGATTGGCGACGTAGCGAACGGCCGCATCCTTCTGGTAGGCCCTGAACACGAACGGCCCGGTGCCGATTGGCTGGCTGTTCAGCAGCGCCGGCTTGCCGGCCGCCATCAGCTTGTCCATGTACTCGGCCGAGTAGATCGACGCAAAGCCCATGGTCAGCATCGGCAGGAAGGTCGCGTCGGCCTCGTTCAGGGTAAAGCGGACGGTCTGGTCGTCGATCCGGTCCACGGCGCGCACCAGCTTCGGCAACTGCATCGACTGCGCATGCGGGAAGCCGTTGACGGCGATCCGGTGCCACGGATGGTCCGGCTTCAGCATGCGCTCGAAGCTCTGCACCACGTCGTCGGCGTTCAGCTTGCGCCCCGGCCTGAAGTAGTCGGTGGCATGGAACGCCACGTTGCGGCGCAGGGTAAAGGTATAGCTCAGGCCATCCGCGCTGACGGTCCAGCGTTCGGCAAGCCCCGGCACCACCTTGCCGGCGCGGGCATCGAACTCGACCAGCCGGTTCATCAGCACATCGGCCGAAGCGTTGGTGGTCACCAGCGAGTTGTACTGGACAACGTCGAAGCCTTCCGGACTGGCGTCGGTGCAGACAGTCAGCGGCTTCGCCATGGCCAGCGCCGGCAGGAGCAGCAGCAGCGGGATCAGGAGCGATAGTTTCATCAAGGGGGTCCGTCAGTGTTTCAGTCCGATAGTCCCTTTATATCGCATCGTCCCGCCAGGCTGCAGCATCGATATGCCACTTGCGAATAACCGGAAACGCTATAGGCGGATCATTCGGCGATGAAACTGGCGTCGGTTTCCAGCGCCTCGCCCTGCTGCGGCACCAGGCGGAAACGGAACGGATGACTGCCGCGCGGCAGGTCGGCGGTATCGGCACGCACCCAGGCGTAGACCGTCGCATCCCCGTTCGCCTCGACCCGGATTTTCTCCGGCCGGGTGCTGACGCTGGCAGACGGCAGGCCTTCCACCTCGACCCGGTAATCCTGTGCGCTTTCGCCGTAGTTCATCACCCGCAGCGTAAAGCCGTTTTCCAGCAGACCGTCGTCGGCTTCCCGGCTCAGGAAGGCGCGGTCGCGCAGGACGTTGAACTTGTACGGCTGGTGCTGCCACAGGCCGACGCCCATGGCCCCGATCACGGTGGCCATCAGCACGGCGTAGACCACCATGCGTGGCCGGAACAGGGTCTTCCAGCCAAACAGCCGGCCGACGCCGCGCGCCATGGCATTCTGCGAGGTAAAGCGGATCAGTCCGCGCGGCGCACCGATCTTGTCCATCACCGTGTCGCAGGCGTCGATACAGGCGGCACAGCCGATGCACTCGTACTGCAACCCCTCGCGGATATCGATGCCGGTCGGGCACACCTGCACGCAGATACTGCAGTCGACACAGTCGCCACGCGGCTTGTCGCCCTGCTTGCGCGAACCGCGCGGTTCGCCGCGCACCGGATCATAGGAGATGATCAGTGTGTCATCGTCGAACATCGCGCCCTGGAAGCGCGCATACGGGCACATGTGCTTGCACACCTGCTCGCGCAGCAGACCGGCCAGCACATAGGTGAACACGGCATAGAACAGCAGCCAGAACTGGGTCCAGCCCCCCAGCGCAAACCACGAGCCGCTGGTGGCAATGTCCTGGATCGGCGTGAAATAGCCGACAAAGGTCGCACCGGTCAGCAGCGCAAACCCCATCATCAGGCCGTGCGACAGGCCCTTGCGCCACAGCGTGTTCCACGCGCGCGGCGCCGCATCCAGCCGCATCCGCGCCGGGCGGTCGCCCTGCACTGCACGCTCGATCCACAGCATGATCTCGGTGTAGACCGTCTGCGGACAGGCGTTGCCGCACCACAGTCGCCCGGCCAGTGCCGTCCAGCCGAACAGGCCCAGGGCGCTGACGATCAGCAAACCGGCCAGGTAGACCAGATCCTGCGGGCCGAGAATCAGGCCGAACAGATAGAAGCGTTCGTGGTCGATATCCAGCAGCACGGCCTGACGGCCATTCCACTGCAGCCACGGCAGGCCGAAGAACACGGCCTGGGTGATCAGTACGGTCAGCACGCGAATGGTGTTGAAACGACCGCGCGTCAGGCGCGGATAGATCTTGTTGCGCGCATCGCGGGCCGCTTTGGCACTGACGCGATGCAGGGGTTGGACGGTGGTCGACATGACGGCTCCGGGCGGAATGGGAGAACGTCGCGCAGGCTATACCCCGTCTCTGGTATCAGGAACACACAGGTTTTTGCATTTTCAATGCATACAGATGCGACAATGCCACCCGGATGCGATGTTCCACGGTAAAGCCCCCATGCCACCAGAAGCCACAGCCCCCGTACGCAAGTTCCGACTGCTGACCGATACCCTGATCCATGCCATGCGCAGCGGGGCGATGAAACCCGGCGACCGCCTGCCATCGGTGCGCGCGCTATGCCGTATCCACCAGCTCAGCACCAGTACCGTGCGCCGCGTACTGGAGGACCTGGAAGCGGCCGGCCTGATCGAGGCGCAGCCGCGACGCGGCTATTTCGTTCTCGAACCGCGCATGCCGTCGCCGTCGCCGTCCGCGTCCCGGCCACAGAAGGTCGCGGTCGCACCGCTGGCGCTGCGCCTGTTCGACGCGCTGCGCGACAGCCATATCGCGCCGTTCGGCTCGCCGTTCATCGAACCGGCCTGGCTTGATCTCGACCGGGTCAACTACCACCTGCGCCAGGCCGCCCGGCGCTTCTCCCCCGAGCGCGGGCTGCGCGACCTGCCGCCCGGCAGTGACGCGCTGCGCCAGCAGATCGCCCGCCGCGCCCTGCATCAGGGGGTCACGCTGGACTGGGAGGAAACCGTCATCACCTGCGGCGCCATGGAGGCACTGAACCTGGCCCTGCGCGCCGTGGCCCGGCCCGGCGACGTGATCGCGGTCGAATCGCCCACTTTCTACGGCCTGCTGCACGCCATCGAAAACAACGGCATGCAGGCGCTGGAGATCCGCACCGACCCGGCACGCGGCATCGACCTCGACGAACTGGATGCCGCCATCCCGCGCCACAACGTCGCTGCCTGCCTGCTGATGCCCTCGCTGCAGAATCCGCTGGGGTTCGTCATGCGTGAAGCCGACAAGCAGCGGCTGATCGACATCCTCGAACGCCACCGGATCCCGCTGATCGAGGACGACGCCTATCGCGAGCTGGCGTTCTCCGACGTGCCGTACCGGCCGGTCAAGCATTACGACCGCAGCGGCCGGGTGCTGTACTGCTCGACGTTCTCGAAGGCATTCTCGCCGGGACCGCGCATCGGCTGGCTCGCTGCCGGCCGTTACTACCGCGAGACGCTGCTGCTGAAGCTGATGGGCACGCTGGCCACGCCGATTCCGAACCAGATGGCGGTCGCCAGCTATCTGCAGCATGAAAAGCCGGACCGGCGCCTGGCCCAGCTGCGCCGCCGCCTGTCCGGCCAGCTGGCGCGGCTGGCCGACGAGGTCGAACGGCACTTCCCGCCCGGCACCCGCGTGTCACGCCCCGCCGGCGGCTACGTACTGTGGGCCGCCCTGCCGGACAACGTCGATACCCTGGCCGCCTACGACGCTACCATTGCCGACGGCATGAGCTACGTACCCGGCACGATCTTTTCCCCGTCCGGCCGCTTCGGCCACTGCCTGCGCCTGAACGGCGGCTTCGACTTCGACCGCGATGCGCTGGCCCGCCTGGCCCGGCTGGGGCGGCGGCTGACAACGGGCTGAGCGCCAGGGCAGTGCGCGCCCGCTTGCCGTTACGGGTGTTGCGCCGCCCAGCGCAGCGCCCGGGCCAGCAGTTCGTCACTGGCGGCGGACAGCGCCGCCACGCCGGCGGCCGCGTCGGCGCCGGCCGGCTTTTCCACGCTCAGCCGCGTGCTGTCGACCAGGCGGCCGTCGCGACCGTCACGCAGGCTCAGTGACGCGTCGACGCGGCCGACGCTGTCGGTCGGCGACGAGAACACCTGGCTGAAGTCGTTCAGGCGGATATCGAGAGTCCGCATCCCGGCCTGCGGTGCCGGATCGATGCGCTCTCCGACCAGGTTCGGCACCGCCGACGCCCAGGCACTGCCGGCATAGCGGTAGAGGCGGTGCGGATCGCGATAGGCCAGCCGGTAGTACATGTCGCGGCCGTCCAGCCAGCTTGCCGCCGAGACGGTGACACTCAGCGGCGCGCGCGCCATGCTCCGGGTGTCCAGGGTAAAGCGCGCCGGCCGGGCGACCGGTGCCAGTGCGCAGGCACTCAGGGCCAGCGCGGCCGCGAGGATGAGGAGGGTGGGCAGCCGTTTCATTGATGAGGGTCCTTTTCCCCGGCAAATCCCGGCTCGCCCGGGCCCGGCGGCTCGCTGGCCGCACCGCGCAACAGCTGCTGCGGATCACGCCGCTGCGACTCGATCAGCCGATCGAGCGAGGCGCTGGTCCGCCGCAGTTCATCTACCGCCCGCCGCACTTCCGGCAGCACGCCACGGTCGGCGCGCTCGCCGAGCGCACCGAGACGATCGGCGGTCTGACTGACCGAGCGGGCAGCAGCGACCACACTCTGGTCGATGCGGGCCAGGCTGCCACGGCTCTGCTCGCTCAGCGCCTGCAGGCTCTGCATCAGCGCACGGCTGTCGCGCAGCGCGGCACGGGCGTCCTTGCCCAGCGCCGGCAATTCGCGACTGCTGCGGTCGAGATTGGCCAGCAGCGAGGCAATATGTTCGCGGTTGTCCGCATTCAGAATGTCGTTGACGTGCGCGGCCAGCCTGCGCACTTCGAGCATGGTTTCCGGAATCAGCAGGCCGACTTCCTGCAGCATGGAGGGCGCGACCTCGATCACGTCGCGCTCCGGGTCGAAGGCCGGCCCGCCGCCGTCATCGATCAGTTCGACGAAGGACAGCCCGGTCACGCCCTGGGTGCCGAGCTTGGCGTGCAGCTTGCGGCTGAAATGCAGGCCGGGGTCGATCTTGGCGGTCATGCGCACCTTTTGCATGTCGACCGGATCGATGCGCATGCTGGTCAGCCGCCCGACCTGCAGTCCGCGCAGCAGCACCGGCGCTTCCGGCCGCAGCCCGGCGACCGACTGGCTGGCGACCAGCTGGTAGTCGACCGGCCGCGTACCGCCGCCGCTCATCCACACCACCATGGCGACCAGCAGCGCCAGCAGCGTCAGGGTGAATACCCCGGTCCACAGGGCCAGGCTCTTGCTTTCCATCAGGATTCTCCGGCGGCGTCCCGACCGCTGGCGGCGGGAGGATTCCCGCCGGCGGTCGTGGCGAATTCCGCCCCGAAATAGGATTGAATGAACGGGTGCTGCACCTGGCAGATCTGCGCCAGCGTACCGATGGCGACCAGTTTCCGGTCGGCCAGCACGGCGACCCGGTCGACCAGCCGGCGCATGCGCGCCAGGTCATGGGTCACCATGACGGCGGTCAGCTGATGGCGCTGGCGGGTTTCCAGGATCAGGTCGACGAAGCTCTGCGCCGACAGCGGGTCGAGGCCCGAGGTCGGCTCGTCGAGGAACAGCAGTTCCGGGTCCAGTGCCAGTGAGCGCGCCAGCGCCACGCGCTTGACCATGCCGCCGGACAGCGCCGACGGCGGCTTGTGCAGGTCGGCACTGGCAATGCCGACTTCATCGAGCTTCAGCCGGGCGACCATGCTGGCCACATCGGCCGGCATCCGTGCCGCCTTCAGCGGCAGCATGACGTTTTCCAGCACGCTGAGACTGCCGAACAGCGCGCCGAACTGGAACACCACGCCGAGACGGCGACGCAGCGCACGCTGGCGCATGAACGACATCTGGCCGGGGCGCTCGCCGAGCACGGTCACGCTGCCGGCGGCCGGTTCGGTCAGGCCGATCATGTGCTGCAGCAGCGTGGTCTTGCCGCTGCCGGAGCCGCCGACCAGCGCCAGCACCTCGCCGGTCGCGACCTGCAGCGAAATGTCGTCGTGAATGACCCGCCCGCCAAGCACGGTATGGATATGGGACAGCTGGATGGCGATCGGCACGGTCACTGGACCTGGAACGGAGAGAACAGGATGGCGAACACGGCATCGGCCAGGATCACCAGCGTGATGGACACCACCACCGCACGGGTGGTGGCCGCACCGAGGCTTTCGCTGTTCGGCGCGACGCCGAGCCCGTTGCGGCAGGCCACCAGACCGATCAGCGCCCCGAACACCAGTGACTTGCCCAGCCCGAGATACAGGTGCTTGACGGCGACGGCGGTCGGAAAGCGGTCGATGAACACCGCCAGCGGCAGATCCAGCGATACCCATGCTGCCAGCGCGCCGCCGATCAGCGCCATCACGTCGGTCCACAGCGCCACCAGCGGCATGGCAATGATCAGTGCCACCACCCGGGGCCATACCAGACTCAGGTTCGGCGACAGGCCCATCGCCAGCATGGCATCGAGCTCCTGGCGGATTTTCATCACCCCGAGTTCGGCCGTGATCGCCGAGCCGGAGCGACCGGCGACCAGGATCGCCGCCAGCATCGGCCCCAGTTCGCGCAGGATGCCGACGCCGAGCAGGTCAACCACCAGAATATTGGCGCCATAGCGGGCCAGTTGCTGCGCCGACAGATAGCTGAGCACGATGCCGATCAGAAAACCGACCAGCGCGGTGATGCCGAGCGCCTTGACCCCGACGCGGAACAGGTTGGCCGACAGGCCGCGCCACGGCATGTCGACCGGATAGCGGAGAATCCAGCCGCTGGCAATCAGCAGCTGGCCGAACAGCATGGTCACGTCGCGCAGTTGCCGGCACAGGGTCAGCATCACGTCACCGACGAAGACCGGCAGGATGCGCCAGCCGGAGGCCTGTCCGCCGGGTGGCGCCGGCAGGGGCGGCAGCGCAGCCAGCCGTGCCAGCAGGACGCGCAGCGGCTCGGCCGCCGTCACGGCCTGCGGCCAGCGCTGTCCCCACACCTGCCACAGCAGGGCGGCACCGCAACTGTCGAGGTGGCCGATGGCGTCGAGATTCCAGCCGGCGGCCTGTGCGGCCGCCTGCTCCAGCCGCTCGCGGAACCGCGCATCCGCCGCCGACAGACCACTCTGGGTCCAGTCGCCGAGCAACGTCAGTGTCCCGTCGGCGGTATCGACCTTCAGCCCGGGAGGATTCATCCGCGAGCGCCCCTTTCCATCATGCCAGTGGCACGAGTTTACAGGGTGATGCGGGTTCCCAGCACCTGCAGAAACTGCGCCAGCCATGCCGGGTGCGCCGGCCAGGCCGGCGCGGTGACCAGATTGCCGTCGGTATGGGCGCTGTCGACCGGGATCGCCTGGTAGCGACCGCCGGCCAGCGTGACCTCGGGCGCGCAGGCCGGGTAGGCCGAACACTCGCGCCCGTCCAGCACGCCGGCGGCCGCCAGCAGCTGGGCGCCGTGGCAGACGGCCGCGATCGGCTTTTTGTGCGCGGCGAAGTGGCGGACGATATTCAGCACCCTGTCGTTGAGGCGCAGGTATTCGGGTGCCCGCCCGCCGGGAATCAGCAGTGCGTCGTAATCGGCGGCATCGATATCGGCAAAGTCGGCATTCAGCGCGAAGCGGTGGCCGGGCTTCTCGCTGTAGGTCTGGGCGCCGTCGAAGTCATGGATGGCGGTCTGCACATGCTCGCCGGCCTTTTTGTCCGGGCACACCGCATGCACGATATGGCCCACCATGGTCAGCGCCTGGAACGGCACCATGGTTTCGTAGTCTTCGGCATAGTCGCCGACCAGCATCAGGATTTTCTTCGCTGCCATCGCTGTCACCTCTTCGCATCGAATCGCCCCAGCGGCGATCCACCGCGTTCAGCATAGCCCTCCGGGGCAGCCGGCGCGCGAGGATGAAAAAAAGCAGGCGCGAGGCCTGCTTCTTCGATGCGAAACACGATGGCACGGCCCGTTACCAGACCTTCAGGTAAGCAAGCATGCCTTCGGCAGCCTGGCGGCCTTCGAATACCGCCCGCACCACCAGATCGGCGCCACGAACCTGGTCACCGCCGGCGAACACCTTCGGGTTGCTGGTCTGGAACTTGTACAGCTGCTTTTCCGCCGCACGGGTGCGACCTCGCTCGTCGGTGGCAATCGATGCACCGTCGAACCACGACTGCCGCTCGGCCTGGAAGCCGAAGGCGATGATGACGTGGTCGCACTCGATGACCTGCTCGCTGCCCGATACCACTTCGGCCGAGCGGCGGCCCTTCGCGTCCGGCTCGCCAAGCCGGGTTTCCGCCAGCTTCAGCCGCAGCGACCCATCGGCAGCGGCTTCGATCGCCACCGGCTGACGGTTCCACAGGAATTCGACGCCTTCCTCGCGCGCATTGCCGACTTCGCGCCGGGAACCCGGCATATTGGCCTCGTCGCGACGATAGGCGCAGATCACCCGCTTCGCGCCCTGACGGATCGAAGTGCGGTTGCAGTCCATCGCCGTGTCGCCGCCGCCCAGCACGACCACGCGCTTGCCTTCCATGCTGACCGGCGCTTCGTCCTTCAGCGTGCCAAGGCTCTGGCGCACGTTGTTGATCAGGAACGGCAGCGCTTCCATCACGCCCGGCAGCGCCTCACCGGCAAAGCCGCCCTTCATGTACTGGTAGGCGCCCATGCCCATGAACACCGCGTCGTACTCGCCCAGCAGCGTGTCGATGCTGATGTCGCGGCCGATCTCGACGCCGAGGCGGAATTCGACGCCCATGCCTTCCATGATTTCGCGACGACGCGCGACCACGGATTTTTCCAGCTTGAACTCGGGAATGCCGAAGGTCAGCAGCCCGCCGATTTCCTCATAGCGGTCGAACACCACCGGCTTCACGCCGTTGCGCACCAGCACGTCGGCGCAGCCGAGGCCGGCCGGGCCGGCACCGATGACGGCGACCTTCCGGTCGGTCCATACCACCTTGCTCATGTCCGGACGCCAGCCGGCCTTGAACGCCTCGTCGGTAATGTACTTTTCGACCGAGCCGATGCTGACCGCGCCGAAGCCGCCCTGGTTCAGGGTACAGCTGCCTTCGCACAGGCGGTCCTGCGGGCAGACGCGACCGCAGATTTCCGGCAGCGAGTTGGTCTTGTGCGACAGCTCGGCCGCCTCGAACAATTTGCCTTCCGTCACCAGCTTCAGCCAGTTCGGGATGTAGTTGTGCACCGGGCACTCCCACTCGCAGTACGGATTGCCGCAGGACAGGCAGCGGCCAGCCTGCTCGTCCGCGTCATGCGCGTCCAGCGGTGTGTAGATTTCGATGAACTTGCGCCGGCGCAATTCGGCGGGAAGCTTCTCGCCCGGATTGCGCTGCACGTTCATGAACTGGAATACGTCACCCATGATTATGTTCCAGTGAGCCGCGCGCGAATCATTGCCCGCGCGCGGCGGATTTCCCCGGGGACGGCCGGCCCGTGGCGCGGCAGCCCCCCTCTGTGACCCGGGTCCGGGCGCGGTCCCGCGCCCGTCCCGTTTGCAGCATCAGTCTTTCAGCAGGCTTTCGAGCGTGGCCGCCTTCGGTTTCACCAGCCAGAAGTAGTCGACGTAGTCGTCGAAGTTTTCCAGCATCGCGCGACCGACCACCGATCCGGTGAATTCGACATGCCTGGCGATCTTGTCGAGCAGATAGGCACGGTACATGCCGGTCGCTTCGTTGTTGATCAGGTGAATGTCGACCAGTTCGTTGTTGTAGCGGTAGGCAAAGCGCTCATTCGGGTCGTAGACGAAGCCGAAGCCGCCGGTCATGCCGGCACCGAAGTTGTAGCCGGTTTCACCAAGCACGATGACCACGCCGCCGGTCATGTATTCGCAGCAATGGTCGCCCGCACCTTCGATGACCGCCAGCGCGCCGGAGTTGCGCACGCCGAAGCGCTCGCCGGCCATGCCGGCCGCGAACAGCTGACCACCGGTGGCGCCGTACAGGCAGGTGTTGCCGACGATGATCGACGCATTCGATGCGTAGGCGGCCTGTTTCGGCGGGTAGATGACGATGCGGCCACCGGCCATGCCCTTGCCGACGTAGTCGTTGGCATCGCCTTCGAGGTCCAGATGCAGACCGCGCGAGTTCCAGACCCCGAAGCTCTGACCGGCGGAACCGTGGAACCTGAAGGTCAGGCAGCCGTCGGGCAGGCCGTCGGCGCCGTAGCGGCGGGCAATCTCGCCCGACACCCGCGCACCGATCGAGCGGTTGATGTTGCGGATCGGATAGTCGAGCGTCAGCATCGCCTTGTGCTCGATGGCATCCATCGCGTCGACCACCATCTGCTCGGCCAGCTCACCCTTGTCGAAGCTCGGGTTCGAGTCGACCACGCAGAAGCGCGGTTCGCTGTCGGGAATGTCGCCCATCGACACCAGTTCGGACAGGTCCAGCCGCTTCTGGCGGTCGGTCCTGCCTTCGGCCAGTTCGATCAGGTCGAGGCGGCCGATCAGTTCTTCCATCGAGCGCACGCCGAGCTTCGCCATCCATTCGCGCGTTTCCTGCGCGACGAAGGTGAAGTAGTTCATGACCATTTCCGGCAGGCCGATGAAGTACTTGCTGCGCAGCTTGATTTCCTGGGTCGCCACGCCGGTGGCGCAGTTGTTCAGGTGGCAGATGCGCAGGAACTTGCAGCCCAGCGCAATCATCGGGCCGGTACCGAAGCCGAACGACTCGGCGCCGAGGATAGCGGCCTTGATCACGTCGAGGCCGGTTTTCAGGCCACCGTCGGTCTGCATCCGCACCCGGCCGCGCAGGCCGTTGGCGCGCAGCACCTGCTGGGCTTCGGTCAGGCCGAGTTCCCACGGGCTGCCGGCATACTTGACCGAGGTCAGCGGGCTGGCGCCGGTACCGCCGTCATAGCCGGAGATGGTGATCAGGTCGGCATAGGCCTTGGCCACGCCGGCGGCAATGGTGCCGACGCCGGGTTCGGCCACCAGCTTGACGCTGACCAGTGCGGTCGGGTTCACCTGCTTGAGGTCGAAGATCAGCTGGGACAGATCCTCGATCGAGTAGATGTCGTGGTGCGGCGGCGGCGAGATCAGGCTGATGCCGGGCTTGGCGCAGCGCAGGCGGGCGATCAGCGGGCTGACCTTGTCGCCCGGCAGCTGGCCACCTTCGCCGGGCTTGGCGCCCTGCGCCACCTTGATCTGCAGCACTTCGGCATTGACCAGGTAATGCGGGGTCACGCCGAAGCGGCCGGAGGCGACCTGCTTGATCTTCGACATCCGTTCGGTGCCGTAGCGGGCCGGGTCTTCGCCGCCCTCGCCGGAGTTCGAGCGGCCGCCGAGGCGGTTCATCGCCGTGGCCATCGCTTCGTGGGCTTCCGGGCTCAGCGCGCCGAGCGACATGCCGGCCGAGTCGAAGCGCTTCAGGATCGCCTCGACCGATTCGACCTGGTCGATGTCGATGGCCTGCGCCGGATCGAGCTTCAGCCCCATCAGGTCACGGAACATCGCCACCGGGCGGGTGTTGACCATGTGGGCATAGGTCTGCCACGCATCGTAGTCGGTGTTCTGCACCGCCTTCTGCAGCATCATCACCACGTCCGGGTTGTACGCGTGGTACTCCTCGCCGTGGACGTACTTCAGCAGCCCACCCTGCGACAGCGGCCGCATCGGGTTGAAGGCAAAGCGGGTCAGCGCCTGCTGGTCGGACTCGAAGTCCTCGAAGCGGGCGCCGGAGATGCGCGACGTGGTGCCGCGCAGGCACAGCTCGACCACGTCCTCGTGAACGCCGACCGCTTCGAACAGCTGCGAGCCGCGATAGCTGGCGACGGTGGAAATCCCCATCTTCGACAGTACCTTCAGCAGGCCCTTGTTGATGCCCTTGCGGTAGTGCTGCAGCGCCTCGTTGATCTTCTGGCCGACGACGACCTGGGTGTTGACCAGATCGACGATGACCTGGTACGCCAGGTACGGGTAGACCCCGGTCGCGCCATAGCCGATCAGGCAGGCGATCTGGTGCGGGTCGCGCGCGGTGGCGGTCTCGACCAGGATGTTGGTGCGACAGCGCAGGCCGGTCTCGATCAGCGCATGGTGCACGGCGCCGGTGGCGAACAGGGCATGGATCGGCAGGCGGTTGTGCGCGACATTGCGGTCGGACAGCACGACAATGACCGTACCTTCGCGCACCGCCTCGACCACGTGCCCGGTCAGGCGGCGGATCGCCGCTTCCAGGTCGATGTCCGCCGGGTCGTAGCACAGGTCGAAGGTGGTCGCCTTCAGGTTGGGGTCCGGACGGGTGGTCAGGTGAACGAATTTCTCGTGGCTCAGTACCGGGCTGCGCACTTCGAGCCGCTTCGCGTGTTCGGCGGTTTCCTCGAACATGTTGCGTTCAGGGCCGAAGACGGTGTTCAGCGACATGACCACCGCTTCGCGGATCGGGTCGATCGGCGGGTTGGTGACCTGGGCGAACTGCTGACGCAGGAAGTCGAACGGCGAGCGCACGCGTTCGGACAGCACCGCCATCGGCGTGTCGTCCCCCATCGAGCCGACTGCTTCCTGGGCCTGTTCGGCCAGCACGCGCAGCACCTGGTCGCGTTCTTCGGCACTGACGTTGAACAGCTTCTGGTAGATGGCCAGTTGCTCGGGCGGCATTACCGCCAGCGTGGTGTCGTCGTCGAGCGAGAATTCGAGCTTGCGCGCGTTGTCCTTGATCCACTGCCGGTACGGCTTGGCGGTCTTCAGCATCGCGTCGATGTCGTCCGGCAGCAACAGCTCGCCGGTGCTCAGGTCGGCGCCGAAGATCTGGCCCGGCTTGACCCGGCCCTTGGTGACCACGTCTTCAGGGGCGTAGTCCCACACGCCCACTTCGGACGAGATGGTCAGGATGCGGTCCCTGGTGACCACGTAGCGCGCCGGACGCAGGCCGTTGCGGTCGAGCATGCAGGCGGCGTAGCGCCCGTCGGTCAGCACGATGCCGGCCGGGCCGTCCCACGGCTCCATGTGCATCGAGTTGAATTCGTAGAAGGCGCGCAGGTCCTTGTCGGTCGAGTCGACGTTCTGCCAGGCCGGCGGTACCAGCAGGCGCAGGGCGCGGAACAGCGGGATGCCGCCCATCAGCAGGCCTTCGAGCATATTGTCGAGGCTCATCGAGTCGGAGCCGTCGACCTGCACGATCGGACGCACCGCGTCCATGTCCAGCACCGGCGATTCCATGATCCGCTCGCGGGCGCGGGCCCAGTAGCGGTTGCCCTGCACGGTGTTGATTTCACCGTTGTGCGCCAGGTAGCGGAACGGCTGCGCCAGCTTCCACTGCGGCCAGGTATTGGTCGAGAAGCGCTGGTGGAACACGGCCAGGCTCGACTCGAAACGCGGGTCGTTCAGGTCGAGGAAGAACAGCGGCAGGTTGTCCGGCGTGACCAGGCCCTTGTACGACAGGGTGTCCGGGTTCAGGGTCGGAATGTAGAAGGACTTGTCGCCCTGATTGGCCTTTTCGGCCAGCCGGCGGCCAACGTACAGGCTGCGCTTGAACGCCGCCTCCTCCATCCCGAACGGACAGTTGACGAAGACCTGCTTGATCACCGGCAGCGTCTTCAGTGCATATTCACCACAGGCCGACACATCGGTCGGCACGTCGCGATAGCCGGCGACTTCCAGCCCCTGCTGTTCGAGCGTCTCGCTCAACCGGGCCAGCGACGCCTGGCCGACCGCGGGGTCGGCACCGACGAACACCAGACCGGCCGCGTAGATTTTCTTCAGCGCGATGCCGCTTTCGGCGGCGACTTCACGCAGGAAGCCGTCGGGTTTGCGAAAAAGCAGGCCACAGCCGTCACCCGACTTGCCATCGGCGGCAACCGCGCCGCGGTGGGTCAGTTGGGCCAGCGAACTGATGGCGGTCTTGACCAGCCAGTGGGACGGCTGATCGTCAAGCTGCGCGATCAGGCCGAAGCCACAGCTGTCCTGCTCGAAGGCGGGGCGATACAAGGTCCCCCGCAACCACTGCTGTCTTTCCATTACTGCCTGCCTAACAATCATGAATCAATGACACGGATGTGAACGATTGTAGGGTCGCACGGGCACCAGCGGCAAACCTTTTTTGTGCATTGCATTATCAATTTCAAATCAATGACTTGCCGTTTTTTTCTGCTGATTTTTCCCGTCAGTTTGTACATATTTGCGTCAGAATTTTCCGTACTTCGGACATGACTGTTTAATATTCCGCACCAGATGTTTGATCTTTTTTTACACCCGGGACCGGACAAAATGCTGATTGCCGGACAAGAAAAATGCCGCGGCAAGCGGCATTCGGGGATTTGATGCCAAAAATCCGGCTCAGGCCGCAGCCAGCCAGTCGCGCGGCGGCAGGAAAGCGTCAAGCAGCCGCGCTTCGTCACTGCCGGCGGCCGGCGCATGCGCATAGCGCCACTCGACTCTGGGCGGCATTGACATCAGGATCGACTCGGTGCGTCCCCCCGACTGCAGGCCGAACAGCGTGCCGCGATCGTAGACCAGGTTGAATTCGACGTAGCGTCCGCGACGGATCGCCTGCCACTCGCGTTCGCGCTCGCCGAAGGGCAGATCGCCGCGCCGCGCCAGGATCGGCAGGTAGGCGCCGAGAAAGGCGTCGCCAACCGAGCGCGTCAGCGCAAAGCTGCGCTCGTAGCCAAGGTCGTTCAGGTCGTCGAAGAAGATGCCGCCGATGCCGCGCGCCTCATTGCGGTGCTTGAGGAAGAAGTAGCGGTCACACCAGGCCTTGTAGGCCGGATGGCGATCGGCGCCGAAGGGCGCCAGCGCGTCGCGACAGGCGGTGTGGAAATGGCGGGCGTCGTCCTCGAAGCCGTAATACGGCGTCAGGTCCATGCCGCCGCCGAACCACCACACCGGTGCCTCGCCGTCGCGGGTGGCGACGAACACCCGCACGTTCATGTGCGTGGTCGGTGCATACGGATTGCGCGGATGCAGCACCAGCGACACGCCGAGCGCCTCGAAGCCGCGGCCGGCCAGTTCCGGGCGCGAGGCCGAGGCCGACGGCGGCAGACAGGCGCCGCTGACATGGGAGAAATTCACCCCGCCGCGCTCGAACACATTGCCGCCCTCGATCACGCAGCTGGTGCCGCCGCCGCCTTCGGGACGTGTCCAGCTGTCGCGGACGAAGGCCTGGCCGTCCAGCGCTTCCAGGCTGCCGACGATGCGCGCCTGCAGGCCGGTGAAATAGGTTTTGAGTTCGGTAACGGAGAGCATGGCGGGCGGGAGGCAGTCGGAAACCGGTATTGTAACGGCATTGCCTCCCGTGCCCATGCCGATCGGCCGGCTCAGTCCGCCAGCGCCCGGGTCAGGTCGTCGATCAGGTCATCCGCGTCCTCGATGCCGATCGACAGCCGCAGCATGCCTTCGCGGATGCCGCAGGCCGCTTTGACCTCGGCCGGCATCGAACCGTGCGACATGGTCGCCGAGTGGTTGACGATGCTTTCGACGCCGCCGAGCGACTCGCCAAGCGCGAACAGCTGCAGCCGGTCAGCCACCCGCGCGGCGGCAGCACGGCTGTTGTCGCGCAGATAAATGGTGACGATGCCGCCGAAGCCGCGCATCTGCCGGCGGGCCAGCGCATGCTGCGGATGGCTGGCCAGTCCCGGATAGATGACCTTTTCCACTGCAGGCTGCCCCTGCAGCCATTCGGCGATGCGACCGGCGTTTTCCTCATGTCGCTGCATGCGCAGATGCAGGGTCTTGATGCCGCGCAGCACCAGAAAGGAATCCTGCGGGCCGGCAACGGCGCCAGCGCTGTTCTGCACCAGCTTCATCTGCTGGAACAGCGCGTCGTCGTCGACGCAGGCCACGCCCAGCAGCACGTCGGAGTGACCGCCAAGGTATTTGGTGGCCGAGTGGACAATGATGTCGATGCCGAAGTCACGCGGCGACTGCAGGTAGGGCGAGGCGAAGGTATTGTCGATCGCGGTCGGCACGCCACGCGCGCGGCAGATCGACGCGACCCGTTCCAGGTCGACGATGTTCAGCAGCGGGTTGGTCGGCGACTCCAGCCACACCAGCCGGGTACGCTCGCTGATCAGCGCGTTCAGCTGCCCGGGGTCGCTCGCCAGGTCGGCGAAGGTCACGATCACGCCGGACGGCTGGTACAGCCGGGTCAGCAGCCGGTAGGCGCCGCCATAGCAGTCGGCGACGGCGATGATCTCGTCGCCCGGCTTCAGCATCGCGCGCAGCACGCTGTCGATGGCCGCCATGCCGCTGCCGAAGGCCAGGCCGTACTTCATGCCTTCCAGTGCGGCGACATTGGCTTCGAGTGCCGCCCGGGTCGGGTTGCCGGAGCGCGAATAGCAGAACGGCTGCTCATCGCCGAGGTGGTCATAGCTGAAGATCGAGGTCTGATAGATCGGCGGCATCACCGCATGGGTGGTGGCGTCACGCTCATAGCCGGCGTGAATGGCTCGGGTTGCGAATTTCATGGCAGTAAGGATGACGGACGGAGCGGACTAGCATAGCAGGGTGGCCCGCGCACGTGTCACTGGCATGATCGCGCGTGTCAAGTCGTGGCAACGCCATTTTATTCCTCACGGATATCAAGGTGTTATCTGCCATTTTTTTGAATTAGAGCAAAAACTCTTATTGTCTGACAAAAACGGTCACCTGCAGAAAACAATGCCTCAAAACCCTTGATCTGTTTCAGCTTTTCCCTCGTCAGAACTTTACATCGCCAGGCAAAAGTCTTACCTTCGGCTCCTTCGCAGTCAATTCAACCTTTCGAATGGCTCTTACCCGTGTTTTTGACCTGATCCGCCACCAGCTCGCCTCCTACCCCCGCCCGGACTGCCTCAATGCCCGGGACGGCCACGGCTGGCGCAGCTACAGTACCCAGGACGTTGTCGACACCGCCGACCGCCTGAGTCATGGCCTGCTGGCCATGGGCATCCGCCGCGGCGACAAGGTGGCGCTGGTATCGAACAACTGCCCGGAGTGGCTGCTGGTCGACCTCGCCCTGCAACAGATCGGCGCGATCAGCGTCCCGCTGTACCCGACCCTGCCGGTCGACGACATGCGCTACATCGTCGACCATGCCGGCATCAAGCTGGCGTTCGCCGGCGACAAGGCGCTGTTCCAGCGCATCACCGAAGCCACCAGCCACCTGCCCGCCTGCCCGGTCTACACCTTTGCCGATGTCGCCGGTGCGCCGTCCTGGCATGAAGTGCTGCTGCGCGGCGGCGATGGTCACCCGGCCGTGCTTGATGCGCTGCGCGACTCGGTACAGGCCGATGACCTGCTGACCATCATCTACACCTCCGGCACCACCGGGCGGCCCAAGGGCGTCATGCTGAGCCACCACAATGTGGTCAGCAACGCGATGGCCGTTTCGCGCTTCACGCCGCTGGAATACGGGATCTGGAAGGCGGTCAGCTTCCTGCCGCTGTCGCACGTGTTCGAGCGCAGCGTCACCTACATCTATTTCTATGCCGGCATTGGCGTGTATCACGCCAAGAATGTCGACGCGATCGCCGCGACCCTGGGCGATGTCCATCCGGAAGTGTTCACCACCGTTCCGCGCCTGCTGGAAAAGGTCTACGAAAAGCTGGTAGGCAAGCAGAACGAGCTGCATGGTGTCACCCGCAAGCTGTACCAGGCCGCGATCCGCCATGCCGAGACCTTCGAGCCGCGCGACAAGCCCGGCGTCATCGGCCGCCTGCGCCACCAGCTGTTCGACCGCCTGGTCTACAGCAAGTGGCGCGCCGCGCTCGGCGGCAACACAAAGATGATCGTGGTCGGTTCGGCCGCGCTGCAGCCGCGCCTGTCGCGCCTGTTCTGGGCCGCCGGCATCATCGTGTCCGAAGGTTATGGCATGACCGAGGCGTCGCCGATCCTGACCGGCAACGTGTTCAATGCCGAACACACCGCCATCGGCACCGTCGGCGTCCCGATGGACAATGTGGAAATCCGCATCGCGCCGGATGGCGAGATCATCGCCCGCGGGCCGAACATCATGCTCGGCTACTACCGCGACCCGGAGCAGACCGCCGAAGCCCTGAAGGACGGCTGGCTGCATACCGGCGACGTCGGCGAATTCGATGCCGAAGGCAATCTGCGCATCACCGATCGCAAGAAGGAAATGTTCAAGACCAGCTGCGGCAAGTATGTCGCGCCGCAGGTGATCGAGAACAAGCTGAAGGAATCGGCCTTTATCGATCAGGTGATGGTGGTCGGCGACGGCCGCAAGTACGCCAGTGCGCTGGTGGTGCCGCTGTTCGAGCAGCTGCGCGCCTGGTGCGTACAGCAGGGGCTGAACCTCAGAAGCGAAGCCGAGATGATCGCGCACCCGAAAGTCCGCGAGCTGATCGAGCACGAGGTCAAGCGCTTCAACCGCCTGTTCGGCAACTGGGAGCAGGTGAAGAAGATCGCGCTGGTCGACCGGCCATGGAGCATTGACGCCGGCGAGCTGGCGCCAACGCTGAAACTGCGCCGCAAGGTGATCACCGAACGCTTCCATACGCTGATCGACAGCATGTACGCGGGCCATGCCCTGTAAGCCGGGACCAGACGGCGACAAAGGTGGGCATCAACGGTCACCGTGGCGTCGGTGCACGCCCGCCTGACAGAATCTGCCGTCCCCGCCGCCGCGGGGAAACCTCGCTTCGCTTGTCCGTTCTTTGCAGGCAGCGTTTATGGACTGTCCAGGGCCCGCTGATGCGGGCCCTTTCTTTTTCGGCTATCCATCACCGTGCTGTGCCGGTGCGGATGCGTGTCGGGGCGCCAGCATCCGGACCATCGCCACCCGCCCGGCGAGGCCCGCCTCGGCCTCCGCCGCGAGGATGTCGGCGATAAAGCCGGGAATGTCCTTGTTCGCCAGCGGCAAAAACCCGCCGCGCCGGTACAGCGCCATCCCCGGCCCGAATGCCTGGAACGTGGTCAGGTACAGGGCCGGCGCGCCCGCCTGCTGCGCCCAGTCGATCACGGCGTCAAGCAGGCCGCTGCCGATGCCGCGGCGGCCGTGCGCCGGATGCACATCGATCTCCGCCAGCAGCGCGGCCTTCCCTTCCCGGCGCGCGCAGGCAAACCCGACCACGGTTCCGGCCGGATCGCGGGCGACCCACAGGCGGCCTTCGCGCTGCGCCGCCTCCAGTTGCGGCAACGGCAGGGTGTCGCCGCGCAATGGCACGGGCAGCAGGGACAGCGGGAAACGGCTCGCGGCAGCACGTTCGACAGCGGCCAGCGCCGGTACCTCGTCCGGCTGTGCCGGTGCAAGCCGGTAGCCGTCGATCAACCGCCGATGGGGGAGCACAGCTCGACCAGCACCCCGTTCATGTCACGCACATAGGCGACCGTCTGGCCCCATGGCTGCACGGCCGGTACCGCGACCGAGGTCGCGCCGGCCGCCACGGCACGGGCATGGGCGGCAACCACGTCGTCGCTGACGAAGGCCAGCTCGATGCCGAGCGGATCGGCTGCCGGCGCCGCCTTGACGTAGCGCCCGCCCAGCAACTGGTCTCCCATGCCGTGCGACGCGAATGCCAGCGCGGTGCCGCCGGTCTCCAGCTCGCCGTACTCGCCCGACTCGTGCAGGAAGCGGGTATCAAAGCCAAAGGCCTGCTGGTAGAAGGCCAGCGTTTCCGCGACCGATGCCACATAAACGATGGTGTAGCCGAATTTCATGCAGGGGGACTCCGGGCAAGGGGTTTTCAGGAACGGCAGGCAAAAAAAACGGCCGCCAGATGGCGACCGGGTCAACTTTGCCTGTATCAGTTCCCTGCTGGCAACGCTCAGAACGACGACGACAGCGTCGCGGCGAGTGCCACGCACAATCCCATCAGCGACAGCGGCGCCACCCAGCGCGCCGATGAGCGACGAACGGCCGGGCGCTTGCGCAGGATCGCCCGCGGCATCGCTTCGTCGCCAAGATAGCAGCTGGCACGGTCAAGCGAACCGGTCAGGTAGTCGAAGGCGTCATGCTTCGGGTGTTCGATGCGGGCGGTAGAGTAGCGGCCGTTCATTTGGAAATCTCCACTGGGTCAGTGCGTGCTTGCATGTTACACCAAAGGTACGGCATGTAACAGCTTGTACATGATCAGCGGCAAAATACCCTTGCGGCATGGCTTTCACGACAAATGGTGCATCGCCATATCCAGTGCATCTGCCTGCGATATGACGAAAAACACTTGGTTTTCCATACCGGAAACGGCGTCGACCACAGGAACCGGCCTGTATTCCTGGTGTGGTATTTTTCACACGCCGCAGACGAAAAAAACCGCCACCTGTCCAGGTGGCGGAAAAGCGGGCTCTTTATACCCCGGCATGCCAGGCAGGATCAGAACCTGTGCTGCAGGCCGACCGCCACCGTGTGCTCGCTGTCGTCGCTGCCATTGGTGTACTGGTCGCTGCCGTACTTTGTATAGCCATACGATGCATAGGCCGTGGTGCGCTTGCTCAGCGCGTAGTCGACACCGACGATGTACTGGTTGTAGCCGCTGTTGTTCTGGGTGCTGCCATTGACCTTGGCATCGTCGCCCCATGCATAGGTCACGCGCGGCGTGATGGCGCCAAAGGTGTAGCCAACGGTCAGTGCGGCTTCCCGGGTTTCGATCTTGTCGCTGTTGCCGAAGCTGCCGACCCCGGTCACGCTGCCGTTCAGGTCATTGCTGCTGCGGCCCCAGATATTGCTGGAGCCCAGCGTGGCATCGCTGCCGTACTGCTTCGACTCCTGGTAGGCCGCCGACACCAGCAGGTTGTTGGCGTGATAGCCACCCTCCAGCCGCCAGTAGTTGCCGTCCTGACCATTGGCGCCCTGGTCCTGGAACTGCATGTAGCCGAGTTTGCCGAAGAAGCCGCTGTTCTGGTAACCCATGCCGACGCCCCAGGCATCGCCGTGATTGCGCCCGTTGCCCTGGTGCGAGCCGTCCGGCTGCTCGTTCTCGCCCACGCTGTAGATGGCGGAGAAGTCGAAGCCGTACAGCGTCGGCATGTCGTAGCGGACGGCATTGTTGTAGCGGCCGTCAAAGCGGGTCATGGTGCCGAGCCCGTTGACACCCTGCCCGTACAGCCACGGGTCCATGGCTTCCATGTCGGAGTTCATGTAGTCGGACAGCTTGCCGACGCGCACGGTACCGAACTGGCTCTGCAGGCCGACGAAGCTGTCGCGGGTCGCCCATGAGCCATTGCCGTTGATGTCGGAGCCGTCGACGCTGAGGTAGGACTCGACCTGCCACAGTGCTTTCAGGCCGTTGCCCAGTTCCTCGTCCCCCTTGAAGCCGATATACGAGCCGGTGTCGTCGACCCGGGTCTGGCTGCCGTGGCCCTGGTCGGCATTCATCAGGCTTTTGCCGCTCTCCACATCGGCCTCGATATTGCCGTAGATCGTGACATCGGCCAGGGCGGTCAGCGGCAGCATGGCCACTGTCAGTGCAATCAGTTTTTTCATCTGCATTTCCTTCTCGTCAAGTCGGGGGATCGCCACGACAGGGTGGCGACGGCACAAGCGCCTTCACGCCCTGCACAGCCGGAATATACATACATACATACATTCAAGTACGTATTTTAATTGGCGAACCGGCGGCAGGCACGATGGACGCCATCCGGCGCAAAGCGCTTTTTATTCATCAACTTGCCGAGAACCCCCCTGCATGTTGCACAAAAACAACACGCCCCGTCCGGCAAGGGACGGGGCGTGTGCGGGGCAGCGGGTGAAGGCTTACAGATTGACCATTTCCAGCCGCTGGATGCTGCGACCGAGGAAGCGCTCGCCAATGGTCTGGAACTTCAGCGGGATGTCGGTCACGAAATAGCGGTAATGGGTTTCGGGCGACGGTCCGTTCAGCAGGTTCAGCGCGCCGAGCGTCTGTGCGGTCGATTCCGCCGTGGTCACGGCCGAGTCGACGAGTTCGATGCCACCACCGGCCACGTCGGCCAGCAGCGGCTTCAGCAGCGGGTAATGGGTGCAGCCGAGCACCAGGGTGTCGACGTTCTCGATCAGTACCGTCTTCAGGTATTCCTCGGCGGTCAGCCGGGTGACGGCATGGTCGAGCCAGCCCTCCTCGACCAGCGGCACGAACAGCGGACAGGCCTGCGAGTACACGCGCGCATCCGGATTGATCTGGTGGATCGCCCGCGCATAGGCATTGGCATTGATGGTGGTCGGCGTGGCAATCACGGCGATGTCACCGGAGCGGCTGGCCGCTGCCGCCGCGCGGCTGCCGGCATCGATCACGTCCAGCACCGGCACGTCGCCGGCCACTTCGCGCACGATGTCGGCCGCCACCGCCGCCATGGTATTGCAGGCGATGATCAGCGCCTTGACGTCGCGCGCCAGCAGGAATTCGGCAATCTGCCGGGTATAGCTCTGGATGGTCGAAACCGACTTGCTGCCGTACGGCACGCGGGCGGTGTCGCCAAAATAAAGGATGTTCTCGAACGGCAGGCGGTCCATCAAGGCGCGCACGACGGTCAATCCGCCAATGCCGGAATCGAATACGCCTATCGGGCGTCGGTCGGGAGCAGTCATGATCTGGAAACCTGGGGCGAACGAAACAAGCCGGCCAGTCTACTCCTTGTCGGCACAAGACTCATGTCCGCCGGACTGCCCGTGCCGGGCCCAGGCCCAGTGCACATGCTCGCGCACCAGGGCCGACGGATCGTCCAGCCGGCTCTGCAGCGCGGCCAGCACCGCCGGCGTCGTCGGCGCATTGCCGAGCGCCACGGCGATATTGCGCAGCCA
This sequence comes from Microvirgula aerodenitrificans DSM 15089, assembly GCF_000620105.1. Lineage (NCBI taxonomy): Bacteria > Pseudomonadati > Pseudomonadota > Betaproteobacteria > Neisseriales > Aquaspirillaceae > Microvirgula > Microvirgula aerodenitrificans. The sequence goes on along the minus strand of NZ_JHVK01000001.1, from coordinate 71,070 downwards.
GCGCTCGTGGCCGATGCGGTGGATGGCGCTGCCGGCCAGGCGCTCGGCAAAATCCGCCGCACTCCAGGCGAACAGCCCGACCAGGCTGGCGCTGTCCAGCCCGTGCCGCGGCGCGAAGTCGGCCTCGGCGGTCGGCACCGCAAAGCGGTTCCACGGGCAGACCAGCTGACAGTCGTCGCAGCCGTAGATCCGGTTGCCGAGCAGTGGCCGCAGCGGCTCGGGAATCGCGCCTTGCAGCTCGATGGTCAGGTAGGAGATGCAGCGCCGCGCGTCAACGGTGTATGGCGCCACGATGGCGCCGGTCGGACAGACGTCGATGCAGCGCGTGCAGCGGCCGCAGTGCGGTTCAATCGCCTGATCGACATCCAGCGGCAGGTCGGTAAACAGCTCGCCAAGGAAGAACAGCGAGCCCTGCTCGCGCGTCAGCAGCAAGGTGTGCTTGCCGCGCCAGCCGAGCCCGGACTGGCTGGCCAGCGCAACCTCCATCACCGGCGCACTGTCGGTGAAGGCGCGATGGCCGAACGGGCCGACTGCCTGCTGGATGCGCTCTGCCAGCTTCTGCAGCCGGTTGCGCAAGACCTTGTGGTAGTCACGGCCCAGCGCATAGCGCGAGATGTAGGCACGATCGGGGTCAGCCAGTTGCTGGTCGGCATCGTGCGCGCTGCCGGGCCAGTAATTGAGCCGCACGCTGATGACCGTGCGCGAGCCCGGCACCAGCTCGGCGGGCCGGGCGCGCTTGAAGCCGTGCCGGGCCATATAATCCATGTCACCATGAAATCCGGCGGCCAGCCACGATTCAAGACCGGTTTCGGCCCCGACAGGCAATGACGCCCGGGTAATCTTGATGTCGGTGAAGCCAAGATCGCGCGCCCACTCTTTGACTCGATCGGTCAATTCGCGATAATCGGTGTTTTCTGGGATGGATGCGGACATGGCGACGGCAACGGACACGCTGGAATGGGTTCTGGCCGACGAAGCCGCCACGCTCGCTTGTGGCGTTCGGCTGGCGGCTTTACTACAACCGGGAATGACGGTCTTTCTGGACGGCGATCTCGGCGCCGGAAAAACCACGTTGACCCGCGGCATTTTACGGGGTTTCGGCCATGCGGGCCGGGTGAAAAGCCCTACCTATGCGCTGGTCGAGCCCTACGCATTCGATACCTTTACCGTTTATCACTTTGACCTCTACCGATTCGCCGATCCGGATGAATGGGTGGACGCCGGCTTTCGCGAGCTCTTTCGCGACGACAGCATTTGCCTGATCGAGTGGCCGGAAAAAGCCGGGGCGCTGTTGCCGGCCCCCGACCTGACTGCGCGTCTGCTGCCTGACGGTGACGGGCGCACGCTCAGTCTGACCGCGCACAGCGCCAAGGGAATGCAATGTCTGAATCGACTCTGATCACCCGCCGCCGGCTGCTGCAGGCCGGCGGTGCCGTCATGCTGCTGTCGCTGTCGCGCGTGGGTTGCGCCGCGGCGCCGACCATTGTCGCCGTCCGCAGCTGGCCGTCCAATACCTACACCCGCGTCACGCTGGAGTCCAGCGAGAAGCTGAAGTTCCGCTCGTTCACCATGCAGAACCCGGACCGGGTGGTCATCGACATCGAGGGGGTGCAGCTGAATGCTGCGCTGCGCGACGTCGGCAATGCCATTCTCGGCGACGATCCGTATATCCGCGCCGCCCGCGCCGGCCAGTTCGACCCGAACACGGTACGGCTGGTGCTCGACGTCAAGGCACCGGTCAACCCGCAGGTGTTCACGCTGCCACCGGTGTCCGAGTACCGCCACCGGCTGGTCATCGACCTGTATCCGACCCACAGCGCCGACCCGCTGCTGGCGCTGCTGAACGACTACAACAACGGCAAGATCCAGAACGATGTGGCCACGCCGCCGCCGGCCCGGGACAAGGACGTCGCGCCGTCGCGCCAGCCGGATCGCGGCCGGCGCGAGTTTCTGGTCATGCTCGACCCCGGCCATGGCGGCGAGGACCCGGGCGCGATCGGCCCCAGCGGCGCACGCGAAAAGGATGTGGTGCTGGCGATCGCCAAGCAGCTGAAACGCCGCATCGACGCCACGCCGGGCATGCGCGTGATGCTGACCCGCGACGACGACATCTTCATTCCGCTCGGGGTGCGGGTCGCCAAGGCACGCAAGGCGAATGCCGACCTGTTCATCTCCATCCATGCCGACGCATTCACCACCCCGGCCGCCAACGGCTCCTCGGTGTTCACGCTGTCGGACAAGGGCGCGACCAGCACCGCCGCCAAGTGGCTGGCCAAGACCCAGAACGACGCCGACCTGATCGGCGGGGTCAGGATCGACGCCGGGCGCGACCGCTACCTGGCCCACACGCTGCTGGACCTGACCCAGACCGCGACCATCAACGACAGCATGCGGCTGGCCAAGTCGGTGCTCGGCGAGATCGGCGACATCAACCGCCTGCACAGCGGCAAGGTCGAACAGGCCGGCTTTGCGGTACTGAAGGCGCCGGACATCCCGTCGATCCTGGTCGAGACGGCCTTTATCTCCAACCCGGCCGAAGAGGCCCGGCTGGTGACGTCGTCGCACCAGGCCAAGATCGCCGATGCAATCCTGACCGGGGTCAAGCGCTACGCGTCGCGCACCAACTCCATCGTCGCCCGCAGCTAGGGCGCCTGGTCCGGACGAAAAAAAAGCATCCTCTGCAGGATGCTTTTTTCGTTCCGGCTGCGCTTACAGCGTCAGGCCGCCGGTCACTTCGATGGCGGCGCCGTTGATGTAGCTCGCTTCGTCGCTGGCCAGGAAGGCGTAGACGTTGGCGATTTCGGCCGGGTCGGCCATGCGCTTCATCGGCACCTTGTCTTCCATGGCCTGGATGACTTTTTCCGGCATCGACTTCAGGATCGGGGTGGCGACGAAGCCCGGGCACACGGCGTTGGCACGGATGCCCTTCTTGCCGAGTTCCTTGGCCCAGGTCTTGACGAAACCGATCACGCCGAACTTGGTCGCCGCGTAGTTGGTCTGGCCGAAGTTGCCGTAGACGCCGACCACCGAGCTGGCGTTCAGGATCACGCCGCTGCCCTGTTCGATCATGGTGTCGACCACGGCGCGGGCGCAGTTGTAGACGCCCTTCAGGTTGATGTCGATCACGCGGTCGAACTGCTCGTCGGTCATCTTGACCAGTTGGGCGTCGGCCACGATGCCGGCGTTGTTGACCAGCACGTCGATGCGGCCGAAGCGGGCCTTCAGGTCGCCGACCATGTCGTTGATCTGCGCGCGGTCGGTCACATTGACCACGTAGCCGGCAGCCTTGGCGCCAGTGGCTTCGAGTTCCTTGACGACCTTGTCGACCGCTTCCTGGCTCAGGTCACACACGGCAACGATCGCGCCTTCAGCGGCGAACTTCAGGGCCGTTGCGTGGCCGATGCCGCTGGCGGCGCCGGTGATGATGGAAACTTTCCCTTGCAGACGCATTGCAGTTCCTTTTCTGAATGGATTACGACCGGCCCAAAACGGCGAGTGCCACGCTCCATCCTCTCCCGTAACGACCGGAGCCCGTCGTGCACCATGCTGCGGCAGCACACACCGGCATTCCCCCGTCCGCGAGTATCGATTTTGACGTTATTCGGGCCCGGCGCGGTGCCTTATGTTGCACTGCACCGAACACGGCGGACTATAACCCAAGGGTTGTGGCCGGTCAAAACCCCCATGTCGTATTTAACGTAAACGTAAAGCGGGCCCCAAAGCCCCGAACAGCAAGAAACCCCGGCCACTGGCCGGGGTTTCTTGCTGTTTCGGACGGACGGGCTGCACGGCGAACACTGTCGTCGGCAGTACCGCCCGTCGGCTGGTACCTACACCAGGCCGCGGGACGCCAGATAGTCGTCGTAGCTGCCGGTGTAGTGGGTGTAGCCACCGGTGCCGTCGAGCTCGATGATCTGGGTCGCCAGCGAGCTGACGAACTGGCGGTCGTGCGAGACGAAGATCAGGGTGCCGGTGTACTTTTCCAGCGCCATGTTCAGCGATTCGATCGACTCCATGTCCATGTGGTTGGTCGGTTCGTCCATGATCATCACGTTCGGGCGCTGCAGGATCAGCTTGCCGTACAGCATGCGACCCTTCTCGCCGCCGGACAGCACGCGTACCGACTTGGTCACGTCGTCGCTGCCGAACAGCAGGCGGCCGAGGGTCGCGCGAACGGCCTGCTCGTCATCACCTTCCTGCGCCCATTCGCGCATCCACTCGGACAGGTTGTCGTCCGAATCGAAGTCCGACTCGTGATCCTGGGCGAAGTAGCCGACCTGGGCTTTTTCCGCCCACTTGATCCGGCCGGCATCGGCATGAATGCCGTCGCCGAAGGTCGGCTGGTACGCGCCGGCCAGCAGCTTGACCAGCGTGGACTTGCCGGCGCCGTTCGGACCGATGATGGCGATGCGCTGACCGGCTTCGAGAATCAGGTTCAGGTCGCGGAACAGCACCTTGTCGTCGTAGGCCTTGCACAGCCCGCTGACTTCCACTGCCTGGCGGTGCAGCTTCATCTTGTCGTCGAGCTCGAAGCGGATGAACGGGTTCTGCCGCGTCGACGGCTTGACCACCACCATGTCGCTCTTCAGCTTGTCGACCTGCTTCAGGCGACTGGTCGCCTGACGTGCCTTGGACTTGTTGGCCGAGAAGCGCGCCACGAACTCCTGCAGTTCCTGGATGCGTTCCTTCGCCTTCGCGTTCGACGACATCTGCCGTTCACGTGCCTGGGCCGCGGCGAGCATATAGTCGTCGTAGGTGCCCGGATACACGGTGATGGTGTTGTAGTCGAGGTCGGCCATGTGCGTGCACACCGCATTCAGGAAGTGGCGGTCGTGCGAAATGATGATCATGGTCGAGTTGCGCTGGTTCAGCACATCCTCGAGCCAGCGAATCGTATTGATGTCCAGGTTGTTGGTCGGTTCGTCGAGCAACAGGATGTCCGGATTCGAGAACAGCGCCTGTGCCAGCAGCACGCGCAGCTTCCAGCCCGGCGCCACTTCGCTCATCGGGCCGTTGTGCTGTTCCAGCGGAATGCCGACGCCCAGCAGCAGTTCGCCGGCACGCGCTTCGGCGGTATAGCCGTCGTACTCGGCGAACTTGGCTTCAAGCTCGGCCGCGCGCATGTAGTCGTCCTCGGTCGCCTCGAGATTCGCGTAGATGGCATCGCGCTCACTCATCGCCGCCCACATCTCGCCGTGCCCCATCAGGACGACGTCGATCACTCGCTGATTCTCGAAGGCGAACTGGTCCTGACGCAACTTGCCCAGGCGCAGACCGGGCTCGATCGACACATTGCCCGAGGTCGGTTCCAGATCACCGCCGAGGATTTTCATGAACGTCGATTTGCCCGAGCCGTTGGCGCCGATCAGGCCATAACGGTTGCCTTCGCCGAACCGGACCGACACGTTCTCGAATAACGGCTTTGCGCCGAACTGCATCGTAATGTTCGCGGTAGTAATCACGCGTGAAGATTCCTCGTCACCTAAAGGTTTGTCCGATAACCGGAAAACAGCGGATTCTATCACAGCAGTCCGTCACCGACCCATGCCGTCGCGCCGCAACAATTCATTACGATTGCATGCCGGGCGCATTCGCGCGCGGCGAAAGATTTGGGCTACAATCCTGCGCTCGTAAACCTTGAACACATGACAGGCAGTCCCATGCTTAGCGGAAGTCTGGTCGCGATCGTGACCCCCATGTTCGAGGACGGCAGCGTCGATTTTGCGTCGCTGGACCGTCTGGTCGATTTTCACATCGAGTCCGGCACCAGCAGCATCGTCGCCGTCGGCACGACCGGCGAGTCAGCGACGCTGACGGTCGACGAGCACCTGCAGGTGGTCGAGTCGGTCATCAAGCGCGCAGCGGGACGCATTCCGGTCATCGCCGGTGGCGGCGCCAACTCGACCCACGAAGCGATTGCGCTGACCCGCGAGGCCAAGCGCCTCGGCGCCAGCCATGTGCTGTCGGTGGTGCCGTATTACAACAAGCCGACCCAGGAAGGGCTGTACCAGCACTTCCGCGCGATTGCCGAAGCGGTCGACATCCCGGTCATTCTGTACAACGTGCCGGGCCGCACCGTCGCCGACCTCGGCAACGATACCGCGCTGCGCCTGGCCGAGATCGACAATATCGTCGGCCTGAAGGACGCCACCGCCGACCTCGAACGCTGCTGCGACCTGGTCAAGCGGGCGCCGAAGGATTTCGCGCTGTTCACCGGCGACGACGCCACTGCCATGGCCTTCATGCTCTGTGGCGGCCATGGCGTGATCTCGGTCACCGCCAACGTCGCCCCGAAGCAGATGGCCGATCTGTGCCGCGCGGCACTGGCCGGCGACGTGAAGGCGGCGCGCGCCATCAACAATCCGCTGCAGGATCTGCACAGGAACCTGTTCTGCGAAGCCAACCCGACCCCGGTCAAGTGGGCACTCGAACGCATGGGCCACATCGCGGGCGGTATCCGCCTGCCGCTGGTCCCGCTGACCCCGGCCGGCCAGGCCAAAGTCGAAGCCGCGCTGGTCGCTGCCAACCTGATCTGAACCATTCTTACGGAGCACGGATGAAACGCCGTCACCTGATTCCCCTTCTGATTGCCACGGCAAGCATCGCCGCCTGCTCTTCGACCACCGAAGGCGGCAAGTCCAAGATCGACTACCAGAGCGATACCCCGGCGCCGAAACGCACGCTGGAAGTGCCGCCGGACCTGACCGCGCCTGACCTGACCAACAACTTCGCGCTGCCGTCCGGCGGCGTGACCGCCCGTGGTCTGGCCAGCCAGCAGCAATCGCAGCAGTCGCAGCAGTCCGCAATTGCTGCCGGCACCGCCCAGGTCGCCGCCTCGCCGAGCGCCAACCTGAAGATCGAGCGCGCCGGCACCCAGCGCTGGCTGGTCGTCAGCGGCAAGAGCGCCGAGCAGCTGTGGCCGCAAGTGCGCGAGTTCTGGCAGGACAACGGCTTCGTGCTGAAGCGCGACGAGCCGCAGGTCGGCATCATGGAAACCGACTGGGCGGAAAACCGCGCCAAGATCCCGCAGGACGGGCTGCGCAACCTGCTGTCGAAAGTCGGCCTCGACGGCCTGTACTCGACGCCGGAACGCGACCGCTTCCGCACCCGCTTCGAGCGCCACGGCAGCGATGTCGAGATCTACATCAGCCATCGCGGCATGGTGGAGAGCTTTACCGAAGGCAAGAACGACACCAAGTGGCAATCGCGCCCGGATGATCCCGAGCTCGAAGCCGAATTCCTCAGCCGCCTGATGGTCACCCTCGGCGCCGACGAGAAGAAGGCCAAGGATGCCGTCGAACAGGCCGCCCAGCCGAAGTCGCAGCAGGCCGCCGGCTCTCGCGCGCGTGTCGATGGCGACAGTGTTGTCGTCGACGACGGCTTCGACCGCGCCTGGCGCCGTACCGGCCTGGCGCTGGACCGCACCGGCCTGATCGTGACCGACCGCGACCGCACGGCGGGGACCTACTTTGTTCGTCCGGCCAAGAGCGATGCCGACAGCAAGGGCGACGACGACAGCGGTTTCTGGTCCAGCCTCGCCTTCTGGCGCGACAAACCGGACACCCGCAGCAAGGTCAGCCAGGAGTTCAGCTACCGCGTCGTGGTCAAGCAGGTCAGTGACAACGAAAGCCGCGTCAGCCTGCTCGACCCGAACGGTCAGCCGGTCGACGGCAAGGTACGCGACGCCGCACTGCAGAAACTGGCCACCCAGTTGCGCTGAGCAGAAACGACAGAAACCCCGGGATGCCCTCCCGGGGTTTTTTCATGCCTGCCGTTGCGCAAGCACACATGCAAATACGCCCGGGCACAAGCCGTGGGCGTATCTGCATGGATCTCCCGCCAGCGGCGGGCAACAAAAAAGCCGACCTAGGTCGGCTTTTTCGCTGGAGAAGTAAAGATTACTTCTTTTCTTCGGCCGGAGCGGCAGCCGGAGCAGCAGCGTCAGCAGCCGGAGCGGCGGCAGCGTCAGCAGCCGGGGCAGCAGCGTCAGCAGCCGGAGCGGCAGCGTCAGCAGCCGGGGCAGCCGGCGCAGCAGCGTCAGCAGCCGGAGCTTGTTGTTCAGCAGCCGGAGCAGCAGCGTCAGCAGCCGGAGCTTCTTCTTTTTTACCGCAAGCGGTCAGGGCAACGGCCAGCAGGGCAGCAACGAGGAGCGACTGTTTCATTTGTATACCTATTTGGGAAGTAGCGTTGGACAAAGACAGCAGCCAACCCGAGGTGTGTGTTGCATTACGGTTAGCTGTTGGGGCGGATTGTAGCATGTTTTGATGTTCGGAAAAGGCGGCAGAATGTTCGATCTGCGACCATCTGCGTTCATCTTACAAAGCGTTACAAAGCAAACCGGTACTGAAACGCCAAATAGCGGTTTTGTCGGCATTTGTGGCCGGCAAGTATGTCAATCAGGTTTATCTATAAGATTCGGATAACAATGCTGCCGAAAACACTCACCCTTGGTAACAAAGCGACGCATTGGACAACGCTGCAAGGGGCGCCGCCCCCCCGGCGAACTGTTGTATTCAAGCATCAACCGTTCACCGGGCCCGACTTTTACCGGCTGTTTCAGTCTGCAGCCGGGCGACTTTCACCCAGTTGCCAGTAACCAGCCTCGTATCCCTCGTACAGCGCGTCGAGCATGCCGTCGGACACGGCCGCCCCCGCCAGATGACGGGCGTTGCCGAACTGCTGCCAGCGCGCGGCATCCTCTGCCCCGGTCTCCAGCCGCTCGCCGTTGGCGTACACCGCGTCGTCGGTGAACAGGATCTGGCTCTTCAGGTCCAGCCTGATGCCCTGCTCCACCACCGCATCGGCAAATGCGTCGAAATCCAGCGCCGCGTCCGGGCCCTCGTAGAACACGTGCGGTTTTGGCTCACTCAGGTAACGACCGAGAAAATCAGCCACCGTGTCGCGATCCCAGTGAATGCGTTCCAGCATCGCGGCGACCTGTTCGACCATGTCGTCGCCGATGCGGGCCGGTGCGTCGACCGGACGCAGTCCCGGATCGGCATACATGCCGTCCAGACAGATCGAGTCCTGCAGATGCACCAGGAACTGGGTTGCCATTTCCTGCACCGTCGGTGCACGGAAGCCGACCGAATAGGTCATGCCGGCATCGAGGGCGACGCCGTAGTGCGACAGCTTCGGCGGCAGGTACAGCATGTCGCCGTGCGCCAGCTCCCAGGTATCGAGCGCCGTGAACGAGTCCAGTACCTTGATCGGCGCGCCTTCCTGCAGCCGCTGGTTGTCCGGGCTGCCGATCTGCCAGCGCTTGCGGCCGCCGACCTGCAGCAGGAACACATCATAGGAATCGAAATGCGGCCCGACCGTCCCGCCGGGTGGCGCATAGCTGATCATCAGGTCGTCAATGCGCGCATACGGCAGGAAATCGAACTGCCACAGCAGGTCGGCAATATGCGGCAGGTGGTGGTTGACGTTCTGTACCAGCAGGGTCCAGTCGCTTTCCGGCAGGCGGGCGAGCCGGGACGGCCGCAACGGGCCGGACTCGACGAACCAGCGCCCCGCGCGCGACTCGATCAGCCGTGACTCGACGTCATCACGCTGCGCCAGCGCCGACAGCACCGCCAGATCGGCATGCGGACCGACGTCGGGAAAGGCGCCCCGCACCAGCAGGGGTTTTTTCTGCCAGTATTCGGACAGGAACTGCTCGGCGGTCAATCCGCCCAGAAAAGAGATCGGCGTTTTCATTTTCATATGGCGCCCGGCTCGGCGGGCCCTCCGGATTACATTACAATGCCGGGCAGCACGGCGTTGGCCGTGAGCCCGAAACTCTTTCAGGAAAACCCTCATGCAAATCGCCAAGAATACCGTCGTGTCGCTCAACTATGAGATGTACGACGCCGACAACAACCTGATCGACAAGACCGAAGAGCCGATCAGCTATCTTCATGGCGGCTACGATGGCATCTTCCCGCTGGTGGAAGAAGCCCTGCATGGCAAGTCCGCTGGCGACAACATCGACGTCAAGCTGGACCCGGACAATGCGTTCGGCGAACCGGACGAATCGCTGGTCCGCGTCGAAGACCTCAGCGTGTTCCCTGACGACGTGGAAATCGACGTCGGCACCATGTTTGAAGCTGACGATCCGGAAACCGGCGACGTCGTCGTGTTCCGCGTGACCGACATCTCCGAAGGCAAGGTCGTCGTTGACGGCAACCACCCGCTGGCCGGTCACACCATCCGCTTCGTCGCCACGGTGGCCGAAGTCCGCCCGGCAAGCCAGGAAGAGCTCGACCATGGTCACGTGCACGGTGCAGGCGGCCATCACCACTGATCGGCCCCCGCATTCGGGAGAGTGAAGCGTAACGGCGGGTCTGCTGCCGCGCCGCTTCCTTCTCCCTGCACCAGCTCACGCCGCCCTTTCGGGCGGCGTTATGCATTATCGCAGCAGTGACGACACTGGCATACGCATCAGATCAAGCCCGCTGGCCGACCGTGACCCGGTCCAGCCCGGCCAGGTCGTGCAGCGTGGCGACCCGCTCCAGCCCGGCCGCCGCAAACAGCGTGCGGCAGGCCTCTCCCTGGTCGTAGCCGTGCTCGATCGCCAGCCAGCCTTCCGGCCGCAAGCGCGATGCCGCGCCGGCGACAATGAGGCGGATCGCCTGCAGGCCGTCGGCAAAGTCGGTCAGCGCGCCCGGCGGTTCAAAACGCAGATCCCCCTGTTCCAGGTGCGGATCGCCACTGGCGACATAGGGCGGATTCGAGGCGATCAGATCGAACGTCTCGCCGGCTTCCAGCGCGGCAAACCAGTCGGACAGCAGAAAGCGGCAGCGTGCGCCAAGGTCGCGGGCATTACCGCTGGCGATCGCCAGCGCCGCCGGCGACACATCAAGCGCCGTCATGTCGGTGTCGGGCCGTTCCAGCGCAATGCTGACGGCAATGGCACCGCTGCCGGTGCCCATGTCCAGACAGCGCGCCTGCGGTGGCAGATGCGCGAGGGCAAACTCGACCAGCACTTCGGTTTCCGGCCGCGGAATCAGTACGCCGGGCGCCACATGGAAATCCCGGCCAAAGAACTCGCGCACCCCGACCAGATAGGCGATCGGTTCGCCGGCCAGCCGGCGGGCGACCAGCGCATCGAAGCGGGCGGCATCGGCCTCCGGCACTTCCAGCTCGGGCCAGGTCGACTGACGGGTACGGCCGATGCGCGCCGCCTGCTCGAGCAGCATGCGCGCTTCCAGCCTCGGCAGGCCACTGCCGGCCAGCAGTTCGGCGACGGTCCGCATCACATCAGGAACACGGTGGCGAGACCGAGGAAGATGAAGAAGCCGCCGGAATCGGTACAGGCAGTGATCAGCACGCTGGAACCCAGCGCCGGATCACGTCCCAGTTTCTGCATCAGCGTCGGGATCATCACCCCCATGGTCGCTGCCAGCACCAGGTTCAGCGTCATCGCCGTGGTCATCACCACCCCCAGTTGCCAGCTGCCGTACAGCGCCCAGGCCAGTACGCCGAGCGCACTGCCCCAGACCAGGCCATTGATGACGCTGACGCCGATTTCCTTGCGCCACAACCGCCATGCCTGGTTCAGCTGCATCTGGCCCATGGCCAGTGCGCGCACGATCATGGTGATGGTCTGATTGCCGGAGTTGCCGCCGATCCCGGCCACGATCGGCATCAGTGCCGCCAGCGCGACCAGGTTCTGGATCGAATGTTCGAAGGCGCCGATCACCCGGCTGGCGACAAAGGCCGTGCACAGATTGACCGCCAGCCACGCCCAGCGGTTCTTCACCGAGGCCAGCACGCCGGCGAACAGGTCTTCCTCTTCCTTCAGGCCGGCCATGCTGAGCACTTCGCTCTCGCTCTCCTCACGGATGTAGTCGACCATGTCGGCCACCGTGAGCCGGCCGACCAGCCGGTAATTGCTGTCGACCACTGGTGCGGACACCAGGTCATAGCGCTCGAACGCCTGGGCCGCATCCCCGACGTCGTCGTCAGGCAGGAAGGTGACCACATCGCGCGCCATGACCGACGACACTTCGGATTCGGGATCGGAAATCAGCAGTTTGTTCAGTGGCAGTACGCCGACCAGGGTTTCCTCGTCGTCGACGACGAAGATCTTGTCGGCGTGGTCGGGCAGTTCCTCGAAGCGGCGCAGATAGCGCAGCACGACTTCCAGTGTCACATCGGCGCGGATCTTGACCAGCTCGAAATCCATCACGCCGCCGACCTGGTCCTCGCGGTACGACATCGCGCTTTGCAGCTGCTCGCGTTCCTTCAGGTCCAGGCCGCCCATGACCTCGTACACCACCTGGCTCGGCAGGTCGGGCGCCAGGTCGGCGAGTTCGTCGGCATCAAGCTGTTCGGCGGCGGCGACCAGCTCTTCGCGGTCCATCGACTCGATCAGCGTCTCGCGCACCGCGTCGGACACTTCGAGCAGGATGTCGCCATCGCGGTCGGCCTTGACCAGATCCCACACCCGCAGCCGCTCGTCCAGCGGCAGCGATTCAAGAATGTAGGCGACGTCGGCGGGGTGGAGCTGGTCGAGCTTTTTGCTCAACTCGGCGCTGTGCTGCTTGTGGACCAGATTCTCGACCAGCTGCTGGCGAGGCATGTCCTGCTTGTGGACGAGATCCTCGACCAGCTGCATGCGGTTCAGCAGGTTCTGCACCTGCGTCAGGCTGGCCTGGAGGTTGTCCTGGTTTCTTGTGGTATCGACGGTCATGCAAGTCGTCTCCCGTACCCGCACGGAAGATCGGCGCCGGCGAATACGTCAGTCGTTATGTTTGTAGGGAGAAGGCGGCGGGTAACTGGGTAAGTCCATGGTTGGAGCCGGGGAAAGGTGCGCCCGGCAGAGTACACAGAGGGCGCGAATTGTAACGCCGGCGCAATAAACCACGCCAGACTGCTGACGAAAATTGCTGCGCCGCACGCCATCGCGTCGATCGCGATCCGGCGTGCGCCACGCGCGCCGGACACCGGCGCAATGATGCGGCGCAAACATTACGGGATGTCGGCGTAGGCCATTCGCCGCTGCAGGATGGCAGCCTTGCGCCGGAGCCGGGAATCATTGCGGTGATCATCGTAATAGCGCGGATTCGGCACCATGGCCGCCAGTCTGGCTGCCTGCGACGCCGACAGCCGCGACGCGCCGGTCTTGTAGTAATGCCGGGCCGCCGCTTCGGCGCCGAACACGCCATTGCCCCACTCGATCACGTTCAGATAGATCTCGAAGATGCGCCGCTTGTCCATCACCGCTTCCAGCATCACGGTGATGATGGCCTCCTCGGCCTTGCGCCACGGCGTGCGTTTGGACGACAGGAACAGGTTCTTCGCCAGTTGCTGGCTGATGGTCGAGCCGCCGGCGACGATGCGGCCCTTCTGCATGTTCTTCTCCCAGGCGGTCTGCATCCCCTCCCAGTCGAACCCCTCGTGGGCAAGGAACTTGGCGTCCTCGCTGGCGACCAGCGCCCGCTTCAGGTTGCTGGAAATGCGGTCGTACGACACCCAGCGATAGCGGATCTCGATATCGGGATTGGTTTCGGCCAGCACGGCCTGCTGTTCGGTCATGAAGGCGGTCGTGGACGGGTTGTTCCACTTCCAGTACAGGATGTGCCCGAACAGCCACAGTTGATACAGCAGGAACACCGCGGCCAGCAGACCGACCAGCTTGAAAAGCAACTTCACGAAAAGCTCCGCAAAAAAGAAAACAGCCGGAAGAACCGGCCCAGACTGCCCACAAACCCCGTCCATTGAAGAACGGACGAGCGAAGCGAGGTTTCCCCGCAGCGGCGGGGACGGAAGAGGCAGGAGTCAATCAGACAGACTGCCGTACTCACGGCAGATCCTGTCAGTCGGGCGTGCACCGACGCCACGGTGACCGTCGGTGCCCACCTTTATCAGCAGTCTGAGCCGGAAGAACCGGCCGTGGGTCGGGCATGTAACGGCGCAGCCGTCAGTCATGCCAGCAAATCGCGAAGGCTGTTCATCACCGGACGTGTCTCCGGCTGCACGCCATGCCAGATCCGGTACGACTCGGCCGCCTGTTCGACCAGCATGCCCAGTCCGTCGGACAGCATACCGGCCCGTTCGGCCTGCGCCCGCGCCAGGAACGGCGTCAGGCCCTTGCCGTACACCATGTCGTAGACCAGCTCGCTGTCGGTCAGCACCCCGTCCGGCAGCGGCGGCAGCGCGCCGCTGAGGCCGGCCGACGTGCCGTTGATGACGATGTCGAAGTGGCGTCCGGCCAGTTGCTCGTACGCACAGACCTCGATCCGGCCCCAGCCGGCGAAGTCGGCCGCAACCTGCTGCGCCTTGTCCAGCGTGCGGTTGACCAGGGTGACGCTGGCCGGCTTCTGCTCCAGCAGCGGCAGCAGCACGCCGCGCACGGCGCCGCCGGCGCCCAGCACCAGCACATTCTTGCCGGCGATGGCGACATCGAGGTTGACGGTGATGTCACGGGTCAGGCCGATACCGTCGGTATTGTCGCCATGGACCTCGCCATCGCGGAAAGTCAGCGTATTGACGGCCCCGGCCGCACGGGCACGCTCGGTCAGGTGCTGCCGCGCCAGCTCATGCGCTTCGAGCTTGAACGGCAGGGTCACGTTCAGTCCGTGGCCGCCGCCGGCGACAAAATCGCGCACGCTGGCGGCAAAGCCGTCCAGCGGCGCCAGCAGGCGTTCATAGGCCAGCGGCACTCCCTGCAGGCGGGCGAACTCGAGGTGGATGTACGGCGACTGGCTGTGCGCAATCGGGTTGCCGATAACGGCGTAGCGTTGGGTCATGATGGTCACTATCGCAAAGGGAAATTCGGAATTCGGTCGCGGGGCGGCTCAGCCCTGCCGCCATGGCAGGCCGCTGACACGCCAGCCGCCAAGGCGGTTGCGCTGGCCCTGCCCGTCAAGCGGGCCCTCGAAGCCGTCGAGGATGTTGTAGGCCTGGTAGCCCAGCCCGGCCGCCAGCGTGGCGGCGGCCACCGAGCGGACCCCGCTGCGGCACAGGAACAGGACCGGCAGGTCTTTCGCCACCGCCGCTTCGAGCTGGCCGGCAAAGGCCGGATTGGGCTGCATGCCGGGCCAGGTCCTGAATTCGATGCCGGTCGCGGACGGCGGCATGCCGACAAAGCTCCACTCGGCAGCGCTGCGCACGTCGACCAGGCGCGCGGCGCCCAGTTCGACCAGTCGCCAGGCCTCCGCCGGGGTCACCTCACCGGCATAGGCGCTGCCCGCTTCGCGTCCGCGTGTCGCGGCCCGGGCCAGAATTGTGTCAATTGTGTCGTCCATCGCGAAGCCAGCAAGCCGGGTGTCATGTTCGGGCGATTATAGTAGCAGCGAATGCACGGACAATGACAAGGCTTGTCCGGCAGTCGCCGGACGGTCCAAACCGGTGCATGCCCGTCAGCAATGCACCTGTTTTGTGCCACCGCACGGCAAATTGCACGCTTATGGTGCATCATGCCATTGAGCGAGCCGGACGGGACGGCGTCCAGTCCCCGGGAATGCCGCGACAGCGGGCATGGCACAGTTTCTGCTATGTCTTCTGCCAGCTATCCGGTGCGCCCGGACCTCAACTTGAACGACTCGTAACACCTGAACACTTTGGGAGATTTGTATGGCGGCTGCCGACGTTAAGAAACTGATCGAGGATAACGACGTAAAGTTCGTTGACCTGCGCTTTACCGACACCAAGGGCAAGGAACAGCACGTCACCATCCCGGCGCACGTCCTGACCGAAGATGCCGAAGCCTGGTTCGAGCACGGCCATGCGTTCGATGGCTCGTCCATCGCCGGCTGGAAGGGTATCCAGGCCTCCGACATGCTGCTGATCGCCGACCCGGCGACGGCCTTCATCGACCCGTTCTACGACGAACCGACGGTGTTCATGACCTGCGACGTGGTCGATCCGGCCGACGGCAAGGGCTACGACCGCTGCCCGCGTTCGATCGCCAAGCGCGCTGAAGCCTACCTGAAGGCCAGCGGCATCGGCGATGTCGCCTTCTTCGGTCCGGAACCGGAATTCTTCGTGTTCGACAGCATCACCTGGCACGCCGACATGTCCGGCTGCCACGTGAAGATCAACTCGGAAGAAGCCGCCTGGTCGTCCGCCGATCCGCTCGACGGCGCCAACACCGGCCACCGTCCGCGCGTCAAGGGCGGCTACTTCCCGGTCCCGCCGGTCGACAGCTTCCAGGACATGCGCTCGCAAATGTGCCTGGTGCTGGAAGAACTCGGCGTGCCGGTCGAAGTGCACCACCACGAAGTGGCGACCGCCGGCCAGTGTGAAATCGGCACCCGCTTCAGCACGCTGACCCAGCGCGCCGACTGGACCCAGATCACCAAGTACGTGGTGCAGAACGTCGCCCACAGCTTCGGCAAGACCGCCACCTTCATGCCGAAGCCGATCTGCGGCGACAACGGCTCGGGCATGCACGTTCACCAGTCGATCTGGAAAGACGGCGTGAACCTGTTCGCCGGTGACGGCTATGCCGGCCTGTCCGACTTCGCGCTGTACTACATCGGCGGCATCATCAAGCACGCCAAGGCGCTGAACGCGATCACCAACCCGGGCACCAACTCGTACAAGCGCCTCGTGCCGCATTACGAAGCCCCGGTGAAGCTCGCCTACTCGGCCCGCAACCGTTCGGCCTCGATCCGCATTCCGCACGTGGCCAGCCCGAAGGCCCGCCGCATCGAAGCGCGCTTCCCGGACCCTTCGGCCAACCCGTACCTGTGCTTCGCCGCGCTGATGATGGCCGGCCTGGACGGCGTGCAGAACAAGATCCACCCGGGCGAACCGGCCAGCAAGAACCTGTACGACCTGCCGCCGGAAGAAGACAAGCTGATCCCGACCGTCTGCGCGTCGCTGGACGAAGCGCTGGGCGAGCTCGACAAGGACCGCGACTTCCTGACCCGTGGCGGCGTGTTCAGCAACGAGTGGATCGATGCCTTCATCGAACTCAAGATGCAGGAAGTCAACCGCATCCGCATGACGCCGCACCCGGTCGAGTTCGACGAGTACTACAGCCTGTAAGGGCCTGGCAGGGCGGGCACCGGAACACCGGGAGCCCGCCCGGCTGATACGGGGGACTGTCACACGACAGTCCCCCGGTTTTTTTGCACGGCCGGGCACCGACGTTCACCGTGGCGCGGTGCACGCCGGCTGACAGGATCTGCCCCGCTTCCGTCCCCGCCGCCGCGGGGAAACCCCGCTTCGCCCGTCCGTTCGACGTGGTCACTTTTTTCAGTCTTTTCCGACCCGGTCGATGGCGTATCATCGGCAGCATGACTCTGCGCCCCGCCCTTCCGCTGCTGGCTGCGCTGCTGGCGCTGCCGGTAACCGCCGCGCCCGTGCCGGTGGACGGCACGACGCCATACCCGACGCCGCCCGACATCCGGCTCTCGCGCCCGGTGCCGACCGCGCCGTATGCGCCGCCGTCCCGCTTCGGCACCATCGCACCGATCCCGCCGGCGAGTGATTGCCAGCCGGCACCGGTACGCGATATCGACATGGACATCCGGCCCGCGCCGCGCCGTCTGCCCGACCGTCCGCGCTGAGCCCGGCACGGGTGCCGGCCACATGGCAGGCATTTTGCTTTATCGTCGTTATCCATTCCCTTTTGGCTGCCGATGCCCGATTCCGTTTTCGCCGGTCTTGCCCTGCTCGACACGGCGGTCCTCGCCGTCAACCGCGAGGGCGCCATCCTCCACGCCAACCCGGCAGCCGAAAACCTGCTGGCGCTGGGCAGTCGCGAACTGGTCCGCCACACCCTGTCGAGCCTGTTCGTCAATGCCCAGCCGCTGATGCGCGGCCTGGCCACCGCCGTCGACAACGATGTCAGTTTCACCGAACACGATCTGACGCTGGACACCACCAACCAGCTGCACCTGCACCTGTACTGCTCGCTGACGCCGATCGACGCCAACGGCGCGGCGGCGCTGCTGGAGCTGCGGCCGATCGACCAGCAGATCCGCATCGCCAACGAGGAACGCCTGCTGATCCAGCAGCAGGCGAACCGCGAGCTGATCCGCAATCTCGCCCACGAGATCAAGAACCCGCTTGGCGGCATCCGGGGTGCCGCGCAGTTGCTGGCACTGGAACTCGATGACCGCCCGGACCTGACCGAGTACCTCGATGTCATCCGCAACGAGGCGTTGCGCCTGCAATCGCTGGTCGACCGCCTGCTGGCGCCGAACCGGCGCCATGTGCAGGACGACGTCAATATCCACGAAGTGCTGGAACGGGTGCGCAGCCTGCTGCTGGCCGAGTATCCGGACGGACTGCACGTTCTCCGCGACTACGATATCAGCCTGCCGATGCTGACCGCCGACAAGGAGCAGTTGATCCAGATCGTCCTCAATATCGTCAAGAACGCGGCACAGGCCATGGCCGGCCACGGCACCATCCGCCTGAAAACCCGCATCGCCCGCCAGGTCACGCTGGCACGCCGCCGCTACGCGCTGGCACTGGAATTGCAGATCATCGATGACGGCCCCGGCATCCCGCCCGACCTGCACGACCATGTGTTCTACCCGCTGGTGACCGGCAGGGCCGAGGGAACCGGACTGGGCCTGACGCTGGCACAGACCTTCGTGCATCAGCACCAAGGAACCATCGAGTTCGAATCCCGGCCAGGACGCACCTGCTTTACCGTGCTCCTGCCGTTCCTGGAGAAAAGCGCATGACCACTGCACCGGTCTGGATTATCGACGACGACAAGTCCATCCGCTGGGTTCTGGAAAAAGCACTGGCCCGCGCCGGCATCGCCTTCCAGAGTTTCAGCAATGCCGACGATGCCCTGAACGCCATGTACGACGACACGCCGAAGGTGATAGTCAGCGATATCCGCATGCCGGGCACGGACGGACTGAAATTCCTGGGCAAGATCAAGGCTGACCATCCGCAACTGCCGGTCATCGTCATGACCGCGCACTCGGATCTCGACAGCGCCGTTTCGGCCTTTCAGGGCGGCGCATTCGAGTACCTGCCCAAGCCGTTCGACATCGACCAGGCCGTCCAGCTGGTCGAACGCGCACTCGGCGAGGTCGCCAGCATCGACCGCCCGGCGGACACGCTGGAACCGCTGCCGGTGCTGCTTGGCCAGGCGCCGGCAATGCAGGACGTGTTTCGCGCCATCGGCCGGCTCAGCCAGTCCAGCGTCACCGTGCTGATCACCGGCGAATCCGGCTCCGGCAAGGAACTGGTCGCGCAGGCGCTGCACCGCCACTCGGCGCGTGCCGCCAAGCCGTTCATCGCCATCAACACCGCCGCCATCCCGCGCGATCTGCTGGAGAGCGAGCTGTTCGGCCACGAGCGTGGTGCCTTCACCGGCGCCACAGCGCAACGGCGCGGCCGCTTCGAGGAGGCCGAGGGCGGTACGCTGTTCCTGGATGAAATCGGCGACATGCCGACCGAGCTGCAGACCCGCCTGCTGCGGGTGCTGTCGGACGGGCAGTTCTATCGCGTCGGCGGCCATATGCCGATCAAGGCCAATGTGCGGGTCATCGCCGCCACCCACCAGAACCTGGAATCCCGCGTGCGCGACGGCCAGTTCCGCGAGGACCTGTTCCATCGCCTGAACGTGATCCGCCTGCGTCTGCCGCCGCTGCGCGAGCGCCACGAGGACATCCCGCTGCTGACCCGGCATTTCCTGGCCCGCAGCGCGTCCAGCCTTGGCGTCGACGCCAAGCGGCTGTCGGAAGCCGCCATGGCCCAGCTGGCCGACTATGCCTTCCCAGGCAATGTCCGCCAGCTGGAGAACCTGTGCCAGTGGCTGACAGTGATGGCACCGGGCCAGACCGTCGAGCCGGCCGACCTGCCGCCGGAGCTGAAGGAAAGCGGCGGGGACGCGGTCGCAGGCCACCATCCGGCGACAGCCGGCGACTGGGCCGGCAGCCTGGCCGCCGTCGCCGCCGAGCAGTTGCGCCGAGGCGAGACCGGCATCATCGACGCGCTGACCCGCGAGTTCGAGGGCACGCTGATCCGCACCGCACTGGCGCACACCGGCGGGCGCCGGGTCGAGGCGGCGTCCCTGCTCGGGCTCGGCCGCAACACGCTGACACGCAAGGTGCAGGAGCTGGGGATAGACAGCGACGAATAAAAGAAGGGGACCTCGCGGTCCCCTTCTTTGTGCCCTGCATGCTACTCGGCGCTGTCCTTGCGGCCTTCGCGCCGCGCCTTGCGCTCGGCGCGGTCGGCCTCGTCAGCCAGCCGCTCGGCTTCGAGCCGGGCTTCGATTTCCTGGGCCATGACCTCCCACTGCGCCGGCGTTTCCAGCGTCAGCCGGCCGATACGGCCGTCGCGGAAGTCGTTCAGCACCACTTCGGCCGCCTTCTGCTCGTCCAGCACGCCGCCGGCACGCATGGCGCCACGGCGACGGCCGATTTCCTCGAACAGTGCTACATCGCTGTCCGGCAGCGCGCTCAGGTTGTAGCGCGCCATCAGTTCGGCCGGGTAGACCGGCATCAGCATCGCCAGCAGTTCGAGCGCCACCTCGGCCTCGTCCATCGCATTGCGGCCGACAGCGCCGCTGGCGGCCAGCGCATAGCCGGAACGCTCATGCTCGATCTTCGGCCACAGCATGCCCGGGGTATCGAACAGCACGACTTCGTCGGTCAGCTGGATGCGCTGCTGCGCCTTGGTGATGGCGGGCTCGTTGCCGGTCTTGGCGATCTTCTTGCCCATCAGGCTGTTGATCAGCGTCGATTTGCCGACGTTGGGAATACCGCACACGATCAGCCGCAATGGCCGGTCCGCACCGATCACCCGACCGGGCACCAGCGCGCGCGCCGCGTCGATAATCTTCTTTTTCGGATTGCTCTCGCCGTTGTCGAGCGCAATCGCGCCGGTCCCCGGCTGCGAGGCGAACCAGGCCAGCCAGTCCCGGGTGGTGGCCGGATCGGCCAGATCCTGCTTGTTGAGGATCTTGAGCTTCGGCCGCCGGGTCTCGAGCAGACGGGAAATCATCGGGTTGGACGACGACATCGGCAGACGCGCATCGCACATCTCGATCACCACGTCGACTTCGGCGAGCTTGTCGGCAAACTCGCGCTTGGCCTTGTGCATGTGACCGGGGAACCATTGGATGGCCATGGGGAGAATCCTTCTGTGGTCGTCCTGGAGCGGCCGACCGGCTTTAACGGCAAAACGGCGCGCATTGTACCCGTGCGGCAGCCTGCCGGATATGGCGGTCGCAGGCAAACCCTTGGCGAAACGGGCTTTTGTGCCGTACTTGACCCCGGTCAATGACGTGCTGCTTAGCCATGGCCGGCACGAACGGGCGGTCGTACATTGTTCCCATGCTGTGCCGCGCATCGGCCAGCAGGGTGTTCTTCACGCAAGCTTGAATCAAAGCCTTGGGCGTCACTGCGGTGGCGCCTTTTTTATTGTCGTCGGCCGCCATCCCGTACACTCGACACCTTGCCGTTTTTCTCCGGTGCGCGATGACACGCTTTGATATCTCGATCTGCTGGTTCCGCCGCGACCTGCGGCTGTCCGACCAAGCCGCGCTGTACCAGGCCCTGAAGCACAGCCGAAGCGTGGTGTGCGTCTTCGTATTCGACCGCGCCATTCTCGAACCACTGCCAAGGGCCGACCGCCGGGTGGATTTCATCCACCGCTCGCTGGCCGAACTCAAGCAGGCGCTGCGCGAGCACGGCAGCGATCTGCTGGTCCGCCATGCCGATGCCTGCGAGGCGATTCCCGAACTGGCTCGCACGCTGGGTGCCGACGCCGTGTTTGCCAACCGCGACGATGACCCGGCCGCCATCGCCCGTGACGATGCCGTGGCTGCCGCCCTGGCCGCCGACGGGCGCACGCTGCTCACCAGCAAGGACGTGACGCTGTTCGAGCGTGACGAGGTCCTGACCGCATCCGGGACGCCCTACAGCGTCTATACGCCGTACCGGAACGCATGGCGGAAAAAGCTCGATCCGTTCTTCCTGCAGGCCTATCCGGTGGAACGCTACCTGACAGCACTGGCGCCGCTGCCGCCGCAACCGTTCCCGTCCCTGCCCGAGCTCGGCTTTGCGCCGGCCGACCCCGGCGTGCCGACCGGGATGTCCGGCGCGCAGGCCCTGTTTGCGGCCTTCCAGCCACGCATTGCCCATTACCGCACCCTGCGCGACTACCCGGCCGACAATGGCGTGTCGGCGCTGTCGGTCCACCTGCGCTTCGGCACGATCTCGATCCGGCAACTGGCGCAGTTCGCCTGGGCCGACGGTTCGGACGGCGCGATGTGCTGGCTCGACGAACTGATCTGGCGCGACTTCTACCACCAGATCCTCTGGCACCATCCCCGGGTCGGTCAAGGGCGGTCGTTCAAGCCGGAGTACGAGGGCCTGGCCTTCCCCGGCGACCCGCAGCATTTCGACGCCTGGTGCGAGGGACGGACCGGCTATCCGCTGGTCGACGCCGCGATGCGTCAGCTGAACCGGACCGGCTGGATGCACAACCGGCTGCGCATGGTCAGTGCCAGCTTTCTGGTCAAGGACCTGTTGATCGACTGGCGCCATGGCGAAGCGTATTTCGCCGAAAAGCTGCTGGATTTCGATCTGGCCGCCAACAATGGCGGCTGGCAGTGGGCCGCCTCGACCGGCTGCGATGCCCAGCCATACTTCCGCATTTTCAACCCGGTCACCCAGTCGGAGAAATTCGACCCGCGCGGCGATTTCATCCGCCGCTTCGTCCCGGAACTGGCCGCGCTGGACCACAAGGCCATCCACGCGCCGTGGCAGGCCAGGCAGTTGCCGCCCGGCTTCCGGCTGTCGCATGACTATCCGGCGCCGATCGTCGACCATGCCGTGCAGCGGCAGCGTGCGCTGGCGCTGTACGGCAAGGACTGACGGCAGACAGCAGCAAGCCCGCAGACCTTTCCGTCTGCGGGCTTGCCGTAGGTGAACGCCGGTTACTTGTGGCGGTCGAGGAAGGCGCGGATTTCGGTTTCCGCCTGCTCCTTCGTTCGGCCGTAGCGCTCGCGGATCAGGCCGTTGAGCTGCTCGACCTTGCCATTGATGCGGGTCAGGTCATCATCGGTCAGCTCGCCCCAGGCGGCCTTGACCTTGCCCTTCAGTTGTTCCCACTTGCCTTCAAACGTATCACTGTTCATGGTCTTTCTCCTTGCAGGTTGGACTTCGTGCCCCGGAGCGGCCGGTCAGCCGCGACGGGAAAACAGGCTGAGCACGAAGAGGATGAGGCCAACGACAAAAACGATTTTGGCCGCGTAGGCTGCCGTACCGGCCAGACCGCCGAATCCAAGCGCGGCCGCAACCAGTGCGACAATCAGAAAAATGACGCCCCAACGAAACATGTCTGTCTCCTTCGGTGCTGACGCGCCGGAACGGGCCGCGACATGGGTGGGGGGAATGCGTGCCGGGCGGGAATTACTTCACCCGCAGGTCGTTCTTGACCGAGGTGACGCCCTGGATGCCGCCGGCGACTTCCGCCGCGCGGAGCACCTGGGCCTTGTTCCTGACCACGCCGCTGAGCTGGACCCGGCCATTGCTGGTACTTACGCTGATCGGAAATGACTTCACATCGGCATCGGCCAGCAGCGCCGCCTTCACCTGGCTGGTGATGGCCGTATCGCTGAGATAGCCCCTGGCGCCCTTGTCACCGCCGTCCTTCAGCCTCAGGTCACTTCTGACCTCCTTGACGCCGGGCACGTTCGCCGCCAGTTGCGCGGCCAGCGACGACTGCTGCATATCGTTGACGAAGCCTGACAGCAGCACGACGCCCTGCTGGGTCTCCACGCCGATATCGAGGCTTTTGATCTGCTCGTCGGCCAGCAGCGCAGCCTTGACCCTGGCCGTCACCGCGCTGTCGTCGATATAGGCATCCGCCTGCTTTGCACCACTCTCGATCTTGCTGCCGGCCTTGTCGATACTCTGGCCGAGGGTGTCCGCCATCGCCGCGCCACTGAAGACCAGCGAGGAAGCGAGGAGCCACGGGGTCGCATGCTGGAACATCCGGTTTCGGGTCGTATTCATGGGGGTGCATCCTTTCCGTTGTTGTTCGGTTTCGGTGTGCTTGTTGCGTACCCCCAGACTAGGGCAGTCATGCCGACGACCCAATGGCGAAAGGTTTAGCAAATGTAAGTATAGCCAGTACATAATGACACATTATGTTAAGGGCCTGTTTTTATTGTAAAAATATTGAAACACCTAGTCACACCGGAAACGCGCTGCGCCGGTGGCAGGCCGGGATTCCGGCATGAAAAAGCCGGAAGCGGCACAGGATGTGCAGCTTCCGGCCGACGGGGGCAGGCCCGGCGCGATGACTAGCCCAGCAGTCCTTCCGCCGTCATCGCCGCCTGCACGGCCGGCCGCTTGAACACCCGCGCGCGCAGCGCCTTGATGCGCGGCCAGCGATCGAGCGAATGATGCAGGAAGCCCAGCCAGCCCAGGCAGGTGAACAGATAGGCATCGGCCACGCTGTAGCTGCCGTTCAGGTAGTCCCGCCCCGCCAGGCGCGTTTCGACATCGTCGAGTCGCAGGCTGAGCCGGGCCCAGGCACGCTGCTTCATCCCGGCCGAGTTCTGGCCATCCACATCCCACAGCGGCCCCGTGCCCTTGTGGATTTCAGTGGCGATAAAGTTCAGCCATTCCGCCAGTTGCGCCCGTTCCAGCGTGCCGGCACGCGGTACCAGCCCCTTGCCGGGCACCAGGTCAGCCACGTACTGCATGATCGCTGCCGCCTCGGTCAGCACCGTACCGCACGGCAGGGCCAGCGCCGGCACATAGTTGCGCGGGTTGATGGTGCGGAAGTCGCGACCATCGGCGGTCAGGCGCGGTGACGCACGCAGGTTGATGCGTTCGAGGTCGTACGGCAGGCCGGCTTCTTCCAGCACGATATGCACCGCCATCGAGCACGCGCCCGGGGTGTAGTACAGCTTCATTCCTGTTCCTCTCGTCATGAATCACGATGCCGGCCAGCAGGTCGTCGCGGCTCGCCGGCCGCTACAGTATGGCGCGGCGATGGCGGGCTGACAAAGGCCGCCGGCCCGCGGAAGCCTGGCGTTCGTCGCCGGGGCTTGCATTAGACCGACCGGTCTAATACCATGTCTCCATGATGACTGAAGCCTCACCGTCGCACGATACCCGCGAACACATTCTTGCCGTCGCCGAGCCGATGATCCTCGGTCGCGGCTTCACCGCGGTCGGCCTGACCGAGCTGCTGACGGCCGCCGGCGTGCCCAAGGGATCGTTCTACCATTACTTCCGTTCTAAGGAGCACTTCGGTGAAGCGCTGCTGGAACGCTACTTCGCCGGCTACGCCAGCCGGATGGAGACGCTTTTCGCCGACGGCGTGCCCGGCCCGATGCGCGACCGGCTGCTGGCCTATTTTGCGTCCTGGCTGCACGGCGCCTGCGATATTGAAAATCACGGCAGTTGCCTGGCGGTCAAGCTGTCGGGCGAGGTCTGCGATCTGTCCGAGCCAATGCGCGAAGCGCTCGCGCACGGCATGAACCAGGTGGTCGGCAAGCTGTCTGCCGCCATCGCGGCGGCCGTTGCCGACGGCTCGACCACGGCCGGCGACGATTGCGATGCACTGGCCGAAGCCCTGTACTCGATGTGGCTGGGTGCTGCGCTGAGAACCAAGGTGCTGCGCGACCCGGCTCCACTGCAACGGGCGCTGGACGAAACCCGGCGGCGCCTGCCGCAACCGGACTGATCCCTGTTCCGGCCGGTGTGACCACGACACCGGCCTTTCATTTCCCCACCAACTAGACGACCAGTCTATTTTCAGGACACCACCGATGAACGCCGACAAGTTGCTCACGCCGCTCACCCTGGGCGCAATCGAACTCCGCAACCGCATTGTGATGGCCCCGCTGACCCGCCTGCGCGCCATCGAACCGGGCGATATCCCGACTCCGCTGATGGCCGAGTACTACACCCAGCGGGCCAGCGCCGGCCTGATCATTACCGAGGCCGCGCAGATTTCGCCGGTCGGCAAGGGCTATGCCGGCGCACCGGGCATCTATGACGAAACCCAGGTCGCCGCCTGGAAGCACATCACCGATGCCGTCCATGAGCACGGCGGCCGCATGGCGATCCAGTTGTGGCACGTCGGCCGCATTTCGCACACTGCGCTGCAGCCCGGCCACGCCGCCCCGGTGGCACCGTCGGCGCTGGCTGCCGACACCCGCACCACCATTCGCGATGAAAACGGCAATCTGACCCGCGTGCCCTGCTCGGTGCCGCGCGCACTGGAAACCGCCGAACTGGAAGACCTGGTTGAAGACTACCGTCTGGCCACCGACCGCGCGCGCCGCGCCGGCTTTGACCTGATTGAAATCCATGCCGCACACGGCTACCTGCTGGCCCAGTTCCTGTCGCCGCAGTCCAATGTCCGCACCGACGCCTATGGTGGCAGTATCGAGAACCGGGCCCGGCTGACGCTG
This sequence comes from Microvirgula aerodenitrificans DSM 15089, assembly GCF_000620105.1. Lineage (NCBI taxonomy): Bacteria > Pseudomonadati > Pseudomonadota > Betaproteobacteria > Neisseriales > Aquaspirillaceae > Microvirgula > Microvirgula aerodenitrificans. The sequence continues at coordinate 44,720 of NZ_JHVK01000001.1, read as the reverse complement.
GAAGTGGTCGATGCGACCATCGCCGAGTGGGACAGCGCTCACGTCGGCATCCGCATTTCGCCGCTGGGGATGTTCAACGGGCTGGACGATGCCGGACAGGAAGAAATGGCCTGCTACCTGGTCAGCGAGCTGGCACGGCGCAATCTCGCCTACCTGCATATCTCGGAACCGGACTGGGCTGGTGGCCCGGCCTACAGCGAGGCGTTCCGCCGCGCGCTGCGCGACCGCTACCCGGGCAAAATTCTGGCCGCCGGCAGTTACACCACGGAAAAGGGCGAGAAGCTGATCTCGCAGGGGCTGATCGACGCCGCCGTCTTTGGCCGGCCGTTTATCGCCAATCCGGATCTGGTCGAACGACTGACCCTGGGTGCACCGCTGAACGCCGTCGACGAAGCCACGGTGTATGCGTCGGGCGCCACCGGCTACACCGACTACCCGACCCTGTCCGCCCGGGCCTGAGCCCGGCATGACGCAAGACCGGCGCGGCCTCGTCAACCGGCCTTGCCGGTCTTGCCCCCCGGGTGACGCCCGGTCTTGTCCTGATAGAACGCGCGAATCTCGCGCATGTCGCGCTCGATATCGCCGGTCGGCTGGAACAGCGGGCCGAAGCCGGCGGTCTTGCTCGGGTAGTCCATATAGGCCATCAGGATCGGCACTTCGGCACCGACGGCAATATAGTAGAAGCCGGTCTTCCATTCGGTGACGCGGTTGCGCGTCCCCTCCGGCGGAATGGCGACCACCAGCCGCTCGGACCGACGGTAGACCTCGACCATCTGTTCGACCAGCGAATTGCGCTGGCCGCGCTGGACCGGAATCCCCCCGAGCCAGCGCATGATCGGCCCCATCGGTCCGCGAAACAGGCTGGCCTTGCCCATCCAGTAGATTTTCGCCCGTGCGGCGAAGCACATGCCGAGTGTCAGCGGAAAGTCCCAGTTGCTGGTATGTGGTGCGGCGATCAGCACATATTTGGGCTGATCGGGAAAGCGGCCAACCAGCTTCCAGCCACTGACGCGCAGCAGCACAATGGAAATCCAGGCGAACAGCGTGCGAATGACGGGGGTATCGAAAAGGGTGTAGTGCATCGGGTTCGGCCGAAGCCGCTCGGGTCGCGGTGGAAAAGGCGGCGGACTGTACCTGAAATCGCTTCGCCTGGTATTAACGACAGCACGCCTGCGACAGCGGGTTTGATCTTTCTCATATACCAGTTCTGAATTTGCAATCCATTTTTAATTGCATTTCAGAATATGAGCACTGCGTAGACTGGGGCTGTCAGTATTCGCGGAGATCCCGCCATGCGAGCCCTCATTGTCGGCGGCGACCATATCGAGCCCACCCGGCGCGCCCTGCAGGCGCAAGGTTTTCAGGACATCGTGCACTGGAGCGGCCGCAAGACCGGCGACCTGACCCGGCCGATGCCGGCCCGGGTCGGCCATATGGTCATCATGCTCGGCTACATCAACCACAACCTGGCCAGGCGCATGCGCCAGATTGCCCGGGCGCAGAACATCCGGCTCGATTTCGTCGGCCGCAAGGGACTGCACTAGCGACCGGCAGGCATCAGAACTTGTAGCCCTTGTGCAGCGCGACGATGCCGGCGCTGAGGTTGTGATAATCGACCTTGCCGAAGCCGACATCGAGCATCATCTGCTTCAGCGTTTCCTGGTCCGGGTGCATGCGGATCGACTCGGCCAGGTACTGGTAGCTGGCGGCGTCGCCGGCAATCAGCTTGCCCATGATCGGCAGCGCCTTCAGCGAATACAGGTCGTAGACCGGCTTCAGCGGCGACCAGATGCGCGAGAACTCCAGCACCAGCAGCTTGCCGCCCGGCTTCAGCACCCGCAGCATCTCGGCCAGTGCCAGTTCCTTGTGGGTCATGTTGCGCAGGCCGAAGGCGACGCTGACCAGATCGAAGTAGTTGTCCGGGAACGGCAGCTTTTCCGCATCGGCCAGCGCGACCGGCAGCACCGTACCCTCGTCCAGCAGCCGGTCACGGCCGACGGTCAGCATCGAGCTGTTGATGTCGGTCAGCCAGACTTCGCCCTGCTTGCCGACCCGTTTGGCCCAGCCGCGCGCCAGGTCGCCAGTGCCACCGGCGATATCGAGCACTTTCTGGCCCGGGCGCAGCCCGGCGGTATTCAGCGTGAAGTGCTTCCAGATCCGGTGCAGGCCACCCGACATCATGTCGTTCATCACGTCGTACTTGTTGGCGACCGAATGGAACACCTCGGCCACCTTGCCGGCCTTGGCATTTTCTTCGACGGTCTGGAATCCGAAATGGGTCTGCTTGTCCATGCTTACTCCCTGCTGGCGCCGGCGGCGGCGAGGCGGTCGAGATAGTGTTGCCAGTATTCGGCCTGCTTGAGGCCGAGCTCGTAAAGATAATCCCAGCTGTACAGCCCGGTGGAATGACCGTCGTCAAACACCAGCTTCAAGGCGTAGTGACCAACCGGTTCGAGATCGGTTATGGCCACGTGACGCTTGCCGACCTGCAGCGTTTCCTGGCCGGGGCCATGGCCGCGGACTTCCGCCGACGGCGAGAACACCCGCAGGTATTCGCACGGCAGCTGAAAACGCGCGCCATCGTCGAAGGCGATTTCCAGTTGTGCGCTGCGCGTGTGCAGCACGATGTCGGTCGGGCGGGGAGAAGCAGGGGTCAGGCCGGTCATGCGCGGGTCTCCTTTTCCAGCAGCATGGCGTCGCCATAGCTGAAGAAGCGGTATTCCTGTTCCACCGCATGCCGGTATGCGCCGCGCAGGGTGTCGATGCCGGCAAAGGCACTGACCAGCATCAGCAGCGTGGACTTCGGCAGGTGGAAATTGGTCAGCAGGCGGTCGACCACCCGGAAGCGGTAGCCCGGCGTGATGAAAATGTCGGTCTCACCGCGGCCGGCGCGCAGCGCGCCGTCCTGGGCCGCCGCTTCCAGCGCGCGCATCGAGGTGGTGCCGACGGCAACCACGCGGCCACCGGCCGCATGGCAGGCGGCGATCGCGTCCACGGTCCCGACCGGAATCTCGAAGCGTTCGCTGTGCATCTTGTGTTCGTCGATATTGTCGACCCGCACCGGCTGGAAAGTGCCGGCGCCGACATGCAGCGTGACCGTCGCCGTGCCGATGCCGCGCGCGCGGATGGCGGCGAGGATCTCGTCGGTGAAGTGCAGGCCGGCCGTCGGCGCCGCCACGGCGCCGCGTTCGCGGGCATACACGGTCTGATAGCGCGACTCGTCGTCACCGCCGGCGGCCCGCTCGATATATGGAGGCAGCGGCAGCTTGCCGGCGTCGTCGAGGATCGCGTATACGTCGCGGTCGCCGAGGAAGCGCAGCAGGAACAGTTCGCCCTGGCGTTCGACCATCTCCGCCTCCCAGCGGTCGGCAAACAGCAGCCGGGTGCCCGGCTTCGGCGATTTGGAGGCGCGGACATGAGCCAGCGCATGGTGATCGTCGAGCACGCGCTCGACCAGCGCCTCGATCGCACCGCCGCTGGCCTTGCGGCCGTACAGCCGTGCCTTGATGACGCGGGTATCGTTCATCACCAGCAGGTCGCCGGGGGCGAGCAGCCCGATGAGGTCGGGAAAACGCAGGTCGCTCAGGCGGTCGCCCTCAACGTGCAGCAACCGGCTGTTGCCGCGCTGTTCGGGAGGAAACTGCGCGATCAGGCGCTCGGGAAGGTCGTAATCGAATTCGGAAAGCAGCATGGGGAACGGCACGGCCGGAAGGCAATCGCCGGATTATAACGTTTTGCCCGGTCCCTACCTGCAAAATGCCGCCATGACCCTGTTGCGAGTGCGGAGACGACGAGCGGGAAAATCGAGCAAATACTCTGAAAAATCAGGCCGGCAGCAGCATGGCGGTGACCATTTTCGAGTCACTTGTAACGGAAGTTGCTTGCCAGTTCGCGAACGTTTGCCGCAAAATCGCCGCCATGTCGACGACAAACCCCCGAAACCCCAGCCGCGTACTTGTGCTGCACGGACCGAACCTGAACCTGCTCGGCACCCGTGAACCCCAGCATTATGGCGCAGATACGCTCGCCGGGATCAATGCGCGTCTGATCGAGCGGGCCCGTGCCCGCGGCGTGGCCTGCGATACCTTCCAGTCCAATGCCGAGCACCTGCTGATCGAGCGCATCCATGCCGCCCGCGAGGACGGCACGGGGTTCATCGTCATCAATCCGGCGGCATTCACCCACACCAGCGTCGCCCTGCGCGATGCGCTTGCCGCTGTCGATCTCCCCTTCGTCGAGGTGCACCTCTCCAATGTGCACAAGCGCGAACCGTTCCGACACCACTCGTATTTCTCCGACCTCGCGGTCGGCGTGATCTGCGGGCTGGGTGCGCGCGGCTACGAATTCGCACTCGATATCGCCCTGGACTCGTTGGCGGCCCACTGAGCCATCCGCCCGGTGCGCCGCCCAAGCAAATCTTACGGGAATCCGCCATGGACCTTCGCAAGCTGAAAAAACTGATCGACCTCGTCGAGGAATCCGGCATCGCCGAACTCGAAGTTACCGAGGGAGAAGAAAAAGTCCGCATCACCCGCGTGCAGGCAGGCAACACTGTCAGCTACGCCGCACCGCCGATGGCGATGCAGGCCCCGGCACCGGCCGCCGCCCCCGTGGCAGCAGCCCCGGTGGTCGAGGCCAAGCCGGTCGTCGACGACACCAAGCTGATCAAGTCGCCGATGGTCGGGACTTTCTACCGCTCGTCCAGCCCGGGTTCGAAGCCGTTCCTCGAAGTCGGCCAGACGGTCAATGTCGGCGATACGCTGTGCATCATCGAAGCGATGAAGCTGATGAATGAAATCGAAGCGGACCGTTCCGGCGTGATCAAGTCGATCCTGGCCGAAAACGGCCAGCCGGTCGAATACGGCGAGCCGCTGTTCGTCATCGAGTAATTCCCGCGTGTGCAACGTGAACCCTGAGAAGGCGATGCCGCTGGCGGTGATTCTTCTGACGGTTCACGTTTCACGTTTCACGGATGCAGCCTGCAACCCCACTCGTCGCCGTCCCGGCGGTCCCGCTCCGGCATCCTGCCCGGACCGGACAGTCGGACCGACACCGGTCAGCGGTGTCGCGCCATGACGGACGAGTCGCGGAGACCCGCCATGTTTGAAAAAATCCTTATCGCCAATCGCGGAGAAATCGCGCTGCGCATCCAGCGTGCCTGCCGCGAAATGGGCATCAAGACCGTGGTCGTCCACTCCGAGGCCGACCGCGAAGCCAAGTACGTGAAGCTCGCCGATGAATCGGTGTGCATCGGTCCGGCCGCGTCCGCGCTGAGCTACCTGAATGTGCCGGCGATCATCGCCGCTGCCGAAGTCACCGATGCCCAGGCCATCCACCCCGGCTACGGCTTCCTGTCGGAAAACGCCGATTTCGCCGAGCGCGTCGAGCAGTCGGGCTTCGTCTTTATCGGCCCGCGTCCGGAAACCATCCGCCAGATGGGCGACAAGGTGTGTGCCAAGCAGGCCATGATCGAAGCCGGCGTGCCCTGCGTACCGGGCTCCGGCGGCGAACTGCCGGATGATCCGGCCGAAATCACCAAGACGGCCCGCGAAGTCGGCTACCCGGTCATCATCAAGGCGGCCGGCGGCGGCGGCGGTCGCGGCATGCGCGTCGTGCATTCCGAAGCCTCGCTGATCAACGCGGTCAACATGACCAAGACCGAGGCCCAGTCCGCGTTCGGCAACCCGGCCGTGTACATGGAAAAATTCCTCGAGACACCGCGTCACATCGAGATCCAGGTGCTGGCCGACGAGTACGGCCACGCCATCTATCTCGGCGAACGCGACTGCTCGATGCAGCGCCGTCACCAGAAGGTCATCGAAGAAGCGCCGGCCCCCGGCATCACCGACAAGCAGCGCAAGCAGATCGGCGAAGCCTGCGCCGAAGCCTGCCGCCGCATCGGCTACCGTGGCGCGGGCACGTTCGAGTTCCTGTTCGAGAACGGCGAGTTCTATTTCATCGAAATGAACACCCGCGTCCAGGTCGAACACCCGGTGACCGAACTGATCACCGGCATCGACATCGTCCAGGAACAGATCCGCGTGGCCGCCGGCGAAAAGCTGCGCTACACGCAGAAGGACGTGAAGATCCACGGTCACGCCATCGAGTGCCGCATCAACGCCGAAGACCCGTTCACCTTCGTGCCGAGCCCGGGCAAGATCGAAAGCTATCACCCGGCCGGTGGCCCCGGCATCCGCATCGATTCGCACATTTACCAGGGCTATACCGTCCCGCCGTATTACGATTCGATGGTCGGCAAGCTGATCGCCTATGGCGATACCCGTGACCAGGCCATTGCCCGCATGCGCGTGGCGCTGTCCGAACTGGCCATTTCCGGCATCAAGACCAATATTCCGCTGCACCAGGAACTGATGATGGACGCCGCCTTCCAGCGCGGCGGCACCAGCATCCACTATCTGGAGCACCGGCTTGCAGAACGAAACAAGAAGGGCTGACATGGCTTGGCTTCAAGTCTCTATCGATGCTGACAGCCGTATCGCTGAACGCTTCGCCGACGCACTGATGGAACTCGGCGCCCTGTCCACCGCCATCGAGGATGCGGCGGCGGGTACCGAATTCGAGCAACCGATCTTCGGTGAACCGGGCGAGCCGGTCGACCAGTTGTGGGACAAGAGCCGCATCATCGCCCTGTTCGACGCCGACGCCGACGTGGCGGTGATGATCGCCGCCGCGGCCGCCGAGGCCGGCATGGCCCTGCCGGCCTGGAAGGAAGAGACGGTCGAGGCGCAGGACTGGGTGCGGGTGACCCAGGCGCAATTCGACCCGATCCGCATTTCCGACCGGCTGTGGATCACGCCGACCTGGCATGAGTCGCCGGCGCCCGATGCCATCAACCTGGCCCTGGACCCGGGCCTGGCCTTCGGCACCGGCAGCCATCCGACCACGCGGCTGTGCCTGCAGTGGCTGGATGCCAGCATCACCGGCGGCGAGCATATCCTCGACTACGGCTGCGGCAGCGGCATCCTTGCCATTGCCGCGCTGAAGCTGGGCGCCGCCGATGCGGTAGGCATCGACATCGACAAGCAGGCGGTCACCGCCAGCAATGACAATGCGGCTCAGAACAGCGTCACCGCCACCTTCGGTCTGCCCGATACGCTGGTGGAGGCGTCGCAGTACGACGTGCTGCTGGCCAATATCCTCGCCAATCCGCTGCGTGTGCTCGGCGACCTGCTCGCCTCCCACGTGCGCCCCGGCGGCCGCATCGTGCTGTCCGGCATCCTCGACGAGCAGGCAGAGGAACTGTCCCGCCTGTACAGTCAGTGGTTCGACATGGATGCGCCGGTATTCGACGAGGGCTGGACCCGACTGACGGGTACCAGACGGAGTGTTTGATTACGCTGACATAATTGCAATGCGCCGCAGCCGAGCGGCGCATTTGCATTTATCGTACCCGCCTGTGTAACCTCATAAGCAAGAACCGAGAAAACCCATAGCTGACCCCATGTATACAACCCAATGCCCTCATTGCGACACCCGCTTCCGCCTGCAACCCGAACAGCTGGACGCTGCAGACGGGCTGGTGCGCTGCGGACGCTGCCGCACGGTGTTCAACGCCAGAGCGCATCTGGAAGAAGAGCCGGCAGCGGAAACGCCGGTCGAGCCCGACACGACCGCCCCGGCCGGCGCACGCGCCGAAGACTTTGCGACCCCCGGCACCGGATCAACCGCGCCGTGGGATGAAAACGCCCCGGCCAATGAGGCGCAACGGCTCGCGCATCGCATGCGCCAGGCCAAGTCGGGCGAATGGGCAGCCGAGCCGCTGAAAGCCTCCAGCGACGAAATCGAACTGGCACCGGCCGGCAGCTCGCACGATTTCGACCTCGACCTGCCCGACCTCGCCACCCTGTCGAGTTATGGCGAAGTCGAGACACCGCCCCCGCCGGCAGAGGAGCCGGAAGTGCCACCGCTGCCGCCGCTGCAGGAAGACCGGCAGCCGGAAGCGCAGCCCCCGGAACCCGAGACGCCGGTCAGGAATGAAGAGCCCGACTTCGCCAGCCTGCTCGACAGCCTGAAGACGCCACCCCGGGTCGAACCGGTCGTCGGCGCCGTCGTCAGCGCCACCACCGAGCCGGACTTCGACGTCAGGATCGGCGACCACAAGACTCCGCTGCGCGTCGATGACGAGCACACGCCGGTCCCGCTGCCGGAAGACCGGCCGGTGCGTCCCGCCCGCTCCGAAAAAGCCAGGAAGAAGACCGCCGGGCCGAAGCGCAGCTTCGCCTGGCTGTGGCTGATCGGCGCCCTGCTGGCCGCCATCGCCCTGGCCGCCCAGCTGGTGTACCTGTTCCGTACCGAGATCGCCAGCCAGGTGCCGGGCGCCCGCGCGCCGCTGGAAGCCGCCTGTAAGGCGTTCGACTGCACGGTGCCCTTGCCGCGCCAGAGCGAGCTGCTGCGCACCGAGTGGTCGGAAATGAGCTTTATCCCGGAACAGAGCGCACTGGTGCAGCTGTCCGCCACGGTCATGAACCACGCCGACTACGACATGGACTGGCCGTACATGCAGGTCACGTTCAAGGACGCCTCCGAGCACGTGCTGCTGAAAAAGGTCTTCCCGCCGAAGGAATGGCTGCCTGCCGGCGAGCAGAAACAGCCGGCCTTTGCCGCCAACAAGGAGGTCAAGGTCAACATGCAATTGAACCTCGGCACCCTGCGTGCGCAGGGCTACAGCATCGCCTGGGTCTATCCGTAACATCTGGCCAAGGCAAATCCCGCTCCATCTGCTAGGATGAGCGGGTTTTTTTCACCTTTTGTTGACGAGAATCATATTCCATTCGTCATAGTTAAAGCACGATGACCTATCTTGCGCCGGCACGGTCCTGACTTGTCTCATTCCCGACCGCTCCTGCGTTGCAGGGCAGTCCGAAGCAGCATGACCGATCCGGCACCGCCCGACTGCCGTCTCCGGCTCCGTCAGAGAATCCGCCATGCCCGACTTGTCCATTCGCACTCGTCTGTCCCTGCTGATCGCCGTGCCGCTGCTTGCACTGACCGGCTATGCCGGATACGACGCAAACAGAAGCTGGAACACCATCGAGGAGATGGCGTCGACATCGGCGCTGATCGCTTTCTCGACCGCCTCCGGTGACCTGGTTCATGCCCTGCAGGCCGAACGCGGCCGCTCGATCGGCTTCCTGAACGGCGACCCTGACCGCAAGCCGGTCGACGCGACCCGTGAGGACAGCGATCGCGCCAACGCCAACCTGCTCGATTTCATCCAGAATCGCCCGCTGCCGATTGCCATACAATCGAATATCGCACCGCTGAAAGCCAAGCTCGGCGAACTGGCCGCGCTGCGCGCCAGACTCGACGCGCGCCAGCTGCAGCCGGCCCAGGCGCTGGCGGCCTATACCGGCCTGATCGACGAGCTGTTCGCCTTTGTCGGCACACTGGAACATGCCACCCGCGACCCGGAGCTGTCCCGTGACACCACCGCGCTGCTCGGCCTGATGTGCCAGAAGGAATTCGCCGGCCGCGAACGCGCCACGCTGAATGGCGCGCTGTCTGCCGGCCAGCTCGACACTGCCGCCCGCGACCGCATCATCGGCGGCATGGGCCAGCAGGCGGCCTGTGAGAAGCAGTTCGAGCGCGCTGCCGCGCCGGAAATGAGCGAGGTGTACAAGATCATCCAGGGCACGCCGGAATACCAGGGCGGGCAGAAGATGCGTGATTCACTGATCGTGCCGGGCGAAATCGCCGCCGTCGGCGTCAAGCCTGCCGACTGGTTCAAGGCCTCGACACTGCATATCGACGCGATCAAGGGCATGCAGGACACGCTGAGCCTGACCATGCAGGCCAAGGCCGACGGCCACCTGGCCGACGCTCGCCGCTCGCTGGCCATCACGGGCGGCATTACCGCGCTGCTGCTGGCCATCGTCATCGTCATGTCGCTGATGACGCTGCGCAGCATCCTCAAGCCGATCAACCAGCTGCGCCAGTTGATGGACGACATGGCCCGTTCGCTGAACCTGTCGCTGCGCACCGGCATGAAGGGCAAGAACGAAATCGCCGCCATGGCCGGCAGCTTCGACCGTCTGGCCGCCACCTTCGAGCAATCGCTGAGCGAAGTCGGTGACAACGCGGCCACACTGGCCACCGCCGCGCGCCAGCTTACCGCCATCAGCGCCCAGGCCTCCGAGGCCAGCAGCGCCCAGACCGAATCGTCGAACCGCATTGCCGATGCCGGCGAGGAAATGAGCCAGGGCATTGCCGAGGTCGTGCGCCATGCGCATGCCAGTCGCGACAATGCCGATGCCTCGCGCCGCCTGGCCGACGAGGGGGTCGAGCACATGAATGCCACCACCGCCGAAATTCGCCAGCTGGCCAGCCAGGTCAACGATGCCACCCAGCGCATCGAGGGCCTGCATGCCCGCTCGCAGGAAATCAGCCGCATTATCGTGACCATCCGTGAAATCGCCGACCAGACCAATCTGCTGGCGCTGAACGCGGCCATCGAAGCCGCGCGGGCCGGCGAGCAGGGCCGCGGCTTTGCCGTGGTGGCCGACGAAGTGCGCAAGCTGGCGGAACGCTCGAGCCTGGCCACGGTCGAAATTTCCACCCTGATCGGCGCCATTCGCACCGACACCGATGATGTCGCCGGGCAGATGAACGAGGCCAGCCAGCGCATGCACGACGGGCTGACCCTGCTCGACACCGTGCAGCAGACGCTGGGCCGCATCCGCGCCAGCGCCGAGGGCACGCTGGACAAGACCAGCGAGATCAGCAAGTCGATGCAGGAGCAGGAAGTGTCCAGCGACGCCGTGGCCCAGGGCATCGTCACCATTGCCGGCCAGATTGCGCAGACCGGCCAGCTGGTCAACGAAACGGCCGAGGTCGCCGGGGCGCTGGACGTGACCGCCGACCGCCTGATCGGGCTGGTCGGACGCTTCCGCCACGGCCAAATACAGGCTTGACAAAACGCCCCGCCGGTCTTTCCGCCGTTTAATCGTTCAGGCGCGTTGCTCCGGGCGGGGCTCTGTGAAAAAATCGACTCAATTCAACGGATTTTGGTTTTCTCACTATGCTGGACCGGGACGGCTATCGCCCCAACGTGGGAATTATCCTCTGTAACGCGAAAAATCAGGTGTTCTGGGGCAAGCGGGTGCGCGAGCACTCGTGGCAGTTTCCACAAGGGGGTATCAAACCGGGCGAAAGCCCGGAAGCGGCCATGTACCGCGAACTGATGGAAGAAGTGGGCTTGTCCCCTCATCACGTGAAGATCCTCGGTCGCACCCGCGACTGGATGCGTTATGAGGTACCGCCCAACTGGGTCCGTCGGGAATGGCGAGGCAGTTACAAGGGACAGAAACAGATCTGGTTCCTGCTGCGCCTGACCGGACGTGACTCCGACGTCTGTTTGCGGGCATCGAGCCATCCTGAGTTCGATGGCTGGCGCTGGAGCGACTACTGGTCGCCCATCGACAGCGTGATCGACTTCAAACGCGGCGTGTACGAATCGGCGCTGACCGAGCTCGCCCGTCTGTTGCGCGGGCTGGACGCCCGCCAGTCGTAGCGCCCTGCCCCCCGGCTTCCGGGAGGTTTATCGACCCGCCCGGCGTGGCGGTGCCGCGCCGATTGCGAAAAGGAGCTGTGCATGGCCCTGACCCCTTCTTCCATGCTGCCGCTCGGCTACCCGCTGCCGGCGTTCGAGCTGCCGGACGGCACCGGCCGCCGCTACCGCAGCGAGCAGCTTGCCGGTCCGGCCGGCCTGCTGGTCATTTTCATCTGCAACCATTGCCCTTATGTGAAGCACATCGACCCGGTGCTCGCCCCGCTGGGCGCGGTACTGGCGGCACAGGGTATCGGCATGGTCGCCATCTCCAGCAACGACGTGGTCGCCTATCCGGACGACGCGCCGGCGCGCATGGCGGAGACCGCGCACCTGCTCGGCTACACCTTTCCGTACCTGTATGACGAAGACCAGTCGGTTGCCCACGCCTTCCATGCCGCCTGCACCCCGGACCCGTACCTGTTCGATGCCGGCGGCCACCTGGTCTGGCGCGGCCAGCTCGATGCCAGCCGGCCCGGCAATGGCATTGCGGACGCCGCCGACCTCAGGCGCGCCGTCACCGCCATGCTGGCCGGCCAGCCGCCGCTGACCGAACAGAAGCCCAGCATCGGCTGCGGCATCAAGTGGCGCAAAGCCTGACCCTTTCCGGACATCCATGCTGAATACACCCCGCCCCCCGTACGGGCTGGCCGCGCTGGTCGCCGTTGTGGCGACCTGGTCGGCCATCCTGCCGTTCGACCGCCCGACCTGGTGGCTGGAAGTCGCGCCGGTACTGCTGGCCGCGCCGCTGATCGCCCTGAGCTGGCGCCGCTTCCCGCTGACGCCGCTGCTGTGCGCCGCCGTGGCGCTGCACATGATCCTGCTGTTGTATGGCGGCCACTACACCTATGCCGAGACGCCGTTCGGCAACTGGCTGCGCGAGCAGCTCGGTACCGAACGCAATCCGTTCGACCGCCTCGGCCACCTGGCGCAGGGCTTCGTGCCGGCACTGGTGGTCCGCGAGATCCTGCTCCGCCGCTCGCCGCTGCACGCCGGCAAATGGCTGACCTTCATCACCCTGTCGATCTGCCTGGCCATCAGTGCCGCCTACGAACTGTTAGAATTCGCGGCGGCGATGGCCATCGGCCAGGGCGCCGACGAATTCCTCGCCACCCAGGGCGATCCGTGGGATACACAGTGGGACATGCTGTGCGCGCTGATCGGCGCGACGCTGTCACTGCTGTTGCTGTCACCACTCCACAATCACCAGATCGCGAAACTCCGTAGATTTTCCTGATGAGTCAGACTTACGACGAAAGTGCCGTCCGCGTCCTGAAGGGCCTCGAGCCCGTCAAGGAACGGCCGGGCATGTACACCCGCACCACCGACCCCACCCATATCTGCCAGGAAGTCGTCGACAACGCGGCGGACGAGGCGCTGGGCGGCTATGCGCGCAAGATTGCCGTCACCGTACACACGGACGGCTCGCTGTCGGTCGAGGATGACGGCCGTGGCATTCCGGTCGGCCTGCATCCGGCCGAACACATTCCGGTAGTCGAGCTGGTGTTCACCCAGCTGCACGCCGGCGGCAAGTTCGACAAGACGGCCGGCGGCGCCTATGCGTTCTCCGGCGGCCTGCACGGTGTCGGCGTCTCGGTCACCAATGCGCTGTCGACCCGGCTGGAAGTCGAGGTCAAGCGCGACGGCGCGGTATGGCGCATCGTGTTCTCCGGCGGCGACGTCATCGAACCGCTGACGCAGATCGGTGAATGCGGTGCCCGGACCTCCGGCACCAGCGTCCGCGTCTGGCCGGACCCGAAATACTTCGAGAGCCCGCGCTACTCGATGACCGAGCTCGAACGCCTGCTGCGCGCCAAGGCGGTGTTGCTGCCCGGCGTGGCCGTGACGCTGACGATCGAAAAGGCCGACGGCAGCAGCGACACCCGTACCTGGCGCTATCCGGACGGACTGAAAAGCTATCTGGACGAGCTGTGCAACAGCGACGCGCCGCTGGCGCCGCCGTTCGCCGCCGAACACTATGCCGGCCCCGATCACGACACCTTTGCCGAGGGCGAAGGTGCGGCATGGGCCTTTGCCTGGTTCGAGGAAGGCACCGGCGGCGGCGAAAGCTACGTCAACCTGATCCCGACCGCCTCCGGCGGCACCCACGAGGCGGGGCTGCGCACCGGCGTGTTCGAGGCAATGAAAGCCTTCGTCGAGCACCATGGCCTGATGCCGCGCGGCGTGAAGCTGCTGGCGGAAGACGTATGGAGCCGCGCCCGCTATGTGTTGTCGGCCCGCGTGCTTGACCCGCAGTTCCAGGGCCAGACCAAGGAAAAGCTCAACAACCGCGATGCGCTGAAGCTGGTCTCGGCCATGGTGCGCGACCCGTTCGAGCACTGGCTGAACACCCATGTCGACGACGGCAAGAAGATCGCCGAGCTGGCCATTCGCCAGGCGCAGCACCGGCTGAAGTCCACGCGCAAGGTCGAAAAGAAAAAGGGCTCCGGCGTCGCCGTGCTGCCCGGCAAGCTGACCGACTGCGAGAGCGAGGACATCGAGCGCAACGAACTGTTCCTGGTCGAGGGCGACTCGGCCGGCGGTTCGGCCAAGCTGGCGCGCGACAAGGAAACCCAGGCCATCCTGCCGCTGCGCGGCAAGGTGCTGAACAGCTGGGAAACCGACCGCGACCAGCTGTTCGGCAATGCCGAAATTCATGATATCTCGGTGGCGATCGGCGTCGATCCGCATGGTGACGGCGATGCGCCGGACCTGTCCGGCCTGCGCTACGGCAAGATCGCCATCCTGTCGGATGCCGACGTCGACGGCTCCCACATCCAGGTCCTGCTGCTGACGCTGTTCTATCGCCATTTCCCGAAGCTGGTCGAACACGGCCATATCTACGTGGCACAGCCGCCGCTGTTCCGCGTCGACGTTCCCGGCCAGGGCAAGACCCGTCCGCCGCGCAAGTTCTACGCGCTGGACGAGGCGGAAATGGACGGCATCGTCGACCGGCTGCGCGCCGAGCAGGTGCGCGAAGGCAGCTGGTCGGTCAGCCGCTTCAAGGGCCTGGGCGAGATGAACCCGGAGCAGTTGCGCGACACCACCATGAATCCGGACACCCGCCGGCTGCTGCCGGTGCAGATCCGCACCGACGCCCACGACGACACCCGCAGGATGTTCTCGATGCTGATGGGCAAGGGCGAGGCCAGCAGTCGCCGCACCTGGATGGAAGCACACGGCAACGAAGTCGAGACCGATATCTAGACTGCCGGTCACTGCGGGCGGCATGGCGCCGGTTTGCAGACAAACAGAAGGGAGCCCTGGGGCTCCCTTCTGTTTTTGCCGCTTTGGCCTTCCGGTCCGGACTATTCGTCGTCGCCGCCGCGCATGCTGCGGTCAACTACCTGACGGGTCAGGTGCGGGGCGAACAGTTCGATGAAGTGGTAGGCGAAGCCGCGCAGGTACGCATCGCGGCGGATGCCGATCCGGGTGGTCGACGGCAGGAACAGGTGCTCGGCATGCACGAAGCCGAGCTGGGTGTCGCGCTCCGGCTCGAATGCCATGGTGGCGATGATGCCGACCCCGAGTCCCAGCCCGACATAGGTCTTGATCACGTCGGTGTCGATGGCGGTCAGCACGATATTCGGTTCGATGCCGGACAGTTCGAAGGCACGGTTGATATTGTTGCGGCCGGCAAACGCGTAGTCGTAGGTCACGATCGGCCACGCGGCGATGTCCGCCAGCGTCAGCGGATGGTCAAGCGACAGGATCGGATGGCCGAGCGGCGCCACCACACTGCGGTTCCACTGGTAGCAGTCGAGTGCGGTCAGTTCGGAGAACTGGTCGATGCTTTCGGTCGCCACGGCAAAATCGGCCTCGCCAGCCACGACCATTTCGCAGATCTGGATCGGATTGCCCTGCTTGATGCGCAGCGAGACCTTCGGATAGCGCTTCAGAAACGCCTGCACCGCGGTCGGCAGCGCATAGCGTGCCTGGGTGTGCGTGGTGGCGATGGTCAGTTCGCCCTCTTCCTCGCGGGCGAACTCGTCGCCGACCCGCTTCAGGTTCTGCGCTTCGCGCAGGATGCGGCCGGCGATATCCAATACCTGCTGGCCCGGTTCGCTGACCGCCACCACCCGCTTGCCGTTGCGGATAAACACCTGAATGCCCAGTTCGTCTTCCAGCAGGCGAATCTGCTTGGAAATCCCGGGCTGCGACGTGTGGAGTTTCTCCGCCGCCTCGGACACATTCAGGCCCTGCTTGGCGACCTCCACCAGATAACGCAACTGCTGCAGCTTCATTCTGCTCCCCTGCCGGGCGGCCCCCTGTCGTCTGGCCGCCGGTTTCTAAATAACCCTGAACGCTTAAACTCTAACACAATCTTCTTTTGGTGTTCTAAAGCCGTCTGGGTACGATACGGCCTCAGCCAGTAACAGGAGAATGCAGTGGAACTCGACGCCAAAGTCGCGGCCGCGCGCGCGCTACTCGCCGGAATCGCCAGCGGGCATGCCCCTGCCGTGTTCACGACGAGCTTCGGCGCCGAGGACATGGTCATCACCGACCTTATCGCCGACGGGAATATCGATATCGATATCGTCAGCATTGATACCGGTCGCCTGCCGGCAGAGACTTATGAACTGATGACGCGAACGGCCAGCCGCTATCCGCAGCAGCGCATCGACGTGCTGTTTCCCGATCATCAGGGCGTGGAAGCCTTTGTCGCGCAACACGGCGTCAATGGTTTCTACGACAGCGTCGACGCGCGCAAGGCCTGCTGCGCGGCACGCAAGCTCGAACCGCTGCGCCGCGCACTGGCCGGCCGCAATGCCTGGGTGACCGGCCTGCGCCGTGCCCAGTCGGTGACCCGCGAAGGGCTGGGCGAAAGCGAATACGACGAACAGTACCGGCTGACCAAATTCAACCCGCTGCTCGAATGGAGCGAACGCGACGTCTGGGATTACCTCCGCGCCCGCGACGTGCCCTACAACACCCTGCACGACCAGCACTATCCGTCCATCGGCTGCGCCCCCTGTACGCGGGCCATCGCCGTCGGCGAAGACGTGCGCGCCGGCCGGTGGTGGTGGGAGAATCCCGAAAACAAGGAGTGCGGCCTGCACGTCCATATGCTGAAACCCGCTGCCTGAGTGGCGTTTCCCGATCCGCCCGACCGCCTTTGCGCGTGTCATCAATGCCTGCAATCGAGCCATGTACCAGTACGACGACTTTGACCGCCGCATCGTACGCGAGCGCGTCGACCAGTTCCGCGACCAGACCCGACGCTTTCTCGCCGGCGAACTGTCCGAGGATGACTATCGACCGCTTCGCCTGCAGAACGGCCTGTATATCCAGCGCCATGCGCCCATGCTGCGCATCGCCATTCCCTACGGCACCCTGTCCAGCGTCCAGCTGCGGGCGCTGGCCGCCATTGCCCGCGAGTTCGACCAGGGCTGGGGCCACTTCACCACCCGCCAGAACCTGCAACTGAACTGGCCGAAACTGGAAACCGTGCCGGACATCCTCGACCGGCTGGCCGACGTCGACATGCACGCCATCCAGACCTCGGGCAACTGCATCCGCAATACCACCACCGACCACTTCGCCGGCGTCGCCGCCGACGAGCTGTTCGACCCGCGCCCGTACTGTGAACTGATTCGTCAGTGGTCGACGCTGCACCCCGAGTTTGCCTACCTGCCGCGCAAGTTCAAGATCGCCGTCAACGGTTCGGCCACCGAGGACCGCGCCGCGAGCTGGTTCCACGATGTCGGCCTGTGTGCGCAGCGCAACGAGGCCGGCGAGATCGGCTTCAAGGTCATGGTCGGCGGCGGCCTCGGCCGCACGCCGATCATCGGCAGCGTCATCCGCGACTTCCTGCCGCCGGAACACCTGCTGACCTACCTCGACGCCATCCTGCGCGTCTACAACCGCTATGGCCGGCGCGACAACAAGTACAAGGCGCGCATCAAGATCCTGGTCAAGGCAATGACACCGGAAGCCTTCGCCGCACGGGTCGAGGACGAGTGGCGTCATCTGAAGGATGGCGTCGGCACCGTCAGCGCCGACACCATCGCCATGCTGACCCGCCACTTCGCGCCGCCGGCTTACGACACGCTGGAAACACCGGATGCCGGCTTCGCCGCGCAGCGCCGCGACGACCGTGCTTTCGCCCGCTGGCTGGAACGCAACACCCTGGACCACCAGGTGCCCGGCTACCGCGCCGTCACCCTGTCGCTGAAACCGCACGGGCTGCCGCCCGGCGACATCAGCTCGGAACAGATGGAAGCCGCCGCCGGCTGGGCCGACCGCTTCGGCTACGGTGAAGTCCGTGTCAGCCACAACCAGAACCTGATCCTGCCGGACGTGCGCGAGCGCGACCTGTACACGCTGTGGCAACTGGCGCGGGAACAGCGGCTGGCAACGCCGAACATCGGCCTGCTGACCGACGCGATCTGCTGCCCGGGCGGCGACTACTGTTCCCTGGCCAACGCCAAGTCGATCCCGGTCATTGCCGCCATCGCCGAGCGCTTCGACAACCTCGACTACCTGGAAGACCTCGGCGACCTCGAACTGAACCTGTCCGGCTGCATGAATGCCTGTGGTCACCACCATATCGGCCATATCGGCATTCTCGGCGTCGACAAGAACGGGGAGGAGTGGTACCAGGTCACGCTGGGCGGCGACGCCGGCCGCAGTGCATCGCTGGGCAAGGTCATCGGCCCGTCGTTCGCGCGTGCCGACATGCCGGACGTCATCGAAAAGCTGCTGCATACCTATATCGAACACCGTGCTGCCGGTGAGCGCTTTATCGACACCCTGCGCCGCATCGGCGCGGAACCGTTCAAGGAACGCGTATATGCCAAAGCTGATCAGACTCACTGATGCCGGCGCGGTCATCGGCAACGATGACTGGACCCTGCTGCGCGATCCGGAAACGGAGGCGCTGCCGGCGTCCGGCGACGTGATCGTGCCACTGGCCCTGTGGCAGACCCGGCGCGAGGCGCTGGAAAAACATGCCGGCCGGGTTGGCGTGTGGCTTGCGGCCGATCAGGAGCCGGCCGAAATGGGGGCGGATGTTGCAAATTTGCCACTAATTGCCATCGATTTTCCGCAATTTGCCGACGGAAGAGGCTATAGCAGCGCAAAGTTGTTGCGAGAAAGATACAATTACAGACAGGAGTTGCGTGCAATCGGTGACGTACAACGCGACCAGCTATATTACCTTTCACAAGTTGGATTTAATGCGTTTGCCATTAGATCCGACCGAAATCCGGAAAGTGAAATCGCTGGTCTGTCCGACTTTTCCACCAGCTATCGCAGCCGGGGTTGGGGAGGACGACGTGTTCAAGGGTCTGACGCATGATTTGTGGTACCGTAGCGCCGCTGGTTCACGGCCATGCACGCGTCAAGACCGTTGGCGTACGCTTAATTGACAGCGCCTCGGGCAGAAATCTATATTAGCGATGCCTGTATCTTCTGGATTGCATAATTTACCGACGCGCGTGAGTGATCCGGTATCGTGCAACTAGCCAAAGTTCCTGACGAAAAAGAGGGTAACCGATGAAAACCACCAACAAAATCAAGCTGGGCGGTCTGATGGGCGCGCTGCTGGTGTCGCTGTTTTCGGCCAACGCCTACGCGACCAAGCCGGGCTACACCGTAGACCAGTCCACCGACGCAGTGACGCGTAACAGCTACAACGAATGCTGGCGCACTTCGTACTTCGACAAGGCCAAGGACGGCCTGGTCGAGTGCGGTGATGCAGCAGCCAAGCAAGCACCGAGCGCCGTCATGGTGCCGGTGAAGGAAAAGATCTCGCTGTCCGCCGAAGTGCTGTTCGACTTCGACAAGGCCACGCTGCGCCAGGATGGCAAGAAGGCCCTGCTGGAAGTGGCCGACAAGATCAAGGCCAAGGGCGCCAAGCTGGTTGGCGTCGAAGTGACGGGCTTCACTGACTACCTGGGTAGCGACAAGTACAACCAGGCGCTGTCCGAACGCCGTGCCAACACCGTCCGCAACGAAATCGTTGCCTACGGCGTGGCTCCGGAAAAAGTGACCGCGGTTGGCAAGGGTGAATCTGAAGCCAAGATGACCCAGGAATGCCAAGCCAAGAAATTCAAGAAGCGTGCCGACCTGAAGGCTTGCCTGGCTCCGGACCGTCGCGTTGATGTGGACATCACCGCCCAGCAAGAAACCCTGCAGGAAAAAACCAAGTAATTGGTTTTCCCCTCAGGTGCAAAACCCCGCGATCTCGCGGGGTTTTTTATTTCTGCCGCCGCGATCAGGCGCTTCATGAGCACGCTCATGCACCACGGCAACCGTCGGTGCCCCCATTATCGGCAGCCTGACTGCAGCGTATTCTTTACGCTACCGGCCCCCGCTCGCTACAATCGGTCGTTTAACGGACTCACATTACAGATGCAGGTTCACTTCGGCGGACACCCGGGCGACACATTCCCGCCCTGTGCGTTGACCATCGGCAATTTCGACGGCGTACACCTCGGCCACCAGGCCATCCTTCGCGACCTCCGGCGCGAGGCTGACGCGCGCGGGCTGCCCACCGCCCTGCTGACGTTCGAACCGCATCCGCGCGAATTCTTTTCCCGCAACGACCCGCCGGCACGGCTGGCGACGTTGCGCGACAAACTGGCTTTCCTGCAGGGCACCGGTCTGGTCGACCGGGTCCATGTACAGCGTTTCAACCGCGGTTTTGCCTCGCTGTCGCCGCAGGCATTCATCGACAGCGTGCTGGTCGAGCGGCTCGATACCCGCTTTCTGCTGATCGGCGACGATTTCCGCTTTGGCAGCCGCCGCACCGGTGATTTCTCGCTGCTGGCCGCCGAGCCGCGCTTCACCACCCGGGCGATGCCGACGGTCGAGCTTGACGGTGCACGCGCCTCCAGCACCGCCATCCGCGAAGCGCTCGAAGCCGGTGACATGCCGCTTGCGGCACGCCTGCTTGGCCGGCCGTACCAGTTGTCCGGCCGGGTCGTGCATGGCCGCAAGCTCGGGCGTACGCTCGGCTTCCCGACCGCGAACATCCACCTGCCGCACCGCAAACCGGCGCTGGCCGGTGTCTTTGCCGTCGAGTGCCGGACGCCGGACGGGCAGCGCCATGTCGGCGCCGCCAGCCTCGGCAAGAACCCGACCATCGACGACGCCGGCTGCTACCGGCTGGAAGTCTACCTGCTCGACTATTCGGGCGATCTGTATGGCCAGCGCCTGATCGTCCGCTTTATCCACAAGCTGCGGGACGAGGAGAAGTACGACTCGCTCGACGCGCTGATTGCCCAAATTCATGCGGACGTCGCTGAGACGCGCCGCCTCATGCCCTGTTGATTATCCGGAAAGTCCCATGAGCCTCGATGTGAAAAAAACCGTCAATCTGCTCGACACGCCGTTCCCGATGCGTGGCGATCTCGCCAGGCGCGAACCCGGCTGGCTCAAGCAATGGCAGGCCCAGCAGCGCTACCAGAAGCTGCGCCAGATTGCGGCCGGCCGGCCGAAGTTCATTCTTCATGACGGCCCGCCGTATGCAAACGGCGACATTCACATCGGTCACGCGGTCAACAAGATCCTCAAGGACATCATTGTCCGCTCGAAAACCCAGTCCGGTTTCGATGCCCCGTACGTGCCGGGCTGGGACTGCCACGGCCTGCCGATCGAACACCAGATCGAGAAGCTGACCAAGGGCGACAAGAAGGCCATTGCGGCTGCGCCGACCATCCATGCGCGCATCGTCGAATACCGCAAGCAGCACGGTCTGGAACCGAAGGACGTCCGCCTGCCGGCCGCCTTTACCCGCGAGCTGTGCCGCGAGTACGCCGGTCTGCAGATCGAACGGCAGAAACAGGACTTCATCCGCCTCGGCGTGCTCGGCGACTGGGACAATCCGTACCTGACGATGAACTTCAAGACCGAAGCCGACATCGTCCGCACCCTGGGCCGCATCCACCAGAACGACTTCCTGTTCAAGGGCGAGAAGCCGGTGCACTGGTGCATCGAATGCGGCTCGGCGCTAGCCGAAGCCGAAGTCGAATACGAAGACAAGGATTCGCCGGCCATCGACGTGGCCTTCCGCGTGCTGGACGGCCAGAAGCTGGCAACGGCCTTCGGCCTCGCCGCGCCGGTCGATGATGCCAGCGCCGTGATCTGGACCACCACGCCGTGGACGCTGCCGGCCAACCAGGCGGTGTCCGCCCATGCGGAACTGACCTACCAGCTGTTCGATACCGCCCGGGGCAAGCTGATTCTGGTACGCGAACTGGCCGCCGCCGCGCTGAAGCGCTACGGCTGCGAAGACGCGCGCCTGCTCGGCGAGACCGTCGGCGCCAGGCTCGAACACCTGCAGCTCGCCCATCCGTTCCTCGACCGCAGCGTGCCGATGATCCTCGGCGAGCACGTGACCACCGACGCCGGCACCGGCCTGGTCCACACTGCGCCGGCCCATGGCGTGGAAGACTTCCAGGTCGGCCGCCTGTACTCGCTGCCGATCGACAATCCGGTCGGCGATGACGGCCGCTACAAGAAGAGCGCGCCGGTGTTTGCCGGTGACACGGTCTGGGAAGCCAACCCGAAGATCGTTGCCCTGCTGACCGAACGCGGCGCGCTGCTGGCCAGCGAAACCCTGAATCACAGCTATCCGCACTGCTGGCGCCACAAGACGCCGATCATCTTCCGCTCGACCGCCCAGTGGTTCATCGGCATGGAAAAGCACGGTCGCGACGGCCGCACCCTGCGCGACCACGCCAACGAAGCGGTCGAAGCCACCGAGTTCTTCCCGGCCTGGGGCCGTGCCCGCCTCGAATCGATGATCCGCAACCGCCCTGACTGGTGCGTGTCGCGCCAGCGCAACTGGGGCGTGCCGATGACCTTCTTCGTGCACAAGGAAACCGGCGAGCTGCACCCGCGCTCGGGCGAATTGCTGGAAGCCGTCGCCAGGCGCATCGAGGAATGCGGCATCGAAGCCTGGTTCAGCCTGGACGCTGCCGAACTGCTTGGTGCCGAGGCCGCCGACTACCGCAAGCTGACCGACACCCTCGACGTCTGGTTCGACTCCGGTTCGACCCACTATGCCGTACTGCGCCAGCGCCCGGAACTGGCCTGGCCGGCCAATCTGTACCTGGAAGGCTCCGACCAGCATCGCGGCTGGTTCCAGAGCTCGCTGCTGACCGGCTGCGCGACCGAAGGCCGCGCGCCGTACGACCAGTTGCTGACTCACGGTTTCGTCGTCGACGGCGAAGGCCGCAAGATGTCGAAGTCCAAGGGCAATGTGGTCGCCCCGCAACAGATCAACGACAGCCTTGGCGCTGACATCCTGCGCCTGTGGGTCGCATCGACCGACTACTCGGGCGAACTGGCAATCTCGGACAAGATCCTCAAGGGCACCACCGACAGCTATCGCCGCCTGCGCAACACGCTGCGCTTCCTGCTGGCCAACCTGTCGGACTTCGACCCGGCCCGCGACGCACTGCCGGTGGCGGAACTGGTCGAGATCGACCGCTACGCACTGGTGCTTGCCGGCCGCCTGCATGACGAGATCACCGGTCAGCACTACCCGCGCTATGCGTTCCACAATGCGATGCAGCGCATCGTCGGCTATTGCTCGGACGAGCTTGGCGCGTTCTGGCTCGATATCCTCAAGGACCGGCTGTACACCACTCCGGCCGGCTCCGCTGCCCGCCGCTCGGCGCAGACCGCACTGTGGCACGTCACCCGCAGCCTGCTCGGCCTGCTGTCGCCGGTGCTGTGCTTTACCGCGGACGAAGCCTGGCATGTGCTGAACGGCGACAGCGACGACAGTCCGCTGTTCCACCTGTGGCACGAGGTACCGGCCGTCGACGACGCCGAAGCGCTGGCCGCCCGCTGGGATGCCGTCCGTCCGCTGCGCGCGGCGGTCAACAAGGAAATCGAAGCCCGTCGCGAAGCCGGCGAAATCGGCGCCTCGCTGCAGGCCGAAGTCGATATCGTGGCTGATGCCGAGCTGTACCCGGCACTGGCCGCGCTCGGCGACGAACTGAAGTTCGTGCTGATCGTGTCCCGCGTCGGCCTGAGCCAGGGCGAGACGACCGCGATCACGGTTGCGTCGTCTGCCTATCGCAAATGCGAGCGCTGCTGGCATTACCTGCCGAGCGTCGGCGAGCATGCCGAACACCCGACCCTGTGCGCGCGCTGCGTGGACAATGTGTTCGGCCACGGCGAGACCCGCGCCCATGCGTAAGGCCGCGGGATGGTTCGGCCTGGCGCTGGTGGTGATCGTGCTCGATCAGCTGACCAAGCTGTATTTCAACGGCAGCTACCAGTACGGAGAGGTGCGTCCGGTCATTGACGGGCTGTTCAACTTCGTCCTGGTCTACAACCCGGGAGCGGCGTTCAACTTCCTCGCCGATGCCGGCGGCTGGCAGCGCCATTTCTTCACCGTGCTGGCGCTGGCGGTGGCCGGCTGGCTTGGCTGGCAGATCTGCCGCGCCCGGCAAAGCACGCTGATGAACCTGGCGGCGGCGCTGATTATCGGTGGCGCGCTCGGCAACCTGGTCGACCGCGTCATCCATAGTCATGTGATCGACTTCATCCAGGTCTACTGGCGCACCTTCTACTGGCCGGCATTCAATATCGCCGACAGTGCGATCTGCGTCGGCGCGGTGCTGATGGTGATCGACGGTTTCCGCAAGGAGCGCAACGGATGAGACATATTGTGCTGGCCAACCCGCGCGGCTTCTGCGCCGGGGTCGATCGTGCGATCGCCATCGTCGAGCGCGCGCTGGAAAAGTACGGCGCGCCGATCTATGTCCGCCACGAAGTGGTGCACAACACCTTCGTCGTCGAGGGTCTGAAGGCGAAGGGGGCGATCTTCATCGAGGATCTGGCCGATGTGCCGGCAGGCCACACGCTGATCTACTCGGCGCATGGCGTGCCGCTGTCGGTGCGCGAGGAGGCCGCCCGGCGCGGCCTCAACGTCTACGACGCAACCTGTCCGCTGGTGACCAAGGTCCATGTCGAAGTGCGCAAGATGAACGAGCTCGGCCACGAGATCGTCATGATCGGCCACAAGGGGCACCCGGAAGTCGAAGGCACGATGGGCCAGGCGGCCAGCGACAATATGTATCTGGTCGAAACGGTGGATGATGTCGCCCGACTGGAAGTCCGCGATCCGGAACAGCTGGCCTATGTCAGCCAGACCACGCTGTCGGTCGACGAGACACGCGACATCATTGCCGCCCTGCGCGCCCGCTTCCCGGCCATCCACGGGCCGAAGAAGGACGATATCTGCTACGCGACGCAGAACCGGCAGGATGCGGTCAAACAGCTGGCTGACGAGTGCGACCTGGTGATCGTGGTCGGTTCGCCGACCAGCTCGAACTCGAACCGTCTGCGGGAAGTCGCCGCCGGTCGCGGCATCGAATCGTACATGGTCGACAATGCCGGCGAGCTGAAGCGCGAATGGTTCGACGGCAAGCGCCGGGTCGGGCTGACCGCAGGCGCCTCGGCACCGGAAGTGCTGGTGCAGTCGGTCGTGACCACCATTCTCGGCTATGGTGTCGACGGGGTGGACGAGTTGTCCGGCGTCGAGGAAAACACGATTTTCTCGTTGCCGGCCGGACTTCGCGACGCCTGACCCCACCGAAAGGAAAGCCCATGTCCCCGCATTCCCTGTTCCGCCACCTGGCGCTTGCCGCCATGGTCGCCCTGCTTGCCGCCTGTGCCAGCGGCGGCTCGCAGACCACGGCCTACGGCAACGTCGAAGTCGGCGCGTCGGTCAACCGCTGACGCGCGCGGCGTGCCGGCCGGCCGCGACCGGCTCGCCGCCACCCAGTATCCCGGCATGACGTTCGCTGACCAGCTTGTCCAGCAGACCGAACGATGCGCGACTGGCGCGTTCGGCCTCGCTGGCAGCCGCCAGCAGTGCGTCGGCACCGGTTTCGCCGGCTTCCACCAGGGCAATGGCCGCCTCGAGTCGCTGGTAGGTCTGTGCCAGCTGCGCCGACACGCCCTTCCAGGCGCCGAGATCGCCAAAACGCTGCTGCCCCTGCTGCTGCGCCCAGTCCTCGACCCGCTGCCGCAACTCGGTCCGCGCCGCATGGTCGCCATTGGCACTGCCGCCCAGCGCGTGATAGCCAAGCTGCTTGTACAGCACATTGTCGGTCTTGATCAGCGAGCAGGCCGACTGGTCCTTCACATGCTCGACGTGGGCGATCACCGCCGACGAGGTCTGCGCCAGGCGCACGAACACCGCCCGGAAGCCATCCACTGACTCGCGCACTTCGCCGGCCACGGTATTGGCCGCCTGCGAGCGCGCCAGCATGTCCTCGACCCGGCTGCTCAACTGGCTCAGCGTCGCCTGCACCTGCACCGCCGACGCCTTGCTGCGGTTGGACAGTGTCTTGACCTCATCCGCCACCACGGCAAAACCGCGCCCGGCCTCGCCGGCCCGGGCAGCCTCGATAGCTGCATTCAGCGCCAGCAGGTTGGTCTGTTCGGCCAGGCCGGAAATGGCCTGCAGGGCGGACTCGATCAGTGTCCATTCCTTTTCCAGCGCAGAACCGGCGGCATTCACCGCCTCGACGCTGGCGGCGATGGTATCGAGCTGCTGGCCGATCTGACCGGCCGCGCTCTCGCTGGCCCGCGCCTGCTCGGCGTTCTCGCCGGCAATGCTGGCGATCTGCTGCATCTCGTCACTGATGGTGCGCAGGTCGCTCTGGCTGGCGCCCAGGTCTTCGCGCAGATTGGCCGTGTTCAGCGTATGCAGTTGTGCGGCCAGCTGGTTCTGCTTCAGGTAGGCACTGTTCTGCGCCATCGCATCGATGGCGTGATCGATGTCATCGAGCGAATCGGCGAACACGCCGGGCAGGCCGGCCGACAGCGGACGACGGCCGTAGTCGCCGCCGCGGATGCGCGAGAAGCAGTTGCTGATTTCCTTGAAATAGCTCTCGACCAGGTCCATGAACTCGTTCAGTTCCCAGGCTACCTGACCGACCTCACCCAGGTTGCGGACCCGGGTGGTGCGATGGTGCAGCTCGCCGCGCCGGGCATGCTCGATATGCTCGCGCAGCAGATACAGCACGCGGAACGGGCGTCCGGACTGCACGACCACATAGGCCGTCAGCAGCAGCGCCAGCACCGGGCTGCCCCACACCGGCAGGCCGATGCCAAGTCCGAAGCACACGACCGTCGCCAGCACCAGCAGGTTGTAGCAGACCAGCACCAGCTTGAACTGGGTGGACAGGAACGGCGGGCGCCGACGTGGCTGGGATGCGCTCATGCGTGTTGTCTCCGGCTGAATACTTCCTGGTTCAATGAAAGCACCAGTTGTTCGTAGCTGGCGAAGCCGAGCTCGGCGATATGCCGTTCCAGCCAGGCCAGCGACAGGTCGGGGGCATCTTTCTTTCCGCTATTGCGCTCGATGGCGCTCATCTGCTCATAGACGGGAATCAGGGCATCGAGGGCGGCGCGTGCCGGGCGGCGACGCACCGAGTAGTAGCCTTTGAGCGCACCGTGGCGGTCAAAGTCCGGGGTGATGTTGGCCAGCACCCAGTAAAAGCCGTTGTCGGCGATGCGGTTCTTGACCACGCCAAAGAATTCTTCGCCCCGCTGCAGGGTCTTCCACAGCAGGCGGAAAGCACCGCGCGGCATGTCCGGGTGACGGATGATGCTGTGCGGATGGCCGAGCAAGGCATCCTCCCGGTAACCGCAAATACGCATGAAGTCCCGGTTGGCATAGGTAATGACCCCCTTGGGGTCGGTCTTGGTGATGATCAGATCATCATCGGTCAGCACATACTCACGCTGAGCGATCAAGGACAGCGGCGCATTCATATTTATAGGAGTACGTGCGGGGTGGAAAAGCCGGCATTCTAATGAGAACCATGCAAATAACATCTGTCCAATGACGTTTTCTTGCGCTAGATCATGATTTTGTCGTCTGTGCAACAATTCAGTCATATCGGCTGACCCATGCTAGCATTTGCGCTGTTTTCAGCGTTTTGTACGGACATCGCCATGCCAATCGGAACCCCTCTCTCCCCCTCCGCCACCCGCGTGATGCTGCTTGGCAGCGGCGAACTCGGCAAGGAGGTCGCCATCGCCCTGCAACGCCTCGGCTGTGAAGTCATCGCCGTCGATCGCTATCCACATGCGCCGGCCATGCAGGTTGCCCACCGCAGCCACGTCATCGCCATGACCGACGGCGCGGCGTTGCGGGCACTGATCGAGCAGGAACGGCCGGCACTGGTGGTACCGGAAATCGAAGCCATCGCCACGGCCACCCTGCT
The DNA here is from genome assembly GCF_000620105.1 of Microvirgula aerodenitrificans DSM 15089. Lineage (NCBI taxonomy): Bacteria > Pseudomonadati > Pseudomonadota > Betaproteobacteria > Neisseriales > Aquaspirillaceae > Microvirgula > Microvirgula aerodenitrificans. The sequence continues at coordinate 16,949 of NZ_JHVK01000001.1, read as the reverse complement.
GGACATCGAACGCGAAGCGCTGACCGAAGTCATCCCGACTGCCCGTGCCGCCCATCTGACCATGAACCGCGAAGGCATCCGCCGGCTGGCGGCCGAGACCCTCGGCCTGCCGACCTCGCCGTTTGCCTTCGCCTCCAGCCTGGACGAACTGCAGGCCGCCATCGACGCCGGCATCGGCTACCCGTGCGTGGTCAAGCCGGTCATGAGCTCCAGCGGCAAGGGCCAGTCGGTGCTGCGCAGCGCGGACGATGTCCGTACCGCCTGGGACTACGCCGCCAGTGGCGGCCGGGTCGACAGCGGCCGGGTCATCGTCGAAGGCTTTATCGACTTCGACTACGAAATCACCCTGCTGACCGTGCGCGCGCGCGGCCGCGACGGCCAGCCGGAAATCCACTTTTGCGCACCGGTCGGCCACCTGCAGCAGAACGGCGACTATATCGAGAGCTGGCAGCCGCAGCCGATGTCGCCGCTGGCGCTCGAACGCGCCCGCGACGTAGCCGGACGCGTGGTCGACGCACTGGGCGGACGTGGCCTGTTCGGCGTCGAGCTGTTCGTCAAGGGTGACGAGGTCTGGTTCTCGGAAGTCAGCCCGCGCCCGCACGACACCGGTCTGGTGACCCTGGCCAGCCAGATGCTGTCCGAATTCGAGCTGCACGCCCGCGCCATTCTCGGCCTGCCGGTCGACACCGGCATGCGCGTGCCGGCGGCGGCCAGCGCCGTCATCTACGGCGGCGTCGACGCGGTCGGCATCGTGTTCGACGGCGTGGCCGACGCCCTGGCCGTCCCAGGCGCCGACCTGCGCCTGTTCGGCAAGCCGGAGAGCTTCGTCCGTCGCCGCATGGGCGTGGCAGTCGCATCGGCCGACGATATCGACACCGCCCGCAGCCGTGCCCGCGAGGCGGCCGGCAAGGTCAAGCCGCGCGAGGCCGGGCAATGAGCGACGCGACCGCCACCCCGTACCAGCTGCTCGGCGGCGAAGCCGGCGTGCTGCACCTGGTCGACCGCTTCTACAATTTCATGGACGCCGATCCGCGGGTGAAGTCGCTGCGCGACATCCACCCGCCGGATCTGGAAGATTCGCGCCGCAAGCTGTACATGTTCCTGTCCGGCTGGCTGGGCGGCCCCAACCTGTTCGTCGAGGCCTTCGGCCATCCGCGGCTGCGGGCGCGGCACCTGCCGTTCGCGGTCGACGAGGCCATGCGCGATGCGTGGATGCTGTGCATGCACGAGGCGCTGAACGGGCTGGAAGCCTCACCGGAAGTGACCCGACGGCTGTATGACGCGCTGTGGGATCTGGCCGACTTCATGCGCAACAGGTAATCCGACAGACGGACCCGTTTTTTCGCTGCCACCTTCTATCGTGCAGATGTGGACTGGCCCAAGCCCGTATGAAAAACGGGCAGGCCCTCCCGTTACGACATCGCCCGCGCATCAGGGAGGGCGATGCCTTCTGCACGAGGAGACAAACATGCAGCGGGCATTCTGGGCAAGCCTCGGCGCCGTCGCGACGCTGGGCACCACCGCGGCCGACGCGGCGGAATTATCAAATGCATTCGGGCTGGGCGACCCCTGGTCGCCACAGGCACTGGCGCGCATCGACGCAATGCCGCCAGCCGGCTCTCCGGCCAATACCCTCTCCAATGGCTGCATGCCGGGCGCGACCCTGTGCAGCAGGCTGATCGGCGTATCGCCCTCGGCCTCCGGCCAGCCACTGGGCACACTGAATCTGACCTCGACGATCTCGCTGGAAGCGGAAAAGCTCGGCAACGGCTACACCGCGCTGAAACCGACGCTGAAAATCGGCAAGAACGCCCGCCTGTCGATACGGCCAAAGCAGCGCATGCTGCTGTGGCGGCTGGATTTCTGAGCCGCCGCAAATGGCAGGCACGCGAAAGCCGCCGGGCCTCCGGCGGCTTTGACGGCGGCGCCCTGTCCTAGCTCCGGTTACCGCGCTCGATCTGCACCCCGACCCGCTTGACGCCGGCCAGGATACCGAGCTTGGTCACGCTGACCCGTACCCATGGCGCACCGAACTCGTCGCGGATAACGTGAGCGATATGCTCGGCCAGGGCCTCGATCAGCAGGAAGTGCCGTTCGGCCAGAATCGCGCGCAGTCGCTCGACCACCACGCCATAGTGGATGGTGTCGCCGATGTCGTCGCTGTGACAAGGGGTCTCGCTGGGGATGCCGATGTCGAGGTCGATCTCGATGGTCTGCGGCGCATGCCGCTCCCATTCATAGAGACCGATGACGGTATCGACGCGCACTTCGCGCAAAAAGATGATGTCCATTCCGACACTAAGAAAGACGGCAGTGGGGCGATGGCCGCCAATGCCGTAAAATGCAAGGTTTCGTATTTTAAAGAATTCGACATGTCCACGATAGCGTTCATCGTTGCCGCCTACCTGATCGGGTCCTTGCCCTTCGCTGTCATCGTCAGCAAAACGATGGGACTGTCCGACCCGCGCAGCTACGGATCGAAGAATCCGGGCGCGACCAACGTGCTGCGCAGCGGCAACAAGAAGGCGGCGGCGCTGACCCTGTTCGGCGACGCGGCCAAGGGCTGGCTGGCGGTCTTTCTCGCCCAGCAGTTCGGCCCGCGCCATGGACTGGCCGAACCGGAATTCGCCATGGTCGCACTGGCGGTATTCGCCGGCCACCTGTGGCCGCTGTTCCTGCGCTTTCGCGGCGGCAAGGGCGTGGCCACGGCGCTCGGTGTACTGGTTGCCGTCAATCCGCTGATTGCGCTGAGTTCGGCCGCCGTGTGGCTGCTGATCGCCGCCACGACCCGCTACTCGTCGCTGGCCGCCATTCTGGCCGCCATCGCCGCGCCGGTCGCCACGGCCTTTATCCAGCCCGGCGTCTACTTTGGCGCCATTGTCGTCATCGCCCTGTTGCTGGTGCGCAAGCACAAGCAGAATATCCTCAATCTGCTGTCCGGCCAGGAAGGCCGGATCGGTGCCGGCAAGACGGCGGCAAACGGCGAGCAGGATTCTTGACCGACCCCACTCAGGAGCACGACCATGGCCAGAAAACAGGAACACGAACAGCTGGACGACGAAACACTGGCGCTGCTGGCCTGGTGTGCCGAGGTGGAAACCCACCTGGTGGCGGCCGGGGCCACGGTGGCCGAGGCGCAGGAGCATATCGAGGACCAGGCCGAGTGGTATACCGACCAGTTCTATGACGGCCTGACCCCGGAGGAAGCCGCAAAGGCCGCACTCGCCTGACAGCGGGGACTTGCCAAGACGGCGTCATGGCGGTTTGATGATGATTTAGTCCCTGAACGTCAACCGCCATGACCGACCACATCGACGCCCTGATTTCCCGGTTCGACCAGTTGCTCGAACGCCTCGATCGCGCGCTGCCGCCACTGCCGGAACCCACCGACTGGCGTGCGCATGCCTTCCGCTGGCGCGTGCGCAATGGCCGCGGCTGGCTGGCGGCCGTCGACCAGCCGCACAGCATCCGCCTGAGCGACATCGCCAATGTCGACGCGCAGAAGGACAAGCTGGTGCGCAACACCGCCGCCTTCGTCGCCGGACGTCCGGCCAACAATGTGCTGCTGTCCGGCTCGCGCGGCTCGGGCAAGTCGTCGCTGGTCAAGGCCCTGCTGCCGGCCTTCTCCGCGCAGGGACTGCGTCTGGTCGAAGTCGATCGCACCCATCTGGCCGATCTGCCGGACATCATCGAGCAGGTGGCCGACCGCCCCGAACGCTTTATCCTGTTCTGTGACGACCTGTCGTTCGAAGAGGGCGACGACGCGTACAAGGCGCTGAAGAGCGCGCTGGACGGCGGCATCAGCCGCCGCTGCGACAACCTGCTGGTCTACTCGACCTCGAACCGGCGCCACCTGCTGCCGGACCGGATGCGCGACAACCTCGATACCCGCTCGGTCGATGGCGAAATCCATCCCGGCGAGGCGGTGGAGGAAAAAGTGTCACTGTCCGAACGCTTCGGGCTGTGGCTGTCGTTCTATCCGTTCAGCCAGGACGAATACCTGGCCGCCGCCGAGGTCTGGCTCTCCCATTTCAAGCTCAAACTGACGAAGGAAGCCCGCCAGGCCGCCCTGCTGTGGGCGCAGATGCGCGGCGCACGCTCGGGCCGCGTCGCCTGGCAGTTCGCCTGCGACTGGGCCGGGCGTACACCGGCCGAGCGCAAACAGTTGTAGGACCGCGGGCTTACGGATGGTGGCGCGGCAGCTCGGCCAGCCAGCTCGGCACCGCGACCCGGATCAGGAACGCCGTCGACAGGCCGGCCATCAGGATGCCGACGATGGCCTCGAACGGACCGATGACGCGTTCGTGCCCGCTCGGCACCACATCGCCATAGCCCACGGTGGTGTAGCTGGACATCGAGTAGTACAGCGCGTCGCTGAAATCCGTCAGCGAGGTCTGCCACTGGATCGCTTCCGCCCACAGCAGCATCTCCAGCGCATGCACCAGCAGCAGGGCAAAGGTCACCAGCCCGAGACGGGCCAGTTCGGCCACGACGCGCTGCCGTTTCCGCGCCGGCCGCAGCACGCGCAGAATCAGGTACAGGCCGGCGACATGCAGGGTCACCGTGGCCAGTGTCAGGCCCAGTCCGAGGAAAAAATGCTCAAGCATGGCGGCGAACCCGGATAATGATCGGTTGTCAAAACCGGCGCCCTCCTCTGTGGAGCGTGCCGGTCGCTTACCCTATCAAGGATTTTCCCCGTGCGCGACCTCACCCCGCTCATCAACCGGCTGAAGAAAAACGATCGCCACCTCGGCAAATGGGCCCGCCGGGAAGGCATCCAGTGCTATCGCGTCTATGATCGCGACCTGCCCGAGTTTCCCGTCGCCATCGACCGCTACGCCGACCGCCTGCATATCGCCGAGTACGACACCGGCTGGCAGCAGGACGAAGATACCCACGAAGTCTGGGTCGAAGGCGTCAAGGCGGCGGCCAGCGAGGCGCTCGGCGTCGCGTTCGAGACCATCGCCTTCAAGACCCGTCGCCGGCAGAAGGGCCTGGCCCAGTACGAAAAGACCGGCGAGGACGGCGCCTTCTTCGTCGTCGAGGAGGCCGGGCTGAAATTTCGCGTCAATCTCGACAGCTATCTGGATACCGGACTGTTTCTCGACCATCGCCCGACCCGCGCCCGCATCCGTCAGGAAGCGGCCGGCAAGCGTTTCCTGAACCTGTTCGCCTATACCGGCAGTTTCAGCGTCTACGCGGCGGCGGGGGGCGCGCGCGAGACAGTGACGGTGGATCTGTCCAACACCTATCTGCAGTGGGCCGGTCTGAACATGGAGCTGAACGGCTTCACCGACCCGGCGGCGCACCGTCGCGACCGCGCCGACGTGTTCCAGTGGCTGGACGACACCATTCGCGACGGCGAACATTTCGACCTGATCGTCATGGACCCGCCGACCTTCTCCAACTCGAAGAAGATGATCGACGTACTCGACATCCAGCGCGATCACGGCTGGCTGATCGACAGCGCGATGATGGTGCTCGCCCCCGGCGGCACGTTGTACTTTTCGACCAATCTGCGCGGCTTCAGGCTGGACGCCGACCTGGCGGACAAGTACCGGCTGGAGGATATCAGCGCGGTTTCGGTGCCCGAGGACTTCCGCAACCGCAAGATCCACCAGTGCTTCCGCCTGCAGGCCAGGGCCTGAGTCCGGCAAGCGCACGGAAATTTGATTTTCGTCAAAGTTAGTTTTCCGCTTTTCTCTAATATACAAACCGAGCCGCAGTTGGTTCGATGTAGTTTCTCCTCTATTTCTCCTTTGCAGACTTCACGCCACGGCCCCACCGTGGCGTTTTTTTTGTCCGGATTTCGTCCATCAGGCTTTGTTGATATGCATCAACATTACGAATCCAGAAAAGTCTAATATTCGCTTCGAACCGCAGTCGGTTCGATGTAGTTTCTCCTCTATTTCTCCTTTGCAGACTTCTCGCCACGCTTCTCCGCGTGGCGTTTTTTTTGCCTGCAGCCTGCCTGCTCTCGTCTTTTCCGGTCAGGGCAATGGCACCTGCATGCCCGAGATGCCCGGCATCGCCTCGCGCATCAGCTGGAGGAACAGGCGCAGGCGGGCCGGGTAGTAACTTGCGAACGGGTAAACCAGGAACACCGGCAACGGGTCGGCACGCCAGCCCGGGGCCAGATGCAGCAGGCGCCCTTCCGCCACGTCGTCCTTCACCATCCAGGCGGACACCAGGCCGGCCCCCAGCCCCGACAGCATGGCATTGCGCAGCGCGTACAGGCTGTCGGTACTCAACCGTGGCCGGATGGCAAAGCGGTGGACATCGCCGTCACCCAGCGACGTCAGTGCCACTTCGTGACGATAGAAGGTCTGCAGCGCCAGCCACGGCAGTGTCTCCAGCGCTGCCGCCGAGGTGGGCAAAGGCCGCCCGGCGAGCAGCGACGGTGCGGCCACGGCAATGCGCGGCACTTCGGCCAGCCGGATGGCCACCACCGACGGATCATCTACCGACCCGACCTGAATGGCGCAGTCGATGCCTTCGGCGATGAAATCCGGCCGCCGGTCATGCAGCAGCCATTCCACTGTCACCCGCGGATGGCGATCCAGATAGGCCATCAGCGGCGCAATCAGCTGGCCCTGGCCAAACGCATGCGGCGCGATGACGCGCAGATGACCTTCCGCCTCGTCCTTGACCCCGCGCAGGTCCGCACTCATCGCCTGCCAGCTGTCGAGCAGCGTCTTGGCATGGGCGAAGCAGCGCCGGCCGTCGTCGGTCAGGGTCATGGCATGGGTCGAGCGCTGCAGCAGCTTCAGTCCGAGTGCGCGTTCCAGTGTCTGCAGCCGCCGGCTGACCGTTGGCTGGCTGGTCTCCAGTTGCGCCGCGGCGGCCGACAGGCTGCCCGCTTCGACGATGCGGACGAAGGTCTGCATCAGTCCGATCCGGTCCAGGCCGGCAAAATCGGTGTCTTTCATACGTCAAGCGTATAACAAATCTGCGTCGGCGGTGACTACCGGATTCGGGCTCCGGCGCAGAAACTGGCGCCATCGTTCGTTTCCACAGAAAGATCCGCGCCATGACCACCATCCAATTAACGCATGAAACCAGCCAGCCAGCTCCCTCGCGCCAACTGGTGCTGCTGCTGGCGGCCGGCGCCGGGCTGAGCGTGGCCTCGCTGTACTACAGCCAGCCGATGCTGGGCGTGCTGGGCCCCGACCTGCAGACCAGCGACCGGATGGCCGGTCTGGTGCCGACCCTGACCCAGCTCGGCTATGCGCTGGGCATCCTGCTGCTGGCTCCGCTTGGCGACCGTTTCGACCGCCGCCTGATCATCGTGACCAAGGCCGTGCTGCTGACGCTGGCCCTGCTGCTGAGCGGGCTCGCCCCCGGCATCGCGCCACTGCTGGTCAGCAGCGCGGCGGTCGGGCTGACGGCGACGCTGGCACAGGACATCGTGCCGGCCGCCGCGATCCTGGCGCCCGCCGCCCAGCGCGGCAGGATTGTCGGCACGGTGATGACCGGCCTGCTGCTGGGCATTCTGCTGTCGCGGGTGGTCAGCGGTTTTGTGGCCGAGCATTTCGGCTGGCGCACGATGTATGTCACCGCCGCCGCGGCCATCGCCCTGACCGGCCTCGCCGCCTGGCGCGGCCTGCCCCGCTTCCGGCCCACCACGCAACTGGCTTATGGCGCGCTGATGCATTCGCTGCTGGTGCTGTGGCGTCGCCATGCGGCGCTGCGCCGTGCAGCCTGGGCCCAGGGCCTGCTGTCGGTCGGCTTCAGTGCCTTCTGGTCCACGCTGGCCGTGATGCTGCATGCGTCCTTCCATCTGGGCAGCGCTGCCGCCGGAGCCTTTGGCCTGGCCGGTGCCGCCGGGGCGCTGGCGGCCCCGCTGGCCGGTCGTCTGGCCGATCGCAAGGGTCCGGAACGGGTCATGCGCCTCGGCGCCGGGCTGGCAGCGCTGTCGTTCGCTCTGCTCGGCCTGGCTGTCCTGCTGCCCGCGACGGCCCAGCTGGCCCTGATCGCCCTCGCGGCAGCAGGTTTCGACTTCGGCATCCAGGCGGCACTGGTCGCCCACCAGACCCAGGTCTATGGCATTGAGCCCGCTGCACGCAGCCGCCTGAATGCCCTGCTGTTCACCGGGGTGTTCATCGGCATGGCAACGGGCGCGGCGCTCGGCAGTCTGGCGCTGGCGCAATGGGGCTGGACGGGGGTTATTGCCCTGGCCACGGCGGCATCGCTGGCCGCCCTGCTTGTCCGCCTGACACAGCGCACAGGCATGGCATAGTGCGACACTATCGGGCGGGATGAAAAATTCAATCCCGCCCGCCGCTTGCCTTGCCGGCAGGCGACGCCATCTGCGCAGCATCCGGCCACTCGCGCCGCCCAATGCAAAGGAGACCCTCATGGCCGTCGAAAACCTGAATCAGGACACATTCAAAACCGCGCTGGACGATGAGCGTCCGCTTGTCGTCGATTTCTGGGCGCCGTGGTGCGGCCCGTGCCGCAATTTCGCCCCGGTGTTCGAAGCCGCATCCGAAGCCCATCCGGACATACGCTTCGTCAAGATCAACACCGAGGAAGAACAGGACCTGGCCAATGCTTTCCGCATCCGCTCGATCCCGACGCTGATGGTGTTCCGCGAACAGGTGATGCTGTTCAACCAGGCCGGCGCACTGTCCGCGCCCCAGCTCGAACAGCTGATCGGGCAGATCAAGTCGGTCGACATGGCGGAAGTGCATCGTCAGATTGCCGAGGACGCGGCAGCAAAGGAATAGGCAACGGACAAGGGCATCAGGGCGCTCCATTCGCTCTATCATCAGGTTTGAAGATGACTCGATAGACAGGACTCCTGATGCCCCGCCTGCTTCCTCTCTCCCTGCTGCTGATCGCCGGCATGGCCAATGCCGCCTGCCCGCCGCTGCTCGACCACCGCTTCAAACTGCTGGACGGCAGCAGCCTCGACCTGTGTCAGTACGCGGATCAGCCGATTCTGGTGGTAAACACCGCCAGCAAGTGCGGCTTTGCGCCGCAGTTCGACGCGCTGGAAAAGCTGTACCGCGACTACAAGCCGCGCGGGCTGCTGGTCATCGGTTTCCCGAGCAACGACTTCCGCCAGGAGCTTCCCAGCAACAAGGAAATCGGCGATTTCTGCCGGCTGACTTATTTCGTCCAGTTCCCGATGGTGGAAAGCTCGGTGGTGACCGGCAGCAAGGCCATCCCGTTCTTCAAACAACTGAAGGCGGCAACCGGCGACGTGCCGCGCTGGAATTTCCACAAGTACGTGATCGCGCCGGGCGGCAAGACCGTTACCGCTTTCGGCACGCTCACCAAACCGGATGCCCCGGAGATACTGGATGCGATCCGGCCGGGACTGCGCCCGGCCCCGTGACGCCTGCGCTCAGGACGGGATGCCCATATGCGACAGCGGCAACGCTGTCGTGTGCTTGATCTCGTTCAGCACGAAGCTGGATTTCACGTCCGACACGCCCGGGTGGGTGATCAGCGTGTTCATGATGAAGCGCGAGAAGTGCTCCAGGTCCTCGAAATACACGTGCAGCAGGAAGTCCACTTCGCCGGTCATGGCGAAGCCGCTGATGACTTCCGGCCAGCTGCGCACCGCGCGGCTGAAGGCGTTGATCGACTCGCCGTCGCGCTTTTCCAGCGATACGCGGACGAATGCCTGCAGGCCCAGCCCGATACGGGCCGGCTCGAGCAGGGCCACATACTGGCGGATCACGCCGCTTTCCTCCAGCTGCTTCAGGCGTCGCAGGCACGGCGAGGGCGATAGGGCGACGGTTTCGGCCAGCTCCACATTGGTCAGCCTGCCATTCTTCTGCAGGGCGGCGAGAATCTTGATGTCTGTCTTGTCTAGTTCGAGGCTTGGCATTTCGTGCTATCCAGATTGCGCTGAATCCGTGATTCATGTCCCGCATATTGTACCCATGAGCAACAATGCAACAAAATTGCTTTGTGCGACGTCTACGCTCTAATTGACGACTTCGTCCGGTCCATATCGCGCCTTCCCTGCCCGGGACGGTCGCCCGGGAGCCCCTGATGTCCGCCCCATCCGACACCGCCTGCATGGTCGATCTGGCCACTTTCCCTGTCCCCGACTACAGCGATACCGAGCATGAGACCTGGACGCGCCTGTATGCGCGCCAGCGCGAACTGCTGCCCGGCCGCGCCTGTGACGAGTACCTGGCCGGTCTGGCCCGGCTGGAGCTGTCGGAAACCCGGCTGCCACGACTGGTCGACATCAGCCGCCGCATCGAGCAATACACCGGCTGGCGGCTGACCCGGGTCGCCGGACTGGTCGAGAACGACGACTTCTTCACCCTGCTGGCCGGACGCTGTTTTCCGTCCACCGACTTTATCCGCAAGCCGGACGAGCTCGACTACACCCCGGCGCCGGACATGTTCCATGACCTGATCGGCCACGCACCGCTGCTGACCCACTCGCGCTTCGCCGCTTTCTTCGAGCGCTTCGGTCATGCCGGCAAGGCAGCGTTCGCCAGCGGCCATCCGGCCACCGAGTGGCTGCCGCGCATCTACTGGTACACGGTCGAGTTCGGCCTGATTCGTGCGGCCGAAGGGCTGCGCATCTATGGTTCGGGCATCGTGTCATCACCGGGCGAGGTGCTGCACAGTCTGTCCGACGCGGTTACCCGCCACGATTTCGACCTCGATGCCATCGCCGCGCGCGATTACGACATCTGGCACATGCAGAACGACCTGTTCGTCATCGACAGTTTCGACCAGCTCGAAGACGATTTTGCCGCCTGGTGCCGCGAGGCCCGGCTCGGCTGAGCAACACCGGCAGCACCCGATTCCCGCCATCCAGAGCGGGAACACACGAGGAGACAATACGCATGGCAGACCCCCTCAATCCGATGGGAACCGACGGTTTCGAGTTCATCGAATTCGTCGCCCCCGAGCCCGCGGCGCTGGAAGCGCTGTTCACCCAACTGGGCTTCGTCCGTACCGGCCTGCACCGCACCAAGCGCGTCGCGCTGTGGCAGCAGGGTGATATCCATTTCATCGTCAATGCCGAACCGGCCAGTTTCGGCGCCGACTTCGCCCGCCTGCACGGCCCGTCGGTGTGCGCCTTTGCCTTCCGGGTCGGCAATGCCGCCGATGCCTACCGGCGCGCGCTCGAGCTCGGCGCCGAGGGCGTTCCGCACCGCGCCGGGCCGATGGAACTGAACCTGCCGGCGATCAGGGGCATCGGCGGCGCCTGCCTGTACCTGGTCGAGCGCTTCGGCGAGCATTCGCTGTACGACGTCGATTTCCGGCTGACCCCGGCCGATACCCGGGGGTGCGGCCTGACCGGCATCGATCACCTGACCCACAACGTCGAACGCGGCCATATGGACGACTGGGCCGGTTTCTACCAGCGGCTGTTCAATTTCCGCGAGATCCGCTATTTCGACATCGAGGGCAAACTGACCGGGCTCAGGAGCCGGGCGATGACCAGCCCGTGCGGCAAGATCCGCATCCCGATCAACGAATCGGCCGATGACCGCTCGCAGATCGAGGAGTACCTGCGCGCCTACCATGGCGAAGGGGTCCAGCACATCGCGCTCGGCTGCGACGACATCTATGCAACAGTCGAGGCACTGCGTGCGCGCGGCGTGCGTTTTCTCGACACGCCGGACAGCTACTACGACGGCGTCGATGCCCGCCTGCCCGGCCATGGCGAAGACCTGGCGCGTCTGCGCAGCGATCGCATCCTGATCGACGGCAGCCCCGGCGGCGGGCGGTTGCTGCAGATTTTCACCGATACCGTCATCGGGCCGATTTTCTTCGAGATCATCCAGCGCAAGGGTGACGAGGGCTTCGGCGAAGGCAATTTCCGCGCGCTGTTCGAGGCCATCGAGCGCGACCAGGTCGCACGGGGTGTGCTGTCCGACACGGGGGCCCCGCAATGAGCACCTCACCGATCTACTGGCCGCTGGCACAGGGCCGCCACTCGCCGCAGGCGCATGCCGACCTGCCGGCAGGCAGCTACGAACGCGAGATGGGCCGTGACGGCTTTGCCGGTCCGGCCTGTCACTTCCATCACGCCCACCCGCCGACCGGCTGGTCAGCGATCGACGGCGAGCTGCGGCCGCGCGCATTCGATTTCAACCTGCTGCCCGCCAGTGATACCTGCCCGTGGAGCGCGCCGCTGCTGCTCGGCAACCGGCAACTGGCCATCCGCCAATGGCGCGCAGGGCAACCGACACCGCTGGTACGCGACGCCGATGGCGACCTGCTGCTGTTCGTCCATGCCGGTGCCGGCACGCTGTTCTGCGACTGGGGCCGGCTCGACTACCGCGACGGCGACTACCTGCTGCTGCCGCGTGGTGCGCTGTGGCGGCTGGAACCGGCGACACCGGGGCCGATGCTGCTGATCGAGGCCATCGACGGTCGCTACGATCTGCCGGACAGGGGCCTGCTTGGCCGCCACGCCCTGTTCGACGCCGCCTGCCTGCGCACGCCGGTCATCGACGATGCCTTTCTGGCCCAGCAGGGCGATACGCCGACTGCGGTCCGGGTCAAGCGTTTCGACCGCGTCAGCACGCTGCGCTACCCGTTCAATCCGCTGGACAGCATCGGCTGGCACGGCGACCTGTGTGCGTTCGCGCTCAACTGGCGCGACATCCGCCCGGTCATGAGCCATCGCTACCACCTGCCGCCGACCGTGCACGCGACCTTCTTCGCGCCGGGCTTCATGATCAGCACTTTTGTACCCCGCCCGCTGGAATCCGACCCTGGCGCATTGAAACTGCCGTTTTTCCACAGCAATGACGACTACGATGAATTTATCTTCTATCACGCCGGCGAGTTCATGAGCCGCGACCACATCTACCCGGGCATGGCCACGCTGCATCCGACCGGCCTGCCCCACGGCCCGCATCCGAAAGCCTTCGCCACGGCGGCGGCCGGCGCGCGGGCCTTTACCGACGAGGTCGCGGTGATGGTGGACAGTCGCAAACCCCTATTGGTTGCGCCGTTGCCGGACGGCGTGGAATGGACGGCTTACGCGGATTCCTGGAAGGGCTGAGCACCAGACCAACCGGGACACGACAGGGACACCATGAAACTTGCGTCAATCAAACACGGCCGCGATGGCCGCCTGGTGGTAGTCAGCCGCGACCTGAGCCGCTGCGTGGCCGTGCCCGGCATCGCGCCAACGCTGCAGGACGCCCTCGACCGGTGGGAACAGGTCGCCCCGCGGCTGGCTGAAATCGCCGCCGCACTCGACAACGGCGAATTGTCCGGCAGCCTGCCATTCGTCGCCGCCGACTGCGCAGCCCCGCTGCCCCGCGCCTATCTGTTCGCTGATGGCAGCGCCTTTCTGTCCCACGTCGAACTGGTACGGCGGGCCCGGGGTGCGGACATGCCGGCCGAGCTGTACCAGACGCCGCTGATGTATCAGGGCGACAGTGGCGGCTGGCTGGCACCGACCGCGCCGATCCCGTGGCGCGATGCAGCCTGGGGCCTGGATTTCGAGGGCGAAGTTGCCGCGATTACCGGCGACCTGCCGGCCGGCTGCGACGAACTGACTGCGGCCACCGGCATCCGCCTGCTGATGCTGGTCAACGACGTCAGCCTGCGCGGGCTGATTCCCGCCGAGCTGGCGCGCGGCTTCGGCTTCTACCAGAGCAAGCCGGCGTCGAGCGCCAGCCCGGTTGCCGTCACCCCCGACGAGCTTGGTGACGCCTGGCATGACGGCCGCGTGCAGTTACCGCTGGAGGTGACGCTGAACGGCAAACCGTTCGGCCACCCGCATGCCAGTGCCATGCATTTTTCCTTTCCGCAGCTTATTGCCCATGCGGCACGCACCCGCCCACTGGTCGCCGGCAGCATTATCGGCTCCGGCACGGTATCCAATGCCGACCCATCGGTCGGCGAAGCCTGCATTGCCGAACGGCGCATGCGCGAGCACCAGGCCGACGGCACTCCGCACACCCCCTGGCTGATGCCTGGCGACAAGGTCCGCTTCGACATGCGCGGCAGCGACGGCCAGTCGGTCTTTGGCGCCATCGAGCAGCAGGTGGCCGCATGCTGATTCTTTACGACTACTGGCGTTCCAGTGCGGCCTACCGGGTGCGGATTGCGCTGCACCTGAAAGGGCTCGAATTCGAGTCGCGGCCGGTGGACCTGCGCCACGGCCAGCAGCGCGATGCCGACTACCTGCGGCTGAATCCGGCCGGGCTGGTGCCACTGCTGGTCGACGGCGCCCTGCGCGTGTCGCAATCGCTGGCCATCTGCGCCTATCTGGACGAAGCCTGGCCGGACACCCCGCCGCTGCTGCCACCAAACCCGCGTGCGCGTGCCACCATCCGCTCGATGGCGCTGACCCTGGCCTGCGACACCCATCCACTGCAGAACCTGCGCGTGCTCCAGCAGCTGGAAGCGGACTTCGGCGCTGACGACATGCAGCGCGGCAACTGGGTCCGGCACTGGATCCACAGCGGTCTGGCCACGCTGGAGCGGCTGGCGGCCGACAATGCCGGTGCCTGCTGCCATGGTGACACGGTGACGCTGGCCGACCTGTGCCTGGCCCCGCAGCTGTACACGGCACGCCGCTACGACCTGCCGCTGGACGACTTCCCGCGCCTGGTCGCCATCGACGCCCATCTGATGACCCTGCCGGCCTTTATCGCCGCCCAGCCAGTACAGCCGGGCCGCTGAACCGGCCAGCCCGGCGATTTGCAAAAAGCCGGAAATCCGGCCGCCATTTCGGCCGGCGGCACTTTTTTGCAGAAAGCGCTTGACCACCACCCCGGTTTACGGTTTAATTCGCGTCCTCAACGCAGCGCACAGCGCAGCAACGAGAGATGGCCAGGTAGCTCAGTTGGTAGAGCAGCGGATTGAAAATCCGCGTGTCGACGGTTCGATTCCGCCCCTGGCCACCAGAATTCAAAAGGCTTGCAGAAATGCAGGCCTTTTTTGCGTCAGGCGGGCGGGCGGCAGATGCCATCCGCCTATTTCCACCTATCCGCGCAGCAAGCCCTCCCCCAGTCCCTCGCGCGCGCTCACCCCCGGCAACACAAAGAAATACCCGCCGCCAAACGGCTTGATGTATTCCTCCAGCGGCTCGCGGTCCAGGCGCTTTTGCGTATCGATAAAGCCGGTCTGCAGATTGGCCTGAAAGCTGACAAACACCAGCCCCATGTCCAGCTGCCCGGAACGGGTCAGCCCGGCCGAATAGCTGTAGCTGCGGCGCAGCAGCCTGGCATCGTGGCGACCGTGCCGGCGCGGTTCGGCTCGACGCATGTGCGAGTCGAGCGGCACGCCCTTGCCATCGGGGTCGGCGGCGAAGCCCGGGTCGTCAAACTCTGCCTTGCGGCCCAGCGGCGCACCGGAGGCCTTGTCGCGGCCAAAGTCGGTCTGCTGCTCGCCCAGCGGCGTGCGGTCCCACTGCTCCAGCAGAAAGCGGATCAGACGCACCGCCATATAACTGCCGCCGGCAGCCCAGTCCGGCTCCTGGTCCTTGCTGCCGACCCAGACCATGTCGTCCATCAGCTTGTCATCGCCCGTCGACGGATTGCCGGTCCCGTCCTTGAAGCCGAACAGGTTGATCGGCGTACTGCCGCTGCGCACGGCCGATGCCGGCAGGAAACCGTCCATCTTCCAGCGCGGCGCCAGTTTGTCCGGCATGTGCTTGATGATGTCGCGCACGGCATGAATGACCGTCTCTCGCGAATGGGCGCAGCACTGCAGCAGCAGGTCGCCATCACACCAGCCGGCGTCGAGTGCGTCGTTCGGAAAGGCTTCCATATGGACCAGATGCCGCGGCTTGCGCGCCTCGAGGCCGAAGCGCGCGTCGAACAGTGTCGCGCCGACCGCCACCGTGATGGTCAGCCCGTCCGGCACGATCTCGGCGCCCATCACGCCGGAGTCCATGGGCGGCAGCCGGGCGTCGCCCACCGGCGCCGGGCCGCCACGAGTCAGGAAGCGGATGCGTTCGGTCAGTTGCCGGAACAGCGCGGCCAGTTGTTCGCGGTTGCGCGCCAGCACGTCGAAGGCGATGAAAATCGCTTCCTGCGGGGCTGCGGTCACGATGCCGGCCTGGTGAACACCGTCGAATGGCACTTGCTCACGGGCCGGGTCAGCAGCCGGCCGGCGGAACCAGCTGGTGGCGCCGGCAGCGCCCAGCACCGCGCCGCCGCCGAAAGCGCTCATGCCCAGCAGCCATTTGCGACGCGACGGGCAGGCGGGGGCCGCTGCCCCGGACACAGGAATATCTGTTTTTTCAGTCATGATGGTATTCCGTCCCCTGCCGACGAATCCCTTGCCGGCAGGGCATGAGGAGGGGTCAGTCGAGGCCGAGCACGCCACGCAGGCGGGACAGGTCTTCCGCCAGGGTATTGATCGGGCCCTTCATTGCCGTGCGGTCGGCATCGGTCACCTTGCCGTAGTCGACAAAACCGTCGCCGTCCGCTGCGCGGTATTTGCCCAGCAACGTGTCGACATCCTTGAAGTTGCCATCGATGCGGGCCAGCAGCGCGGCATCAGCCTTCTGCAGCAGCGGTCGCAGCAGATCGACGATCTTGCGTGCGCCTTCGACATTGGCGTGGAAGTCCCACAGGTCGGTATGGCTGTAGCGATCTTCCTCGCCACTGATCTTGGTCGCCGCCACTTCTTCGATCAGACCGGCCGCACCGCCGACCATCTTCGCCGGCGGAATGCTCAGTGACTTGATCCGCGTCTGCAGTTCCACCGTGTCCGCCACCAGCTTGTCGGCCAGCTTGTCCAGCCCCCTGGTGCTGTTGTCGGCAAACAGGGCTTTCTCCAGCCGGTGGAAGCCGGTGAAGTTCGGGTCGCTGGCCTTGTCCTTGAAGTCGTCTTCGCGCACGTCAATGGCGGTGTCCAGGTCAGAGAACAGTTCCGCAATCGGTTCGATCCGCTCGTAGTGGCGACGGGTCGGCGCGTACAGCGCCCGGGCTTCCTCCAGCTTGCCGGCCTTGATCGCGTCGGCAAAGCGCTGTGTCTGCTTGACCAGT